>JACRNF010000051.1 GCA_016219355.1 Chlamydiota bacterium | reverse complement strand
GAGGAGGAATTCGTTTTCCGTCATTAAATTGACGTGAAAATTCATATGCAAATTGAAAAAGCTGTTCAGCCGTGGCCCCTTCCTTCATACCTGTTATCTCAAAATAGACCCCTTTATTTTTAAAAAATTCACTAATAAGGTATGTTTTTTCCTATCCTTCGTCTTCCATAAACAGCTAAGAACTCGGATTAGTTTGATTCATAAATTTCTTCAAGTATCTTAAGTTCTTCATTCCGACCTATAATTGCTTTCTCCATCATCTTCCTCTAGTTTTCGCCAACAATAACCGAAAACCCAGCGAAAAGTGAATATTTTATATAGCTTTCGCCAGATGTCATAATAAACTCAGCGAAAACTAACAAAAAAACGTGGTTTTCGCCAAGTTTATATTCAAGTCATTGATTTGCAACTAATTGCAAGGCTAAAAATCACAAGAAACTTATTTTAAATAACATATGAACCAAGTTCGCTTGGTTTCAGGATCTGATTATGACATTCAATCTTAAAAATAACCCATATCTTAGCCGATCATACTCCATTTTTGTCAAACAAAACAGGAGTATACTCCGATAAATACCCATATTTTTCTCTTTGGTCCGCGGGGTACCGGCAAAAGCACCTTACTAAAACAGCGGTTTAATCAGAACCAATGCCTTTGGCTAGATCTTTTAGACTCCCATGTTGAAGATCAATTTTTTCGTAATCCAAGCGATCTTAATGCTATTGTGAAAGCTCTTCCCAAGGAGATCATATATGTTATTATTGATGAGATCCAAAAAGTTCCAAAGTTACTGGACGAAGTTCATCGCTTAATTGAAGAGACGGATAAAATATTCATCTTAACGGGGTCTAGTGCACGTAAGCTAAAACGAGGAGGGGCAAATTTACTTGCCGGTCGAGCATTTGTCTACCATTTGCATCCTCTATCTTGTTTTGAATTAAAGAATCAATTTGATTTAGAAAAAGCCTTGCATTGGGGAACTTTGCCTAAAATTTTTAGTCTAGAAGAAAATACAGAAAAGAGCGAATTTTTACGCTCTTATGCAGATACTTATCTTAAAGAAGAAATCTGGAGTGAACAAGTGATACGAAAGTTGCCGCCATTCCGCCGCTTTCTTGAAGTGGCCGCGCAATGTAATGGAAAAATTATTAACTATGCAAATATTGCAATGGATGTTGGCGTGGATGATAAGACAATTAAAGAATATTTTTTTATTCTTGAAGATACAATGATCGGGTTTTTTTTAGAGCCTTTTCACAACTCTTTCCGAAAGCGTTTAGTGGAAAAACCCAAGTTTTATTTTTTTGATCCGGGGGTTGTTCGGAGTTTATCCAGAAGACTTTCAGCTTCGCTAACTTCAAAAACAGCCGCTTATGGAGAGGCCTTTGAACATTTTATTTTGCTCGAATTCATTCGATTGGGAAGTTATTTTCAACCGGACTATCGGTTTTCTTTTATCCGCACTATGGGAGATGTAGAAGTAGATCTAGTCATCGAAAGACCGGGAAAACAGCTTCTATGTATTGAAATAAAAAGTTCTGACACAATTAATGAACGAGATATTAGCCCTTTCATTAAAATTACAAAAGACATTCATGATTGTGAAGCAATCGTTCTTAGCCAAGACCGTTTCATGAAGAAGTTCGATCACGTTACCTGTTATCCTTGGAAACAAGGTATAGCAGAATGTTTCCCTGAACTTAAAGCCGCTGATTCTTAGTTCTTAAATTATTTTTTTATATAAAAAAATAATTTAAGATTTTAAAGGAACTTGTTCCTTTAATGGGTGGTGTGGAGGGCAAAGCCCTCCACCCTCCTCCATCTCACCTTCCATCTTATTATCCTAATGCTTACCTCTTAGGGACTCTGTCCCTTAAGAACCCTGCCAAAGGAGCAAAGCTCCTTTGGATTTCTTGGATATTTTTTTTAAAAAGAAGAAGAGGTTTTTCTTGTTCTCTATGTAATTGTTTGCTATTATAGTTTTCTATATATGATTAATGGAGTTATTTATGCCTAAACACTGTATAGTGACCGGAAGAAAAAGCGTAGCCGGCCGCAAGTATGTCTATCGTGGTATCGCAAAGAAAAAGAAAGGGATTGGTCTTAAAGTTACCGGGATCTCAAAAAGACGTTTTTTGCCTAATATCAAAAAGAAAAGAATGTGGCTGGATGACGAAAAAAGATTTGTTACTTTAAAGCTATCTACTGCAGCAATGAGAACCATTAGCAAAAAAGGTATCACGGCTGTCATTAGAGAAGTCAAAAAGCAAGGAAAATCCATCTAATTTAACTTTTTACAAACTCAAATAATGTGGTTTTAAAAAAGGTTAAAAAACTTTTTTTTAGTATCGCCATAGTAGCCCTTTTAGGCTTCTATGGTTATCTTATTTTTAACTCATTAGTTCCTCACTTTCCAAAGCAAGATGACCCGCCGATTTTGTATTCCAACCAGTGTCGTCAAGATTTAAAAATAACTGCACTCAAAGCTTTAAAAGAGGCTAAAGAGTCTATTCATTTAATCACTTTTGGGTTGACCGACGCTAAAATCATCGATCTTTTAATGCAAAAACATAAAGAAAACCTTAAAATGAAAGTTTTCTATGATAAAAGATCATCACCTACTTTAAATTTGCCTCAAGATTGTGCTATTTCAGTAAAAAGCAAAGGGTTGATGCATCAAAAAATCCTGGTAATAGATAAAAAGCTGGTGTTTTTAGGCTCAGCCAATATGACCCCTACTTCTTTATCCATGCATGATAATTTGATGATCGGCTTTTACAGCCCGGATATTGCAGATTTTTTAATTAAAAAAGCCCCTTTTTCCCCGGCCAATAAAAAATTTAGCGTGGGAGGACAGGAAATGGAGCTATGGCTCCTTCCTGATACGCAAAATAAAGCTTTGGAAAAAGTTAAATCGATCATTGCCTCGGCAAAAGTTAGGATCGAGGTTGTTATGTTTACTTTAACTCATCCTAAATTAATTGATGAGCTGATCGAAGCTAAAAAAAGAAATGTGGAGGTTAAAGTTGTTGTGGATTTTCATTCGGGGCTGGGGGCCAGCGCCAAGGCTATTAAAAAACTGAAAGAAAATAATGTTGAAATTTTCTTAAGCAAAGGGCCGCAGCTTTGCCATCATAAATATATTTGCGTAGACAATCAAACTTTAGTATCAGGCTCAGCCAATTGGACAAAGTCCGCTTTTAATAAAAACTATGATTGTTTTGTTATACTTTATGATTTAATACCTGATCAAAAAAAATTCATGAAAAAATTATTTCAGACTATCGAAATAGAATCAACTTCACTAAAATAGCTAAAAAAAATAAGATGAGCTTAAAACCCTCCGAGGTGGCTCATGTTTAATCTTACCGAAATGTTTTCTATCGCCTTTTCACTGTTTATCGTCATAGACGCTATTGGAAACGTCCCTTTTTATATTTCTTTTTTGAAAGAAATACCGCCTAGAAGACAAACCGAAATTATTTTACGGGAAATGTTGATCGCCCTTGGAGTAATCATATTTTTTAACTTTGTGGGAGAAGCTCTTCTTAGTTTTTTAAATATCCAAAAATTTACCGTGGAAGTGGCCGGAGGGATTGTTTTATTTTTATTATCGCTCAAAATGCTCTTTCCTTCGGATGTTGATACCGATAAAGAAATGAAAAAAATCAAAGAGCCATTTATTGTCCCATTAGCAATACCATTAATTGCAGGGCCAGCTGTTTTAGCTATGGTCATGCTCTATTCTCATCATGGAGCATGGACCATGATAGGGGCAATTACCCTATCTTGGCTTGCCTCTTTAGGCATTTTATTAATGGCCCCAATGTTTGTAAAATTCTTAGGAGAAAAAGGGCTAATAGCATGTGAAAGGCTCATGGGATTTATTATGGTCTTAATAGCCGTTCAGCTTTTTTTAACCGGTGTTTCTCACTACATAAAATAGGCTAAACTTTGGTAGTAAGAAGAGGCCTGTTTGAACCTCCCGAAGAGATAATTTCTTTAAGCTCATCGCAAAGATGTTCTTTAGCAACAAGATTAATCTTTCCAGAAAAACATATGTTCGACAAGGACCAAGAAACATTTTCAACAGGTTTTCCTTTTCTAATAAAGAAAATACTTGGATTCTGATCAGAATCAATAGTTGATCGATCTTCTAACAAATGCCATTTACATTCAAATCTATCCACATCCCTAAAAGTTGGAGCCTCTTTATTTTCTTTTTGGTAGTTACTCCAACTATTTTCAAGTTGTTTTTTTATCTCATCGATTTGACTTGAAGTGGCAGGAAAATACTTACAACTTGAGCCAATGACTGTAACCAAATAAACGTAATATGTTTTTCCATCTAATGTTGTAGAACCCTCTGGAGATTGTCCTTCAAACCGTAACGTTACTGGATTATTTGCTTTCGTAAATCCAAAATTGGCAAGAGGCCTATTTGGGGCAAAACCAATGCTGTAACCTCAGTTTTGGGTTTCTTCCCTCTGAATCTGCTAAGATTTTTGAGGAGTTTGATTTCTTTTTTTCGAGGAAAATAGCCAAAGGCTCTATTTTCGAGAAAAAAAGAAATCAAAATTGCAAAAAGATTGCTGATTCTGAGTGGATTAAACCCAAAACTGAGGTTATTACTATGATAAATCGCAATGATCTTTGCTGGTGCCATAGCGGCAAAAAATGGAAAAAATGTCATTATCCCCAAATAGCTGAAAAAAATATTAACATTAATTTTGAGTATTTAAATAAATATGGGATTTTAATTAAAACCGAAAAACAAATAATTGGAATTAAAAATTCTTGTAAATTAGCGGCCCAAATTTTAGATAAACTTTGCATTGCTGCTATTGCGGGAGTCACTACTGAAGATCTCGATCTTTACGCTCAAAAACTACACAAAGAAGCGGGCGCCATAGCGGCTCCCTTAAATTATGGCCATCCTCCATATCCTAAAAGCATTTGCACTTCGATCAATGATGTAATTTGCCATGGCATTCCCGATAAAACTGTTTTAAAAGAGGGCGATATAGTCAACATCGACGTTACCTGTATCCTTGATGGCTATTTTGGTGACACATCAAAAACTGTTGCCATTGGGAAAATTTCTGAAGAAAAACAAAATGTATTGACCGCCTCATATGAGGCAATGATGCAAGCAATAGCTATTTGCAAACCGGGAATAAAAATTTATGAGCTTGGGGATGTGATCGAAAAAATTGCTAAAAATCATCGCTGCTCAGTTGTAAATCAATTTGTAGGTCACGGCATCGGTATTGCTTTTCATGAACCTCCACAAATCCCTCATCATCACAATAACATGCAAATTCCCCTAGTTCCTGGCATGACCTTTACAATTGAACCGATGATAAATGCTGGGGTAAGAGATGCGATCATTGATGAAAAAGACCATTGGACTGCAAGAACTTTTGATGGCAAACCTTCTGCACAAAATGAACATACTATCTTGATTACGCCCATCGGACATGAGATCTTAACTGTTGTTTAAATCAATTGCAGGTTCTTCAACTACAAGCTTTTTCTTGCTTTGCCTTTTTGGCTTTTCTTTGGATAGCTTATCGCTTAAATTTAAAATAAGCTCTTTTAAATGAGAATTTTCATCTTCCAGTAGTTCAAGTTCTTCTTGAGAACCTGATAGATCATTAATTAAAGACTTTTCACCACCAGATAATTCACTAACAGATTCTTTTTGCTCTCGTTTGATGGCAATAAGCTCTTCTTTGACATGAAAAAGTTCTACCCTTGTTTCATGTAAAACATGATTTTTTTCCTCGAACTGAGCCTTTAACTGCTTATATAAAGAATGGGTGTTATTAAGCTGAGAAAACTTAGTTTCGTAATGTCGAATGAGCTCATTTTTCTCATCAATTTTATGCTTTAAATCCTCTTCAGCTGAACTATTTTTATTAAGAGATAGCTCGGTAATTTTTTGTTTAGCATTTTCCAATTCTTTTTCAAGAGCTATTAATGCAGTATCGTTTTGCTTTTCTGCTATTGCTTTATTTTTTTCTTTTAGTTCAATTGCAAGCTGCTCGATCTGACTTTGAGCCTTGAGGTCTTTTTCTTTAGAGATATTTAATAGATTTAAAAGTTCCTCATTTTTATCTTTTAAAAATTCTTCATCTTTTAAAAGTGAGAGCTGATCTTGAAGCGCATCAAGCTGTGTCTCTAATTGAATAATTCTTTCATCTTTATGCAAAATTTCATCGAGGCTATTTTTTTGACATTGTTCGTTTTCTTCAGCCTGTTTTCTTAAAATTGAAATATTTTCCAAATACGAATCAAGCTCTTTTCCCTTTTCTTGCAATTCAAGGGTCAATTCATTGATTTTATCTTCTAAAATAATTTCTTTTTCTTGAAGCTCTTTTATTTTTGTGTCGTCCACTATGGGCTCTGCAACTTTTTCATTTTTTTCTTGAAGAAAAGAACTGACCATATCAAATGAAAAATAACTGATCGCTAAACTAAGAATAACGCTAACATCAATGCCAAGCGCCCAAAGATTACCCTCTTGCAAAAAGAGCTGTCTTTGTAAAATTAATCCGGAAAAAATAAGTAATGAGCCATAAAATCCTTTTCTTTTATAACGGGCAATAATTATTAGACCCAAAATTGCTGCAATAAGCAGTTCGAAAGAAGAGGCTAAAAATAGGCTGAAAATTAAAAAAATCGGACCTAAAATAGCCCAGGACTTGACTTTCTTTGCAATCTCCTCAAAAGGAGTTAACTTAATTGTATCTTCACTCATGTTTTTAACACTTATCGGCTAAGTTTTCTAAAGTTCTTACTACCGCTTGGAACCCTTGCTCCATCCTTACTAAATCAAAACTTTCATTGGGAGCATGAAAATTATCTTCAGGTAATGCTACCCCCATCATAACAACATCGCAATTTAATGTCTTAACAATATCTGCAATAATTGGAACTGACCCACCTTCCAATATTCTTTTGCAAGGTTTTTTAAAAACCTCTTCATATCCTTTGGTTGCCGCTTTAACAATTGCAGAATCTTTTTTTCCTCTAACGGCAAATCCTCCTTCATGGATTTTTATATTAACATCAATTTTGCCTTTTGCCTCTTTTTTAATAAAGTCCGATACCAATTTTATAATTTTATTCGGATCTTGGTTCGGAACCAACCTGCAAGATATTTTCACAATAGTTTTGGCCGGGATCACGGTTTTAAATCCCTCTTCAAAAAATCCCCCTCCGATCCCATTTATTTCAAGCGTCGGATACATCCAAGCGGCATGCAAAGAAGAGCCTCCCGGATGTTTAGCAAAATATTTCACTCCGAAATTTTTTTGATAAGCTCTTTTATCAAAGCTTGTATCGAACATTTTCTCTTCTTCTTTGGTCATCTCTTTAACATCATCATAAAAATGAGGAATAGCAACTTTGCCGTTTTTATCATAACATTTGGATAAAATCTCAACTGCCATTTTCAAAGGATTATTGACGATACCGCCATGTCCTCCGGAATGTAAATCAACATTTGATCCAATAAATTCAGCAGTTAAAGCGCATAGCCCTCTTGCGCCCATAACTACGGCAGGTTCGTTTCTTGTCTTAAAACCAACATCCAGAACTATTAAATAATCAGCTTGTAATTTTGTTTTAAGATCTTTGATCGCCTTATGAAGGCCGAAGCTGCTGCTTTCTTCTTCAGATTCAATGCATAGCTTAATATTTAAAGGCAAATCAAGATCGGCAAGATATGAAGCGGCGAGCATAGTATAAAATAGCTGTCCTTTATTATCTGATGCACCACGAGCATAGACTTTGTCTTTCTCGAACTTGGGAACAAAAGGGTCGTTTTTCCATTCTTTTAAAGGGGTTATGGGCTGCACATCCATATGATTATATAAAAGGACCGTTTTAGCTCCTTTTTTAAATTTGTTATGGGCATATACAAGCGGCCTTCCTGGAGTTTCTACAATTTCGGCAATTAGACCTTTTTTATGTAAATAATTTTTTATCCACTTGGCGCATAAATCTATTTCTTTATCGTATTTATGGTCTGAGCTAATAGTTTTAAACTTTAAAAGTGTGGTATAATCTTTTAAAATTTGAGGAAAATTTTTAGAATACCATTTTTTTAAATGGCTAAGAGGCTCTTTCATATCTAACCTAATTGTTTTTCTTGTTCATCATCAAAAACTTTTTGAGCGCCGTCAACTAAATAAGCAGCTAAATTCTGATCTCCATCATAATCAAGCTCAACTTGCATTTTTCCATCTTGGGAAGGTTCTGAGCATGTGATTAAAACATAGCAAGCATTATTTTTAGCAAGCATCCTTTTTATTTGATCCAAATTATAAATAGCGCTCTCTTTTTTTTCTTTGACTTTGGTTAAAAAAACTTTTGGCATCAAGACCACCAATTAATATTTCTTTACATTTGATAAATGACACAAAACTTAATTTTTATGCAAACTAATTTCTTATCAAAATATTATTGCAAGTAGTTGACATCCATGATTTATAGAGGTAAAATGGGTACAAAAAAAACATAGGAAAAAACTATGGTAAAAAGAATTGTACTTTTTTTAATGCTCAACTTGCTTGTCATCTCGACTATTTCATTTTTGCTTTATCTCTTCAACGTACAGCCATTTCTTTCGGGATACGGCCTTAATATAAAATCTCTCATGCTGTTTTGTTTAATCTGGGGTATGGGAGGCTCGTTCATTTCTCTTTTATTGTCCAAGCAGATGGCCAAATGGATGATGGGAGTAGAGATCATAGATCCGTCAACTCAAGATAAAGATCTGCAATTCCTTTTAAGTACTGTAAAACAGCTCTCGGAAGATGCAGGCCTAGCCATGCCCCAAGTTGGCGTTTATTCATCTAATGAAGTCAATGCCTTTGCAACCGGAGCTACCAAAAATAGTTCTTTAGTGGCCGTTTCATCCGGCCTCCTTGGCAGAATGAACCAGAATGACATTTCTGCCATTATAGGTCATGAAATTTCTCATATCGCCAACGGTGATATGATAACCATGACTCTTCTTCAAGGAGTCGTCAACGCTTTTGTCATGTTCTTGGCCAGAATTTTAGCTTCCATTATTTCAGGCATTGGGAATAAAGAAAAATCATCCTCTTCTTCTTACGCCTCCTATCACATGTCAGTTTTTCTTTTTGAAATGGTTTTCATGATTTTAGGAAGTCTAGTTATTTGTGCTTTTTCAAGACACAGGGAATATAAGGCCGATGCCGGAGGGGCTCATTTAGCCGGCAAAGAAAAAATGATTGAAGCTCTAAAAGCTTTAAAAAGCATGCAAGAGATCAAAGATCCTGCCAAAGAAACTCCCGCTTTTGCCACTTTTAAAATTTCTCACCCCCCTAAAAAAGGACTTCTACATCTTTTTGCCACCCATCCCCCTATTGAAGAGAGAATTGAAAGACTTCAAGAACTATGATCCAAAAAAAAACAATTGCCGTAGGCATGTCCGGAGGGGTTGACTCTTCGGTCTCAGCCCTCTTATTAAAACAACAAGGATACAATGTAATTGGTCTTTTCATGAAAAACTGGGAAGATTCAAACGGGCAATGTTCTGCCAAACAAGATTTTGAAGATGTCTTAAGAGTCTGTGAAAAAATCAACATTCCCTATTACACTTTAAACTTTTCCAAAGAGTATAAAGAAGAAGTTTTTGCCTCTTTTTTAAAAGACTGCCAAAAAGGGCTTACCCCCAACCCCGACATTCTTTGTAATAAAGAAATAAAATTTAAGCTTCTTTTAGAAAAGGCCCTAGATCTCGGCGCCGATTTTTTAGCAACTGGCCACTATGCAAAAACCAACGAAGACCACCTTCTTTTAAAAGCCAAGGACCTATCAAAAGATCAGACCTATTTTCTCTACACCTTAAATCAAGATATTTTAAAAAAGGTCCTTTTTCCCATCGGCAATCTGTTAAAAACTGAAGTAAGAAAAATCGCCGAAGAAAACGATCTTTGCACTTTCAACAAAAAAGATAGCACCGGCATCTGTTTTATAGGCGAGCGAAATTTTAAAACCTTTTTAAATGAGTATATCCCTTTTACACCAGGCAATTTTGAGACTCTTGAGGGTCAAATTCTTGGCAAACACGAAGGTGTGGCATTTTACACCATCGGACAAAGAAAAGGGCTTAAAATCGGCGGCAAAGGTGACGCCTGGTTTGTTGTAGGCAAAGACTTTGATCGTAATGTAGTAATATTAGCCCAAGGAGCAACCCACCCTGCCCTCTATGCCGATAGCTTAACCGCTGAAGAGATAACCTGGGTTAGCCAGATGCCCAAACTCCCTCTCATTTGCTCGGCCAAAATAAGATATCGCCAAGAAGATCAGCCCTGCGTCATTGAAAAAATTGAAGATGGAATAATTTACGTAAACTTTTTAAAGCCCCAAAGGGCCATTACTCCAAGACAATCCATCGTCTTCTATGATAATAATATTTGCCTCGGCGGCGCCATCATCAAAGAGCCTTCTCCTTCTTATTTCGCTTTAAATAAAATCCTAGGATTTTAAAGGAACTTCGTTCCTTTAATAGGAGGCTTGGAGGACAAAGTCCTCCAATTTAAGGAGACTTCGTCTCCTTAAGATCCTTTAGCAAAGGAGCAGAGCTCCTTTGCAATCCTCTTTTTTCTTTAATAAAAAGCGCTGGAAATTTTCAGGAAAATTATTGTCTTTTTAATGAAGAAGCATGTATTGTATTTGACTTTTTAAAAAACAATCAAAATTACTATGTCAACACTCTGCGTAGAAAATGTAAGAAAAAATTTAAGACGTTATGCTATCGAACAGGAAGATGATGCTATCTGCATAATAACAGACTATATTTTACAGCATTTAGATACGCAAAAGGTACACAAAGTTTCCAAAATATTATCTACGCGCAAGATCAGAATAATTCCAAGCAGTGATATAAGCAAATCGCCGCATGTTATGATCTATTTAACCGTTATAGCACGTGGCAGCTTTAAAGTAGTTTACGATGTTAAAAATTTACTCAATGAGCCATCAGATCCGGCGCATATTAGAAAAATAATTGCCTCCGTTAGAGTTCCTAAAGAATATGAACCTCTACTCGAGGATGAAAGTGGCATTATACAATTTTTAGCTTCAGATCCTGAGTCTGAAAAATATGTAATCCATACAGATGTTATAACCAAGCCTACTGAGTATCATGGGACTAATGAGAAGAAAAAAGACACTGTCAAAATGCTCATGATTCAAGATAAAGCTCTCATGGATTTGGTGATTTTTTGGGAACAAGGTAGACTCACTAATGCTTACCGCTTAAAATTTTGTCTAAAAATATTAGAGATATTATCCTACCTAAAAAGTAAAGGTATCGTATATGGCGATGTTAAAGCCGAAAACTTTTTAGTTGTCCCGGATCCAACTGATAAAGAATGGCCCTATACTCTAAAAGTAACCGATTTTGGTCTCTCGAGCACTGAAAAAACGATTCCTAAAACGGCTTTGAACGCTTTTATCTCCCCTGAGCTTGCAATAGCCAATTTTGCAAGACGGCAAACACTCTTAAAAGATCCAAATTTGGAACAATCGCTTCGACATGTCCTATTTAACAATGTAATACAATATCAAACTCATGAAAATGATGCCTGGAGCGCTGGAGTTTTACTCGCCCTTCTATGTCAAAGTTTCTTATCAAAATCGACTCAAAACAAGGTTTATGCCATCTATTCTCCTATTCTTAAAGATAAACACCAACAAATCGAAAAAATAGCTCAAATTGATCCCACGCATTGGTTAGATGAACCTAAAGAAATGTCATTTGAAGGGCTCATTTCTAGATTATTAGCATACGATCCTCAAAAAAGATTACCCATCGAAGCAGCTCGGGATCTTTTTAAAGAAATGCGAGAAGGTTTCTTAGAAAGAGAAAAACAGTCACTGCAAGTTGCCGCAGCAAGAGCTTAATCACAAAGAATTTTAAAGGAACTTCGTTCCTTTAATAGGTGGCTTGGAGGACAAAGTCCTCCAATTTAAGGAGCCCTTGTCTCCTTAAGAACCTCTAGCAAAGGAGCGGAGCTCCTTTGCAATTCTTTTCTTTGAGTGATGATCTGAGCTCTTTTGGCTCTATCGGAAACTATGAATTTTTTAATACCTTCTTCTGACATCGTCATATCGCCATACTCAGTTTTTTGAAAACCTAATGTTTCATAAAATTTAATCGATGAATCACAGGGAGCCAAAGATATGCCTTTTAAACCTTTTTTTAAACATTCATAGGCAACAAATTCGATTAAAGCACTATAGGTCTTTGCATATGAAAAGATCGTGAATCTTAATAATCTTAACAATTGAAATACTGAAAAAAATGGCCTTTCACAGCCTCAGACCGAGGTTTCGATCTGTTTTTCCAATTTTGCATCATCATTCCAAAACTTGTT
>JACRNF010000097.1 GCA_016219355.1 Chlamydiota bacterium | reverse complement strand
CCTATTTTAAGCCCTTCCTTTATAAATAATAATGAGGATTTTAAAAAACTTATGGATATATTTGCAGATCAGCTGTCAAGAGTTGCTTGATTTTGTTAAATTATTGTATCGAGTCGAGCTAAAAAGTTGTACAAAGTCGAGATCATGGGTAATGATTTGCGTATTTCCTAAACTATCGGTAATTGTTCTTTGGAGCACCTTTTGGTTAAGAGCATTGATAAATTTGTAGTTGCTATAAATGTTAGTCGCCTTATCTAACGGATCGATAATTTTTTTAGGATTGTGAAGTCCATCGTATTCAATGGTTGTAATGAGCTCTTTGCCCTGTGAAAAGGAAATATTTTTTATTAAATCGCCGGAAGGATCATAAATAAATTTTTTGCGCTCTAATACTTGCCCTTTGACTTCTGTTCTTTCTTCTGTGACCCTGTCTAATAAGTCATATTCTTTGATTTTACTAAAAGAATCATTGGACTCTTTGTTTGTAAAAAATTCTTCCGATTTAATTCGATTAAATTCATCATATGTAAAGCGCTTAGCATCAAAATCATCATCATTTAATCTAACCGAATCAAGACGGCCTAAATTATATAAATATTTGGTATAAGCATAACCTTCATCTCTTTCTGAAATACATTGAAAAAGATCGTATTCCCGAATTTTATTTCCTAAAAAAGTTCCGGGCCCTGTATCAACTTGAGAAAAATGTTCAATGTTGTTTGGCCTGCCCATATAATCATATTCATAAATCCATAAAGTCCCGTCTCTTGTTACCTGCCGATGTAAGCTGCCGCAATTGTCATATTTAAATCTCTCTTTTGTTCCGTCAGGATAGTTTATTAAAAAGGGATTGGCTTGAATGGTAAAATTTTTGATCGTCACATAACCTTTGGGATCGGTAATGGAAATAACATTATCTAATAAATCATAAAGGAACTGATATGTGGGAGTTTTTATTTTTTCATTTTCATCATAAACTTCAGGGTAAGATACTTTGATAACTCGGCCAAATTCATCGTAGGAAAATTGGGTTGCATTTTCATTTTTATCGGTTGCAACAAGTAGATTGCCCATCAAATCGTATTGATTGGTTGATTTGAAGGTTTGCTTGTCAAAACAAGTTCCAATACTTGAAATTAATCGATTTTCAAAGTCATATTCATAGTTTAAGATGAGCTGATTGTTCTCTTTAAAAATCAGGTTGTTGTTGTTATCAAATTTGCAGGAAGTAACATTGCCTAAAGGATCGGTCTCTGAAGAAATATTTCCCTTTTCGTCGTAGGAAAATTTTATTGAGTAGCGCAGGTCGTTATTTGAATCAAAAACATCTTCTTGAAATACCCGTCCTTTATTATCAAACAAACTCTGAAACTTTTTAACAAAGCGTACATCGTCATATTTAATTACCTTTTCTTCTGTAGTTTCTGCAAGCCCAAAGGCCGGAGCGATCATTTTAGGTGTTATATATGTAATATGCTTTTCTGTGAGTTCACTCGAGTGAACATTCCTACCATCTAAAGTAATTTTGATCAAAATATTCTGTTCGTTATATTCATAGACAAAACGTTGATTAATATTACCCAAAGGCTCGTATGCGATTTTCGAAGTTAATAAATTGGTAGAGGGCTTATATGTATATGATAAATAATTTCCTATGGTGTCTATTTCTTTAAGAATTAAATTTTTACCGTCACCAGAATATTCAAAAGTTTTTTTATAGCAATCAATCCCCTCTTCACTTTCAAGTTCATTATTTTCATTTAAGACTATCTTGGGCGTCCCTTTTCCAATTAAATTGCCATAGAGCTTAGATTCAATAATATTTCCACGTTTATCATAAAGATATTGATTGAGCACTAATATATTTCCGGCCCCATCTTCGGTAGTTTTGGCTATTAAATTGCCTGACTCTTTTTTTTGCCCCCAAATGTTTCTATGGGTTCTATAAACCTTGCCTGTTTTGTCTAACTTTTCAATTTTAATAAGCTGATTACTGGAATTAAACGCATATTTAGTCTTTTGCCCTAAAGCGTTCTTGACCTCAGTTTCATTATCATAATACAAAAGCTCTGCAACCATTGTCATTTTACCATCGGACTTTGCCGGTTTTTTTAATGACGTTACTCTGCAAGTTGCGTCGTATTCGATTTCAAGGCCTCTACCTTGGGGAAGGATTTTTTTGTTGAGCAATGTATTTTTGTCATATGCGCTATATTCATATTGAACAAATGGTTTGTGTGGTCTTACAGCTTCAGTTAAACGGCCATCCTTAAATTTATACTCAATCTCTTGATTGTCGCTTGTTTTAATGCAAATTTTATCATCAAAATATTCAAAGCTGGCCGATGCAATTATCAATTTGGCAGTATTATCTTTTATGGTAATGGAAGCTAGGCGCCCTTGATCATCATAAGGAATCGCGAAATAATTAATCGAAAAACCTATTGACAACATTTTTTTTTATGTTATAATTAACCGCACGGGAGGCTTCATTATAACATTGTCGCTAAAAATGGATTTTGAGAAAATT
>JACRNF010000096.1 GCA_016219355.1 Chlamydiota bacterium | reverse complement strand
TTTGTAAAAGGTTGGCTGTTGATAATGTTTTCTTTTCCTGACAATGAGGGCCTCTTTTCATACAATAATCTCTCTACGAAAATTTTCCGTAAAAAAAGTATATCATATCTATACGAAATTATTTAAGCGGGAATTGCTGTTCAAGTATTAAAATTATCTCTTGGAAAGAATGTGATACTGTAAGCAAAAAAATAGGGTTCGTTTTTGGACAAGTTATTAATTTTATGATCAGTCTAGTTACTAAAGCTTGTAGATTTATCTCTAAAACAATAAATATTTTATATATCGATAAACTATTCGAAGTTTTCTATAGGATAATTAAGGGAGTTTTAAATAAATTGTATGATCTTACAATATGGATGTTTGAAAATTGCATAAAACGCTTTTTTATAAATAAAATTACCAAACAGATGGTCGAGATCATAAAAGAAGTATCTTATCGATTTAATGATTATTTGATCGGTCCAATCTGTAAACTCATTAGAAAAATTTTGCCTCAGGTTTCAAATACTACAAAAGTTAGAGCAGATGTAGCGGTACAGGACTCTAAAATCGCTAAGATATTTAAAAACTTTCTAAGTGCTATAAAAAATGGGCTAACAACCATTTATAATTGGACTTTAGTGCCTGTATGTAATCGAGGTTTATTGCCTATTTTCAATGTTATTGGAGATATACTTGTTGGGATAATAGGCGGATTTTCTCAAAAATGGCAAACCTCTCAAGAGAAAACGCCCGATTTATTGAACGGCAGGTAGTTGACATTTCACTTTGATGCAAAATTACTTGGGTATTGCTGTAATTATGGCATTTACATGATCATGCATTTCAAGAGTAATTTCTCTTCTAATTATCAGTTTGAAGACGTTCTTTTAATTTTTTTATTGGATGAGTGTCTAGAATTATTCTAAGAGTTTTTATTTTATTATTTGAATCGAACTCAAAAAGATCTACAGCTTCAACGTTTAATTTAAGTTTCTCAGCCCAAAGAGTCTCAAGATAAATATAAGCTGCAACACTTTTCGGATCATCTAATCCAACAAATATTTTTCTTAGATCAACAATAGTTCTTTTACTTGTAGAGAATAAATTTTCAAAGAACTCCATTGGCTCTTTTACACCAGCTAAAAAGGAATATACTTTGGAATTTTTTGCAAATAAAGCGATTATCGTTTGATAATCATTTTCTTTTAAAGCCGTGCAGTAAGATAAGATAATCTCTTGTATTATTTTCATTTTTCTCCTCGATAACTGTAAATGTTATTATCTTACGATCCCTTAGATGAGCTATTTTGATATATTTCAAAATAGCTCATACATAAAAAACGATCTTTTTAGCCTTTAAATTTATCTGGAAATTGCTTAGCAATTCCTGAAGATAGAACATCGGCCATTTTTAAAGCTTGGTCTTCAACTTTGTCAAAATTTTGAACATCATCATCATATTTTTTTTGGATCCTATCAACCACTTCGTTAGTTGTTAAGGTAAGATGTTCATGCAACATTGTTTTAAGATCTTCTAACTTCCATGCCGGATTTGCTTTGTTTAAGAACGCTGCCAATTGATAGGAATTATCATGCCATTTTTTTTGAGCAATATCTAAAGCTGTATTATCATTTGCTTTTGCCGCATTGATAACTTCAACAGCTATCATGATATGTTCTTTCAAAAGACGAGTTAGCTCTTTGGCCCCATCATTGCCATAATATGGAATCACAGCATTTCCAATATCCTCTTGATTTTTCAAAAGTCTTTGAGCTGCAGCATTGGCATCTTGGCTATCTGCAACCGATGCAACGATATAACCTCTTGTCCAAATTACATGCTCCATCCAAAGCTTTCTCATAGCAAGATTTAAATCACTTTCTTTTTTAATATTCATTGTTTGACAGCTCATTAAAAGCCCTATAAACAAGATTAAAAAAATCGATTTTTTCATATTTTTCTCCACTGATTTATATTGATCATCCCAAGTAAGCTATACTAAAAAAAACCTTAAAAGACTACATAAAAATCTAAACAAATTATGATGTGTTAAAGTCATATCATCTTCTTCTAATTGATCTTTCTCAATAACAATTTCCCACTTTCAGATACAACAAAAATCATTTCATGATAAACTATCCTTTTTCAATCTAATTTAAACAAAATTGATCGATTTTGGTCTTGCCAAGATCGGCTATCCTTGGGAAAAAAAAACATGAAACTGACTATTTTTAAGAAAAGTATACAAATGCTCTTTGCTTTTATCTTTTGCATGATTTCTGCCCATCTTGCCGCCAATGAAACACCAGACCAAAAAAATATTGCAAGATACTTGGAGCTTAATGAGAAATATCCTCACGCTTTTGGGCCAAATGGGGATTGGAAAAAGGGAGAAATTGAGCTTGTCTTAGATTTGCCAACGATGATGAAGATCCAAACTCAATTTCATCAGCCGGTAGGTGTTGTAGCTGAAGATAGGTTTTGGATTTGGATTAGAGATGCGATCATTTTACCAACCGGCGAATATAATACCTACAATAGGTTCATCTCTCAAAAAGGTTTAAACGGACCTGCCGGGGTTGTCGTTCTTGCAGTAAATCCAAATAATGATATTTTGGTGAATCTGATTTATAGACATGCGACAAGAAACTGGGAAATTGAGCTGCCAAGAGGCGGCAGGGATAAAGGAGAAACTACTTTAGCTGCTGCAAAAAGAGAAGTAAAAGAAGAAACCGGATATATAATCACCGATATTTTTCCCTTGGGAACCATCACAACCGATAGTGGTATTTTCACGAACTTTCTTGAAGTGTTTTTTGCCAAAATTGATAAGCTTGAAAATACAAGCCGTGATGATGAAGAGGTCATAGCTACGGTCATTACACTTTCTAAAAACAAAGTGTTGGATATTTTTTGTGACGGAAAGTTAGAGATTGTTGTGAATGGTCAAAAAATTACGGCTTATTGCCGAGACTCTTTTTTTGCCTATGCGTTGCTTTTGGCAGAGAAAAAAGGATTGTTATAGAATACAAAAAATTGAATTTTCTATTCAGTTATTATATGAACCATTCCTTCTTTATCGATAAGAAAATCATTGTTAAGTAAGTTGGGAGATGTTTTTACAACTCCTGCTATTTCATTAAAATTAAGGGGAATATTGGGATCGGCCTCATTTCTTGCCAATTGCTCTTTGTGCCTTTCAAGGACTTTAGAAATAAAGGGAAGTCCAGTCTTAATCACGTTAGTGAGGCTTTCTTCTTTGTTTGTTCCAAGCTGTGGGCTATCTAAAAGGTTAACTAATAGTGCAACCATGTAAGTTGGGGTTCGTTTGATCAGATCCTCTTTTTTTACATCTAGTTGGGCAGCAATTTTATTCTGCGCATCTTCAGCTAATTGCTGCATAGCATTTTTTAAAATCATTCCGTCTGCCGGAGTAAATAATCTTAGCATAGCGCCGGTGCGAGTTAACACGCGGCTTAAAGTATCTTCTGAGCTTAAAGCCAGCCAAGAGGCCCGTTTTTCTAAATAAGCATTATAAGCATCTTGCTCTGTTTTGTGAGGATCGCAAAGAATTTTTACAGCCTCTTCCATAGCGTGCATGGCTGTGTAGGTAGATTCTGTAAAGGTAAGAGAAGATTGATTATTTTTATGACCCAAAGCTCCGGCAACATCACAAGTATGCACTAAGAGGTCAAAAGAGAGCGCATTAGGATCGGTAGCTGGTACATTACTTTGTTTTAGTTTACTTACTATTGCATAGCCTCCTTCTAAGTGATACAAATGACCATAATGAGCCAGGTTAGCAACTTTAATGAGAAGCTTTTTAGCAGATGCAGGTAGATGAGCAAAAGAAGGACAGAGTTCGGAGTGTTCTTCAATTATTTTCATCACATCCCCATAGAAATCATCTTGGTCGGGAGCTGTTATGCCAAAAGGTTTGAAAAGCGCTCTTGCTTTTTCACTTTTACCAATATCTCCAAGTACTAAAGCTGTTTCTAAGGCTTGTCCCATTTGTTGTTCGGAAAGACCTTGCCAGTTAGATTTTAGTAATTGCTCTGCTTGCAAATGCAAGGCTTGGAAGCTTTCTCTTGAAAGTCTATCTTTGGGCTGTCCTTTGGTAAATACTTGATAGGCTCTTTCGCTGCCGTTTAAAATTAACCTTAAGCAATGAATTGTCATGACTGTGCGGTCAAATTCTATATATTTTTTATCAAAGAGCTGCTCCGAATATGACTTCTGTTGCGTGGCGTGACCTTCTTCAGTTTTTCGAACGTTGGTGTCAGCTAGCCATAGGATCTCAGGATGCTGATCTGTGCATTCTTTTACCCATTGTATCCCTTCCGCTTCAGAGAATATAACGGGAGTTAAAGCAGTTTGAGAAGCTTCCTTTTTGTATTCGTGGGCGTATAAACTAAAAGAGGTTAAAACAACCGCTCCGAGCAATAATAATCCGATTCTTCCTGCTTTTTGCATTGTGACACCTCCCAAGGTTTGTACATTGTGATGAGAACAAGGAAATACACCAGCGAATCTATTATATAATGAGGTCGGCCTTAAGAAAGACATATCTCTCCAAATTGGTTAAAAAGTTGCTATTCTATCAATTTCTTCTTAAAAAGTCTTTATTCGATTGAGGATTAGCATTTTAATTATAGTTGTAAAGTATTATTTTTATTATACATGATTCTAGACTATTATAATTAAAAAATTAATTATTATTACGTTAATATTAAAATTATTACAAAACTTGAGTAACCAATCCTATATTGGATTTAAGTTAATAAAAAACCTTAACGGAGGAAAGTATGCCTGTTAATTTTTCAGTTAGAGGCGCAACCGCATCTGCCGCACATCAACTAAATCCAAAAAATTGGAGCCCAAAATCTAGAACC
>JACRNF010000095.1 GCA_016219355.1 Chlamydiota bacterium | reverse complement strand
GCTGGTCGTTTATTGGTATTTGATCAAAAACACCTTTTACATTTTGTAAAAGGTTGGCTGTTGATAATGTTTTCTTTTCCTGACAATGAGGGCCTCTTTTCATACAATAATCTCTCTACGAAAATTTTCCGTAAAATAAGTATATCATATCTATACGAAATTATTTAAGCGGGAATTGCTGGTAGTATAACAACAATTGGGACGACAACCTTTAGCAATATTCAGAAATTGCGTGGGGGTTCTGCCGATGATACATTTTTATTTAAAAACAACTCTAGCATTTCCGGAACTTTAACTTTGGGAACTGGAGTTAGTGTATTAAAGACTTTGCAATATGACACCAGTTATACCAATAGCGTTTCGGTAAATTTAAGACTATCTCAAGCTACCGGAATAAATGGTTTTGCGCCAAATGGCATTACCGATATTGGCAATATTACGGAAGTTATTGGAGGATCCAATGTCAATAATTTTTTATCATCGCCCAATAGCACCTGGAATATCACAGGGGTCAATTCAGGAGATGTTGATTTAATTATTTTTTCTAATTTTAATAATTTAATCGGAGGCCCCACAACAGATATATTTAATATTAACACCGGTGGCCAAGTTAGCACTATCACAAGCGGCAATGGCAATAATACGTATAATCTAAACGGAGGAGATGTTACTAGTAGCATAACAGGAGGGACGCAAAATGACATTTTTGTTTTTTCAGACAATCTAGGTATATCAGGTCAAATAATTTTACCCTCCTCCGGGGGAATAAAAAGATTAGATTATTCGGCATATTCTTCCTTAAATCCGGTTAGCATCAACCTTCAAACAGGAGCCGTTACCGGAGTTTATGGCTTAAATCCCGGAGGTATTTCGGACACAACTAAATTAACCGATATAATTGCAGGACAAAGCGTAAATGATACGATTACGGGATTTGATTTGGCCAATACTTGGCATATTACCGCAAATTATGTAGGAACCATCAATGGCATTACCTTTAGTAATTTTGAATATTTGAGAGGAGGATCTAACAATGATCTCTTTATTTTTGATGGGCAATATCAAGTAACCTCGATTGATGGAAGAGGAGGCTCTAATCAAATTACAGGGCCTATGGGAGCTGTTTGGGATGTAAATGCAAATAATGCAGGTACGATCACCACATCGGCTGCCAATCCTTTCCAAAATATCCAAATATTGCAGGGAGGATCGGATAACACTTTCACGGTATCTGCAAATATGACAACAATAAATTTAGGAGGCGGGGTTAATTCTTTCACGATAGGCGGCGGTACAGTTACAAATGTACAAGGCAGCAATGGCAGCAATTCATATTATTTAAATGATGGTACAATCACTACTTTAGTTGGGGGAACTAATGTTGATAATTTTTACTTCAATGGATCTAATGTGACAAACGGTATCGATGGGGGCAGCGGCGATAGTACATTATTTGGGCCAAATACAATAAATACATGGAATGTTGATTCTTTATTACCCAAGCCCAATTCATTAATCACCACCACAAATACTGTACGGTTTTCAAATATAAAGAATTTGATCGGAGGCAGTGTTGCGGATAATTTTTATTTTAATAATACCGGATCTTTACTCGGAATCATAGACGGCAATAACTCAGCCAATAATTATTTGGATTATTCTGCCTATACAGCAGGAGGTATAACTATAGATATACCAAATCATAGTGCAACCGCTACCAATGGTATTTATAATATTCAAAATTTTAGAGGAACGGGAAATATTAATGATACTTTCAATGGACCCAATGTGTCGGCTATTTGGACTGTAACAGCAACAGACGGCGCTACCGTTACCGGCGATGTTCAAACTTATACTATTGCCGATATCGCAAATTGGAACGGCGGCTCTATTGGCGATACCTTCATCATGAATGAATCTGTAGGCATAAATGTGAGCGGAGTTCTCAATGACTCGGCGGGAAAAGGGATCTTGGATTATTCTAGTTACAATTTGGGTATTTACGTCGATTTTTCTGAAGGAAGAGCGACAGGAATTGGACCGAGTATTTATCCTCCCGAGGCCGGGCATATTTCCGGATTTGATGAAGTCACAGCCGGCAATGGAGGAGAGTTAATAGGCGGCGCAGGCAATGATACTTTTAGAGTTATTAACGGAATTAGTTTTGTTGATGGCAGGGGAGGTATAAATACGCTCATTGGCCCCAATGAAAACAAGGTTTGGAATATCACCGGCAGCAATAGCGGTAATATTGTAGCCGATCAACCCATTACATTTATCAACATTCAAAATTTAGTTGGAGGTAACTTCGATGATACTTTCATGATGGTTGGAAGTGGCAATTTAAATGGTTATATTGATGGAGGCGGAGGATTTAATACATTAGATTACTCGGAGTGGGGAAGCGAGGGTTGGGTGAATGTTTTTAATCATACAGCGGCCGGCATGCTTTATTGGAACAATATTCAAGAGTTTATTGGCGCTAATGTTTTAACTCTTGAGCTTGGTAAATATTATTACACTCAAAATTTTATAGATTTTAGAGACAATAACTATAAAGATTTATTTTTATTTATGGAATATAAAGATGATCTAAGAACTGTGATATCAAAAAATCGTTTTGGTATAGCAAGAAAAGAATGTTTGTTTCCTTCCTTTGGCAAAAAGATTCAAGAAAAAGTTGAAAAGTAAGCTTGAGCAAGATACAGAAGTTAGTTTTTTTGTACGCTATATTTCACAGGTTCTCGACGTTAAAATATTTTACAAAGAATAAAAATATTAGTAACATTTCGCATACCAGGCTGTTATGCGGTATGAAAATATTTTTGTTTTTAATTTTATTTGCCGGTTGCTTTGCAAATGAAAGCGCTTCACCTCCTATTGTTATAGAAGAAGGTAAAACATTAATTGACAGGTTAAATTCTTTGACTTTTATAGCAACTGATAATGAAGAAGTGAAAGTTTATGATGAAGTGGATAAAATTTTCTTGGATAAATATTTATTTATACCGGATGAATGTGCTTTTTTAAAGATAGTTAGACCTTATTTTTGTAGCTGCATTTCTATGCAAACTTTAAATTCACTAACAAAAGAGATTGAAGATTATTATCGCTCTAACGGCTATCCCCTTGTGTCGGTAAAAGTAATGCCTGGAGATATTACCGATGGAAATATTAAAATCAGCGTGATAATAGCAAGGTTAGGAGAAGTAACATCTTTTGGCGCAAAATATTTTTCCAATAAATTTATCAAAAAGCAAATTAAAACAGATCCTAATGAAATGATCAGCTCCGATAGGATGCTATCGGACATTATCTGGATCAATCAAAATCCTTTTTATTCTACCCACATCATTTATGAAAGAGGACAAAAGCTTGGAGAGACTAACATAATTTTGCAAACTGAGGATCGTTTTCCTCTAAGGCCTTTTTGGGGGTATGATAACACAGGTTATTTTATCTCCGGCGTCAATCGTTATTATACCGGCTTTAACTATGGCAATGTTTTTAATTTAGGCCATCAGCTGACCTTTCAAATTATGTCGGCCGACAAATTTAAATATTGGCTGGGCGAGACAACTAGCTATACGATTCCACTTCCATGGAGGCAGGTTTTAAAATTTTTTGGCAATTATCTTTCCACCAAACCTCATCAGCAGCAAAAAGGGGTTCATCTGAAAGGCCACAGCTGGCAAGTCAGCGGAAGGTTTATGGAGCCTTTTATCAAATGGTCGGTAAGGCATAACTTTACATTTGGGGTCGATTTTAAAAGGAATTTTAATTTTTTATCATTTGTCCAAGCTCCTGTTTTAAATAAACAGATCGATATTTTACAGTTCTTATTGGGCTATGATTTTATCCAAAACGATAGGTTGGGAACAACAACAGGCGGGTTGACTCTTTATTTAAGCCCTGGCAATGCTACTCCATTTAATAACAATATTGCTTTTGCATATCAAAGAGTGGGCGCCCAAAGCAGTTATTATTATGCGATAGTAAATTTTGAAAGAGTCACTTTTCTTTGGAAGAAATTTTCCTGGGCTATCAATAGTTGGGGCCAATATACCAAAAATAAACTCTTACCTTCCGAAGAGATGTCGATCGGGGGCTTTAGCACCGTCAGGGGCTACAAGGAAAATAGGCTTTTGGGAGATTTTGGCATAGTTATTAGAAATGAGCTTCGCACTCCACTTATTGCTCCGACAAAAAAACATAATAATAAGATTGGGCAGTTTCAACTTCTTGGATTTGTAGATTATGGAAAAGTTACCGAGGTAGATCCTAGCCTTTTGTTTAGAAAATCATCCTCACTGGCATCTGCCGGATGCGGATTAAGATGGAATGAAAAAGAACATTTTGATTTAAGGATTGATTATGGCTGGCAGCTCATTGAATCGCTAGTTTCAAGTCATTCAGGACAAGGTAGGTTGCATGTTGGTATTAATGCAGCTTACTAACCTCAGTTTTCATAAATCCAAAACTGAGGTTACTAAAAATTATCGGCCTTTGCAAAAAGGTTCCATGGCACCTGAGCTCCCTCGTCTTGTTTTAGAGGTTCTTAAAAAGCATCTTTAAAGCTCTTTTTTTTCCTAACAGCCAAAAAGGTAATAAACAAGGCTAGTAAAAGATACATCGACAGGCTCAAATAGGTAGGGAAAAGTGCAGTTTTAGATGGAGGAATTACTCCTAAAATTGTTAGGAGAGCGATCAAAATGCCCATAAAGGCGTCTCCTCCAACAAGACCTGAAGATATTAAAATCCCTCTAAATTCAACCTCTTTTTTTCTTGCATGCTTCATAGCATATAGTGCAACTAGTCCGCCGATCATTATAGCGGTATTTAAAGATAGAGGTAAATAAATCCCCATTGCAAAGGGAAGGACCGGTATATCTAAACTTGCTGCTACGAGCCCGATGATAATACCGATTATTACCAGCATGTACGGAAGCTCGTGAGACATTACTCCTTTGGCAACCATAGAGACAAGAACTGCTTGTGGAGCCGGCATTTGAATGGAGCCCAAATGATAAGCTTGGTTTAACAAAAAAATGGTGCTTCCCAAAATTAAACCGGGAAGAAAAATACCTAATATTTCTGCAATCTGCTGAGCTCTTGGCGTAGCTCCTAGTAAAAAACCTGTTTTGAGATCTTGCGAGGTTGTTCCGGCTATCGCGATTGCAACTGCAGCAACGCAGCTAGTTGTGATGGCACTGATGAGATAAGCCTTTTCGGTCCAGCCTAAAGTTACAAATAATATGCAGACAATCAAAAGGGTGGTGATGGTCATGCCTGATGTGGGATTGGAGGAGCTTCCGACAATACCTACGGTGATAGAAGTTAGGGCTACGAAAAAAAAAGCAAGAATTACCAATAAAACTACTGTGAAGAGGTTTAAAGAGGTGATCGGGATGAGCCAAAGCATAAGCATGATGGCAATAGCTCCTAAAATAAGATAAGCTAAAGAAATATCCTTATCAGTCCTCGGAGTATTTTTATTTGTGTTACCCCCGCTGAAAAGTTCTTTAAAGCCCCCTTTTAGGGTTTTAATAACAATCGGAAAGATTTTCATTAAGCTTAAAACTCCGCCTATTGCTACGGCGCCGGCTCCTATGTATCTAACATAGCTATTCCAGATATCATCAGCGGACATTAGCTCTACCGGGACTGTAGATGGAAAAATAATCACTTTATTTAACGCAAACATTCTTATTAATGGAATTATCACCCACCAGCTTAAGGCTCCTCCCGCGAGCAATAAGGCCGATATTCTAGGACCGATGATAAAGCCGATGCCCATTAGGGCCGGTGTGGCATCCAAGCTAAATTCGGTTTTGCCAAACGGAGTGATGGTCCAATTGATCATCTCGTCCCATAAAAACAAGATATTGGAGCCCACTTTGTAAAGAGCAGCTGTTAAAAAGCTAGAGGCTGCTAAAAAAGCGGTAGTTTTTCCTTTTTCTCCGGCTTTTAATATTTCTGCGCAGGCGGTCCCTTCGGGGAAAGGCAATTTTTTATGTTCTTCAACAATTATAAATCGTCTCATCGGGATCATAAATAAAATCCCTAATATTCCTCCTAAGGAAGAAATTATAAAAACTCTCATGATTGAGGGAGTTTCTCCTAAAAAAAACAGAGCGGGTATGGTGAAAATTACCCCGGCAGCCATCGATTCTCCCATAGTTGCGATGGTTTGCACGATATTATTTTCCAAGATAGTCGAGTTTTTAAACATGAGTTTAAAAATAGCCATGGATAAAATTGCGGCTGGAATGGAAGCGGAGATAGTGGTTCCGGTTTTTAGTCCAAGATAGGAGTTGGCCAAAGCAAAGATTACTCCAAAGATCAGCCCTAAGATAATAGCTCTTAGAGAAAATTCTCTGATTTTGGACTTAGAGGGTATGTAAGGTTTAAACTCACTCATGGAAAAAGGGCCCGTTCAAACTCTTACCATGCCAAAGTTAAAATATTATCTACAATGTTTTTTTGACAAAAACTTTATATTCGTTTGGTTTTTCTTTTTCTCCAATTTGAATTTGAACAACCAGTATTCTATAGGTTTCTTTTGAATTGCCTTTTTCTCTTTTGAACCACATTTGGTAGCTTCGTGGGATTTGTTTTTTATAATCGTCATTGATTTTTAAAGTAAAAGGGGAGAGTGTGACTGAGGCCGTTTCTTCCTTGGTATGTTTCAACTTCCAAGGGATTTCATTTTT
This sequence comes from Chlamydiota bacterium, assembly GCA_016219355.1. Taxonomy (GTDB): domain Bacteria; phylum Chlamydiota; class Chlamydiia; order Chlamydiales; family SM23-39; genus JACRNF01. The sequence continues at coordinate 15,148 of JACRNF010000095.1, read as the reverse complement.
ATAAAGCTTTTCTTTAAGCTCTAGAAAAGTTAGATCGGAAATTCGTTCGTATTCGAGTTTTTCAAGCTCTTTTCTTTCAGATTGAAAAAACTTGATAGGATTTTGCATCAAAGGGACAATGCAAAGTAAGATTAGGCTGAGCGCAATCAATACCTCAACCAGAAAATAATGGTGTTTTTTAACTAACATTCTAAGATTTTTACCGGATCAAAGTTTATATAATCGGCTGAGGTAAAAATGTAGCTTATTTGGTTTTTTATACCAAACATTTTCATATTGGGCTTGATGGAATGAAGATGGCCAAAAACAGTATAATTAATTTTATATTCTTCTAAAATTTTTGAAGCCTTTGAATCTTTAAGATCAGCCCCTATTGGGGGATAATGAGTTAAGGCTATTCTGATATTGGAAGTGTGATCTAGCTTAGATAAAGAAAGCTTTAATCTTTCTAGCTCTCTTGCAAAAATCTTTTCTGATTCTTCCATGGGCTCTTTATGACATTTTTGAAAAATATTATCCTGCATTTGGATATAGGGGTTAAAATTATATTCGGAAGTATCCCAAAGTCTTGCTCCGCCAATAGTAATACCTTGATAAGTAAAAGAAGTATTGTAAATTGCATGTATGCTAGGTGGAAGGGCTGCCTCTAATTTGGTCAAAGAGGGCCACCAATAATCATGGTTCCCTTTTATAATAACCTTTTGTCCAGGAAGGTTATCTATCCATTTAAGATCGATCAAAGCCTCTTCTAATCTTTTGGCCCAGCAGAGATCTCCTGGAATTAATACCAAATCTTCGTTTTTAATATTTTTTAGCCAATTATCCATTATTCTTTGAGAATAATTGTTCCAGCCAAAAGCTTCCATGGTTTTATCCGGAACGGAAAAACAGAGATGAAGATCAGAAATTGCCCAAACTTTCATAAATTAAAAGATAAAACCATCAGGAATGTAAGTTCCTGAGGATACAACAATTATGCCGTCGCGGACATAAATGCCGTTTCCATCATAGGTAGATAGGTTGTTTTTGTTAATTAATTGCACTTCATTACCTATCTTGACATTCTCATCGATAATGGCTTTTTGGATCAAACAGTTTTCGCCGATTTCAAAATTTTTTGGCAAGGTTTGATTTTGAGAGGGTGGATTATAAAAATCATTTCCCAGTAAAACGCTATCATGGATTATAGTCCCTTTATTGATGCAACTTCTAAGACCGACCATGCTATTGGTGATCTCTTTTGCAGAGACGACACTTCCTTCGCAAATAATCGAGCTGTTTATAATAGTAGAGTTAATTTTAGCTCCGGGTAAATGATGAGCCTTGGTGTAGATGGGATTTGCTTCATCATAGATTTTTAGTCCAAACGAGGGGTTTGTTAGGGCAATATTGGCGTTATAAAAAGAATTTACAGTACCAATATCTTCCCAATATCCGTCGTAGACGAAGGCGCAAGTTTTGGCTTTATGAATAAGTGAGGGGATCAGATGTTTTCCAAAATCTTCTCTGCCATCTTCGGTTAAGATCTTTTTTAACGCTTCTCTTTTAAAAATATAAATGCCCATTGAGCCAAGATATTTTTTATTATTGGACACTTTCCATCTTTTTAAAAAATGATCATCTAGTTCTAATGCATCTAAAATTTCTTGGGATTCGGGCTTTTCATAAAAATCGATGATTTTATCATCTTTATCGGTTTTTAAAATGCCAAGGCGGTTTGTATCTTTCGCTTCAACAGGAAGTGCAGCAATGGTCAAATCGGCATTTTTTTCTTTTGCAAATTTAAACATTTGCTGAAAATCTATGTTATAAAGCTGATCTCCTGAGAGAATTAAAAAATAATCAACCGGCATTTCTAAAATTTTATCTAAATTTTTTCTGATGGCATCAGCAGTGCCCTCAAACCAAATCCTTTCCCCATTTGGTTTTTCTTGAGGTATTAAAAGATCAAGGCTTCCGGGAAAAAAGCTATCGAATTGATAGGTATTGGTTAAATGTTTTTGTAACTCTACCGGAAGATATTGGGCAATGACGTAGATATTTCTGATATTGGAATTTAAAGAATTGGAAATGGGGACATCGATGAGTCGATATCTACCGCCATAAGCAACGGCCGGTTTACATCTGTTTAAAGTTAGGGGAAAGAGCCTGGTTCCTTTTCCACCGGCGAGCACTATTGCAGCAATATTGATATTCTTATTGTCTTGTTGAATATGCATAGTGCTTTAATTCTGATTATGCTTTCCCCTAATTATTAACCTAATTAATTATAAATAAACTGTCAACAATTAATTATAAATTATTAATAAATAATTTTAGTTAATTATGCGTTTGTAAGGCTTAAGTTATTAAAGCAAAGGGGATTGACAGTAAAAAGCTATGTTGAGAAGAAAGATATTAGATCTAAGGTTAACTTTAAAATCTTAGGGCATAGAAGCGGCCGAGGCTGCAGAGCCGGCCACATCCGATCCCCTTTTCCAACGATGATATGATTCTTGCGATTCTTTCATAGCTCTTCCTAGATCCGAATCTCTCACTGCAAAGACTGTTGGATTGGTAGAATCTAAACAAGCTAAACGTTTTCCTTTAGCTTTTTGACCCCAAGCTTCTTCGGGAAAAACTTCACCAAGCTCGTTTAAATCAATATCATTTAGATTTGCCAAACGAAGCATTTCAAGCATATATCGAATTTCATTTTTCAGGTTTGTATTTAACATTGTGAGTTGATTAAAGCTTTTTCTAGCTTCTTCTAATATTTTATTTAAATCATTTATTTCGTTTTGTGCTTGATCAATTTCGATTTGGAAACTATTTATCACTTTTTGTAGTTCAGGTTTTTGGCTCTCATCTTTTAAAGAGGATAAAGATGTTTCGAGCGTTTGTTTTTTATCATTAAGAGATTTAATAGTTTCGTCACATTTTTGGATTTCACTTGATGTTCTCTCAATCGTAATTTGAGCAATTTTCATATCTTCACAATGAGAATCGAATTTTCGTTTGCAAGCTTCAAATCTATATTGTTTTTGCATAATCAGTTTACTTCTTGCTTGATTAAGCTCTTTTAAGTTTTCATTATGAAGTTCTCTAAGCATTTGGCAATCTTCAGATATGGATGATTCAATTTCAGCTAATTTGATTTTTACAACCATGATTTCAATGGTCAAGCGCTTCAAAGAGTTTAAACGTAAAATTTGATTTATAAGTGGCAAATTTTTTAATGCAGATTCTAACTCTGTCTGAACTCTTGCCAATGCTTCCGGAGCAAGTCGTGTCCCATGCTCAGAATAGAGTTCCTGATATAATTTTAATATATTACTTTCCAGGGCCTCTTTTGGATCAGAATGATCTTCAAAAACTTCGATCTTATCAAGACCTTCTTCTAAAGAATTTCTAGTCGCTAAATCAAGGTCTTTTGCAGAGATTGTTTGAAGTGATGGATCCTCTTGGAACTCTGGGGTTTGATCTGATAATCTCCATTGCTCAGATATCTTTTTTGAAGTTTGTGAAAAGTTAACAAAAAGCGATAGTATTTCTTTGATCTTTAGTGCGCTAAAATTATCGAGTTCTTTATCAGTAAGATTTTTTAAAGCAACATTAAATAGTACCAGTTCGCTTACAAAATTTGATCGCATTTCAATTAAAACACTATCTTGAATCTCTTGCAATTTTTTGACAGGATCTATCATAAGCGATAATAAAAAATGGCATTTTTGAATTTCATCAAGGCCATTTGATCTTTGAAAAAACCATTTCTTAGCTTTTATTTTTGCTTCTAGAGTAGTTAGTGTTTGAATTGTATCATTTAAAGCTTCTAACAATGTTTTCATAGGGGGTTCTTGGCTCTTTAACGTCTTGGTTTCAAAATTAACCTCATCAAGATCTTCTTGAATTTGGTTACAGCGAATTTGCATTTCTCCAAGACTTTTTAATAAAGATTCCATCTGGACTTTTGAAAATCTATTATTGTTTTCTACCAGCCTTATCTCATCTGAAAGCTTGCCAATCTGTTCTTCTAATCTTGTTAATTCTGCTTGAGCGATCTCTTCCGCGTTTTTGTCATCTCTTAAGATTGGTAAAGATTGTTTCAGAGCGTCAGCTTGCGATTGTAAATCAGCAAGCTCGCTTTTTTTTTGGTTGACTAAGAGATAAGCTTGAGCCATTTTTTCATCAACCTTTTTTATTTCAATTTTTATTAATGAAATTTCTCTTTCTAATGTTTTACTTTTTTCTTGACAGTTAGCTATTTTTTTATTTTTTTCCTTTTGAAGTATGGCCAAATCTTTTCCTATTTCTTCGATTTTTGCAACCGATTCTTTAGATTTTGATAACTGTAGGTCATTTAGCTGTTGTTCTAAAATTTTCATCAAAATAGCAATTTCTTTTAAACTGCAGTGTTCAATGTCTGCTAAATTTAAAGAGGGATTATCTTTATCATCATGCGTAGAAGTTGGAAATGGTTCTGCATGCGAATCTCCTGAATGTAACCTCAATACTCTTGAAATATCTGGATGTAAAAAAGCCATAATTACCTCATATTAAAATTTTATCTTGATTGTAAATATTATTTTGTCATTCAAGCAGGCAGTAGAAAAAAATCAATCAAGGTTAACGAGATTATTTGGAAGAAGGCTTTTTTTTCAATTAAGAAGTCAAAAAAAATTAATTTGTTATCTGATCGGCGTTATAGCTTGACCTAACTAATGGAGCCGAAAAAACATGCTTTATCCCGATTGATTTTGCAAATCTGGCGTATTCTTCAAACTCTTTAGGCTCTACAAATCTTTTTACGGCCAGATTTTTTTTAGAGGGCTGTAAATATTGACCGATTGTAATGATATCAACTTCATTATCACGAAGATCTATTAGAGTTTCTTTCACATCTTCCAAAGTTTCTCCAAGACCTACCATCAACCCCGATTTAACATATTTGACACTATTTTTTTGTTTTACATATTTTAAGACTTGCAGCGATCTATCATACTCTGCTTTATATCTAATTTTTGGAGTTAAAGACCTTGTGGTCTCGATATTGTGATTAAAAATAAACGGTTCTTTTTTTAAAACTATGTCTAAAAGTTCAAATTTACCGGAAAAATCCCCTGTAAGAACTTCAATTTTAGAATCTAAATTTTCTTTTTTAACTTCTTTGATGATTTTGGCCAGTTGATTTGCGCCTTCATCGAAAAGATCATCTCTACATACCATGGTGATCACAATATGTTTTAGGCCAAGCTCTTTAGAGCAGGCCGCAATTTTTTTAGGTTCATCTAGATCTAATTCTATAGGGGAAGGGTGATGCGCAACATTGCAAAAACCACATTTTCTAGTGCAGTAATTGCCAAGGGCTAAAAAAGTAGCGGTTTTTTTTGAGTAACATTCTAATCTATTGGGACATTTAGCTTCATTACAGACAGTGAAAGTTTTATGCTTTTTTAAAGCTGCAAGCGTTGCATTTAAATTTTTTTCAGTAGGCAGTTTTTGATGCAGCCAAATTGGAAGTCTTTTCATAAAGATGGAGGCAAGCTTAATGGAAAACCTTGGGCTAAAGAGGCTACTTCCATCCAGCTTTCGGATAAAGTTGGATGGGCATGTATGGTATTGCTGATTTTATCCAAAGTTAATTTGTTCGTAATAGCAAGGGTGATTTCGGAAATGAGGTTAGCGGCGTCAGAGCCAAACACTTCAGCGCCGATGACAATTTTTGAACTTTTATCATAGGTAATTTGCACAAAGCCCTCTTCTTCGCCGAGAGCATGGGACATGCCAAGCGCCATAAACGGAAATCTTTTAGTTTCGGTATTTAGGCCTAAAGCTTTGGCTTTTTCTTGATCGATGCCGACTGTGGCAATTTCAGGTTTGGTATAGATGACCGATGGAACGGCGTTATAGTCCATTTGCTCATTTTTACCAAAGATACTATTTACGGCGATGAGCGCTTGATGAGAAGCTACATGGGCTAGCATTAATTTTCCAGCGCAGTCACCAATTGCATAAATATTTTTAACATTGGTCTGCATTTGATCATTTATCTGAATAAACCCTTTTGCATCTTTGAAAACATTTGCTTTTTCAAGATTTAAATCTTGAGTATTTGCTTTTCTGCCGATAGAGACTAAAACGATATCGGAAACTAAAGTTTGGTCATTTGAATAAACATAAGTGTGGCCATCTTTGACTTCAACTTTTTCAACTTTAAAATTGGGAAGAATATTTATTCCTTGTTTAATGAACGCTTTGTGTAAGCTTTCGGCTACCGATTTATTTTGGGTGGCCAAAATCGAAGGAAGAGCCTCGACAATAGTAACTTTTACGTTAAGTTTTGCAAAAAAAGAGGCAAACTCACAGCCGATATAGCCTCCGCCGATGATGAGCATGCTTTTGGGCGGCTTGTCCAAACATAAGATAGAAGTGGAGTTAAACACATGCTTATGGTCGCATATACAAACATCGATCTCTTGCGGCAATGAGCCGGATGCGATGATGATATTTTTAGCTGTTAAAAGAGCTTGGTCTTTACCGATAAGCTCTAATTCTTTTTGGGATAAAAATTTAGCTTCGGCATGAAAAATAGAAATTTTATTGGATTTGATTAATCCTTCGAGCCCTTTGCGTAATTTTTCAATAACCTGATTTTTTCTTTTGATGATTTTTTCAAGATCAAAAGAGACTTCTTTAACATCGATGCCAAAAGATGAAGCCTTGTTTACTTTATCTAAAATGGAAGATGAAGCAAGTAGGGTTTTAGTGGGTATGCAACCTACGTTTAAACAGACTCCGCCAATAAATCTATTTTCAATAATAGCAACCTTTGCTCCCATTTGGGCGGCTCTGATGGCGGCGCTATAACCGCCGGGCCCAGATCCGATAACTGCAACATCAAAAGATAATTTTTCATGCATAAATTGGAAAAAAATTGTATTTTATATATTCTCAAGTTTAAGCAAAAAGGTATAATGTTTCCAGCATTTCTACAAAATTGCCAAAAAATAATTTTAAGGAGATGGATATGAGTTCGAATCAAAATGAACGTCTTAAACTTTGCCCTCACTGTGATGGAAGGGTATTGGTAGAGGTTGCCCTGTGCCCATATTGCGGCGTTACTTTTGAAAAAAAAGAACTTGTTAAAGCTGAGGAAAAACTGCCTAATGACAATACTGTCCGCTCTTTATCCCCTGAAGAAACCCTTGTTTCATTATATCCTCCTCCATATCGTGTAAAACCTAATACTTCTGTTAATAATTTTGAGGCCCATATACCTCAAGAAGAGGTAAAAGTGATAGATCCGATCCAAGAAGAGGCTCTTAAAGAAGAACCGATCGATACGACGTTTCTTTCAACAATTCTATTTTCAGTTGGGGTAAACATTGCTCTTTTAGGATTATTTATTTTTTTATTTGCTCAAGGAAAATCTTTAATTTTAAGCTTTAATGCTAGCTACTGGATATTATATATTTTAGCCGGCGCTCCACTTATTTATTTTGGATATAAGGGTTTGATTAAAAAAAATTAAATTTTTAAGGAAGCGTTACTTGCACAATCGAAGATTCAGTTGCTCCTGCTTGGATGGTAACATAATAGTTGCTGACCTCTCCTTTCTTTTTTTGATTATCTAAATATTGCGGAATTTGTGCCGGAGTAAAAGAGGCGAGACTGGTAGTTTTAGCCTGGTCGGTATAAATATTAAGCGCCGTTACATTGGGAGTCCAGCTCCACGAAAGGACATTTCTAAGGGCTATTTGAGTGGGGAATCTAAGTTTTTGCTGCTCGGCAAATAAAGTTAAAGAAGAACCTGTAGAAACAGTAAAAGTTGCTGAAAATGGATTTTATAACGATGTATCATGCCAAACTGCAATAGCTCTTCCCTGATTATTGATGGCAATTTGTTGATTCTCATCTGTAGTTGTACTTAAAACTGTGTTAGAGCTCCAGCTTTGTCCTCCATTAGTTGAACTAGAGGCTGATAATTGAGACCCATCATATCCTAAAATTATTGCCGTATTGGCATTATTTAATGCTAAATTATGTGTCGTAGTACTATCAATCACAGCTTGAGGACTTATTGACCAGCTCGCTCCGCCATCCGAGGAATATTTGGAAACAGTATTTGCGGTGGCGGAATCTTTCCAAATAGCAATGGTTTGTCCAAGATTATTTATGGCTATTTCGGGAGGTTGTGAAATAGTATTTGAGTTGCCGAGGGTGTTTATTGATAAATTCCAATTCAATCCTCCATCGGTTGAATTTCGTGTCTTAATATTAGTTACGGAATCGATCCAAATGGCAACCGCTTGATTATTATTGTTTAAAGAGCACCAAACTCCATATGGACCTACGGAAGGATCTCCTAAAGTGGTCGTAGCTGTATTGGCATCTTTATCCCGGTAAAAAACTTTGGGTATTGTTGCTTCAGTATAACTCACAATAGCTTGCCAATAATTGTTAATAGCAACATTGAAGTTGCTTGAAGTTAAAGTTGCGATTTGTCCCACTGAAAAATCCCAATTTTGTCCTCCATCTGATGAAAAGCAGATTCTAAGTTTATTTAAGCTATCTTCCCATGCTACTATTGCAACTCCGTTGTCATTTATAGCTATTTTTATTGGTTGGGCAGGTGCTACCGGAAATGAGATAGCGCTTGTCCAAGTGTGACCGCTATCGGTCGAGTACTGGATATCATTATTATAAACGGCAATAGCTTGACCCGCATTATTTAGTACTATGTTTGGGAAATCTGTTCCTGCTACGAAATTATGCGGTATAGACCAAGTGAGGCCGTTATTGGTTGTATAACTGCTATAGATATTTCCTCCGGAGTTCCATATAGCGACCCCTTCACCTGCATTGTTGATTGCTATTTGAGGAGAATTTCCGTCAAATAGAGTGGTAATAGCGCTTGCGGGAAGAATCCAATTGCTTGAGCCGGAAGTTTGAAGCGTATATTGTTTAACGTTTGAAAAAAGAGATAATGTCAAAAAGGAAAAACAGAAAATAAAAAATTTGAATGGTTTCATAATAATTCTCAAAATGTTTGAGAAGTATTTTTATAAAAAAATTGGTTTATATCAATAAGTTTTTTAAGTTTTTCTTTTAAAATTTGGCGTCGAATCCTAATCCTACTTCAAAACCGCCGGCGTACATTTTGATATTAAAATTACTATTGGGATCTAAAAAGGTTTTTTTGTCGTAAAGGTAATTAACAAAAAGATCGAAAAAAAAGGTTTTAGAAATGAAAATTAAACTTCCCGTTCCCAGGGTTGCTCCAAAGCCATTTTTCGTATCAACTTCTTTAACAAAAGGATATTGTTGTTTGGCTCTAAGATAAAACCAGTTAGGCCCTGCTTTGCCGTAAAAAAATAAATGGGACATATAAGGATAAATATATTTTAATCCGATGGAGAGAGGGATCAAAGTAATTATCGCATCTGTTTTATACTTATGCAACGTTCCTTCTTTTTGAAGATAGGAAGCATCTGCATAAATATGTAATCTGTTACTTAGACTATGATCATATTCTCCCGTTATCATAAACGCACTATTGCCAAATATACTTCTTAAATGGGGATCTTGAAAATGAAAATAGGCCGGTTTGATTTCTAAAATAGATCCTTTCATGGATATTTTATCCGATTTGTTTTTGCATTGATCGGAAAAACCTTTTGATGCAAAACAGATAAGTAAAAATAAAAATAAATAATACTTCATGAAATACACGATAGCAGAAAATTAAAAAAATCAGCTATTAAATTTTAGCTGTGCCGCAGCATTTCTTATATTTTTTACCGCTGCCGCAAGGACAATCTTCGTTTCTGGCAACTTTATTTTGATTGACAATAGGCTTCGGCTCTTCTTTGGTAGGAGCTTGCAGAGTCTCTTCCGGCATTTGGGGTAAAAAAGAGCGCTGAGTTGTTAATTGCAATTTTTGCAGCGCCTGTTTCAATCTTTGGTCTTGGGCCCGTACCATTTCAAATTTAAATAAATCTTGGCCGATTTGCATTTGTAGATTTTTGGAAAAAGAGGCAAAAAGCAGGAATGCATCTTGCTTAAATTCAATTAAAGGATCTTTTTGCCCAACGACTCTTAGGGAGACTTCAGTTCGAAGGTGATCAATATTTAAAAGGTGTTCTTGCCAGAGATGATCGATTTTTCTCACCATTATGTTTCGTATCACTTCATTAACAACCGCTTTGGCCTTATTGGGATCTGGATCTTCCGGATGGACTAATACAAGGTTTTGTATTTGGTTTTGAATTTTAGCTTCAAAAGAGGTCATTACTTTGTTGATAGCCCTTTTTTGGATTTCTAAAAGATCGATATAATCATCATCAAAGATGGCAGCTTCAAAAGTCACAGGAAAATGGGCCATTAAAAATTGTCGGTATCCTTCGGGGTCCCATTTGCCGGAGGTTTTATCAATAAAATATTCTAAGGAGGCTATGGTACAAATATTTTCCACAACGTCTTTGGCAAGCTCTAAAGGATTTAAAGAGTGTAAAAGCTCATTTCTAAAAGAATAAATTTCTTGCCTTTGTTTATTCATGACATCGTCATATTCAAGTGTATGCTTTCTAATTGTATAGTTTCTTTGCTCGATTCTTTTTTGGGCAGTTTCAATAGAGCGATTTAATATGTTTGCAGAAATTGGCTCGCATTCGGGAGGTCTAAATCTTTGTAGCATGGCAGTTAGTTTGGGAGAGGCAAATAGCCTCATGAGAGAGTCTTCAAACGAGACGAAAAATTTAGATGAGCCGGGGTCTCCAAGACGGCCGGATCTTCCTCTTAGCTGTCTATCGATACGGCGGGATTGATGCCTTGTTGTTCCGATAACATGTAGTCCTCCGATTTCTTTAATATCAGGGAGCAGTTTGATATCGGTTCCTCTGCCTGCCATATTGGTGGCTAAAGTGATGGCTCCTTTTTTGCCGGCTTCGGCAATAATTTCGGCCTCTTTGGCATGATTTTTGGCATTCAAAATAGTGTGGGGAAGTTTATTTTGTCTTAAAATTCGGGAGAGCTTTTCAGAAATTTCTACCGATTCGGTGCCGATTAAAATTGGTCTTCCCAAAGTATTTAAAGCGATGATTTCTTTTAAAAGGGCGTTATATTTTTCTCTTTCGGTCATGTAGATTTCATCGTTATGATCGGTCCTGATGCAAGGAGTGTGGGTAGGTATGGCTAAAACTTCTAATTTATAAATCTCTTTGAATTCATTCGCTTCGGTAATGGCAGTGCCGCTCATGCCGGATAATTTTTCATACATTCTAAAGAAGTTTTGAAGTGTAATGGTTGCGTAAGTTTGAGTCTCATGTTGAATGGCAACCTCTTCTTTGGCTTCGATTGCTTGATGTAATCCATCGCTAAAGCGTCTTCCGGGCTGAGGCCTTCCGGTATTTTCATCGATGATGATGATTTGATTTTCCTGCACGATATAATCGACATCTTTTTCCATTAGAAGGTGGGCCCTGAAGAGCTGTCTTAGATTATGAGATCTTTCTTTTCGTTTGCCATCTTCATCTTGCAGTTTGATTTTTTTCTCAAGTTTTTCTTTGTCCGATAAACTAACATCGTTATCGATTTGGGAATATTCATATCCAAGATCTAACATAATAAAATCATTGATGGCGTCTGCATCTTCGATTTCTCCCCACGTGCGGATCCCTTTATCGGTAAGTTCATATTCTGAAGATCGTTCGTCTACAATTATGTATAGCTCGGATAAAAATTTTCCTTTTTCTTCCTTATTTTGCTCGGCGTGATAGAAAGTGTCCCATTTTTCAATTTTGGCTCTAAGATCAGGATTTTCTTTAATATGGTTTAAAACTTTATGACGAGGGGTTCCTTTGGAAACAAGCCATAAACTTTTAAAGGCGGTAGTTGCTTTTTCTTCTTCTTCTTTGGAAAATTGTTTAGGATTTTCTTCTAAATAGCCTAAGATTTGAAGGGTTTTTCTAGCATCGGTAGCAAGATGATTACAAAGGTCCCTTTGTTTTTTTACAATCAGGGCGACATTGTTTTTAAGCTCATCATACATTTGTCTGGAAACAGGAACTGGTCCTGAAATAATCAAAGGGGTCCTTGCCTCATCTATTAAAATGGAGTCAATTTCATCGATGATGGCAAAATAGGGCTTTCTTTGACACTGCTCATCTTTATTAGTAGCAATGGAGTTATCTCTTAAATAATCAAATCCAAATTCTGAGGCGGTACCATAAACAATATCGGAGGCGTAAACAGCTTTTCTATCGGACACTGCAATATCGTTGGTCAGTGATTTTACACTTAGTCCAAGTGTAGTAAAAATAGTGCCGATCCATTCACAGTCCCTTTTAGCTAGATAGTCGTTTACTGTTACCAAGTGGACAGCTTTTGAGCTTAAGGCGTTTAAGTATAATGGAAGAGCGGCGGTTAGAGTTTTTCCTTCGCCGGTTTGCATTTCGGCAATCGAGCCGAAGTGCATGGCAATAGCGCCGAGAAGTTGTACATCATATGGGACCATGTCCCAATTTTGATTATAGCCAGATACATGGATTTCGGTGCCGCAAAGTCTTCTGCATATATTTTTTACAACGGCGTAAGCTTCGACTAGTAATTCATCTAAGGTTTCGCCATTTTGATATCTTTGTTTAAATTCGGCAGTTTTTTTGACAATATCTTCCATCTGAAGTTTTTGATATTCTTCTTCTAAAATATTGATCTCTTTAACAAGTTTGGAATATTTTTTTAAAATGCGCCCTTGGGCCGTGCCGAAGATTTTTTTTATCAATTTGAACATAAGTTGCTTTTCTCTATTACTTTATAAATTTTAAATGATTTTTGAGTTTCATTCAAGGTATATATACTCGTAAAGGAGGATTATACCCAAACAATTTTTCAGGTTGTTTGGATATAAAACTTCAAGTGGTCATTTGTAATAAAGTGACTACTCGTAGGGCGCTTTGGTATCTTTTTTAGATTGTGCCAAAATAGGAAAATGGCGCAATATTGGCGCAATGTGTGAGCGTAAACATCTATATATGTGATATTTGTGACAAGATTAAAACTTGTTAAACATTAAATCAGCTCCTTGTCTAATCACAAAATACCTGCAAAAATATAAGCAAAACAATTTGAGTAATCTCATAATTTAATATCTTTAAAAAAAACTTCGATTTTAAAAAATTATATTAATTATTAAGTCGATATAACTAACAAACCGCAAAGATAAATTTTTAAACATGTAGTAAATATTTTTCTTTGCATAACGCTAATTTATTAAATGAAATAAAGCTGGTAAAATTTTAAAAAAAGTTTTAAAATGTAAGGACGCTTCATTTAGGCAGGATAAAAAATGATAACGGCGAGAAACATCAAATTGCGACCTCTTCGAGAGAGAGATTTAGTGGAGTTTTTCCAACTTTTAGATCTTGCCTATCTATCTTCCGATTTTTTTATGAAGGAACTTGGCTCGGAATATAAATTTAAGAAAAAGTTTATGGAGACCGGCCTTTGGGAAGATGATGAAGGGTATATTTTAATATTAGATTTAAAAGATCGCATTATCGGGACGGTGTCTTATAAAAAAGCCGGTTTTTTAGATGCTTATGAGCTAACTTATTTGATTTTCAAAACCGAAGATAGAGGAAAAGGTTATATGAAAGAGGCCCTTTCATTATTTTCGGCCTATCTTTTCTCTTCTAAAAAAATCAACCGGCTGCAGCTTTCTATTCCTGATTATCATCGGGCCTCGATTGCGGTTGCTCAAAAATGTGGCTATGTTTTTGAAGGCATTGCAAGAGAAGCGGCCTTTAGCAAGGGAAAGTATTTGGACCTTTGCATCTATTCTATGCTGAGAAAAGAGTGTAAAAATATTGATCGGTTGTATTAATTTAAAATGGATAACCAATTTTGTTAAATGTATAGAAAAGTTACCATCATTAATCGTATGACCAAACAAGCAGAGCAAGAAGAGATCTATGGTCAAAAATCTTTAGTTTTTCTTTATAAAAAAAATCTTTTTTCAAGATTTTTAACCTTCCTTGTTTGTAAAAGCGTAGTTGTTTCTAAAATTTACGGGTGGCTACATAAGCTATCATTTTCTAAGAGGCTTATCGCTCCTTTTATAAAAAGATTTAATATCAACATTTTTGAATTTGAAAAAAGTGTAGATGAATTTGCCTCCTTTAATGATTTTTTTATCCGTACTTTAAAAAAAGAGTCCCGGCCTTTTGTTAAAGATCCTAAGATTGCGATAATTCCGGCAGATAGCAGGTGTCTTGTTTTTGAAAATTTCAAATTAAGCGACGGTTTTTATATCAAGGGAGAAAAATTTTTATTGAAAGATTTTTTACAAGATAAAGAGCTTGCTGAAAAATACGTTGATGGTTCTATTGCATTTTTTAGACTCGCGCCCCAAGATTATCATAGGTTTCATTTTTCTTTTGATTGCAAGGCCTCTACTCCAAAGCTTATCAATGGCTATTTGTATTCTGTAAATCCCATAGCTCTAAAACAAAACATCAAAATCTTTTCTGAAAATAAAAGGATGATAACTGAGCTAAAGAGCCCAATATTTGGAGAAGCTGTTGCTTTAGAAATTGGAGCTACGAATGTGGGAAGCATCCATCAAACTTTTTTGTTTGATACTTTTTGCCGTAAAAAAGAAGAGAAGGGATATTTTTCTTTTTTCTTATCCATCGTTTATCTTTTTGAAAAAAACAAGATCAAATTTGACTTAGATCTTATAGAAAATTCTAAAAAAAAGATAGAGACAAGGGTTCTTGTTGGAGAGTTTCTAGGCTCGGCTTAGGGATCGTAAATAAATAAGATTTACAGTTCTCGAAGAAAAAAACAATTCATCTATTGAGGCTTTTCCCTTGTAGATATAAATAGTTATATCTACTAACCTCAACTTTGGGTTTAATCCACTCAGAATCAACAATCTTTTTGCAATTTTATTTTCTTCTTTTCTCAAAAATAGACCCTTTGTTTATTTTCTTCGAAAACAAGAAAACAAACTCCTCAAAAACATTAGTTGATTCTGAGGGAAGAAACCCAAAGCTGAGGTTAGGAATCGCGAAATAATTAATCGAAAAACCTATTGACAACATTTTTTTTTATGTTATAATTAACCGCACGGGAGGCTTCATTATAACATTGTCGCTAAAAATGGATT
>JACRNF010000100.1 GCA_016219355.1 Chlamydiota bacterium | reverse complement strand
TTCGTCAATGATTTATTTTAATAAAAATAGGGTAATACAAATCGTTGATAAAAAAATTTAAGCATTTTTGTCTATGAAAAACTCAAAAAATAATTAAAAAAAAAGGTTGGAAAAATTAGCTAACTCGTAAACTCAGGCTAGGCAAGCTATGTTGCCACTATATTTACTTTAGGTTCCAGATCGCTAAGAAAATTCCGCTTACCGCTAGAACGGTATAGTACAGGGCATTAAGCGTCTGACTTATTCGTTTGCAACGAGCATTTTTGGCTTTCAACCCCCCAGGTAGTGATGTACAGGAAGTGTTGCGAACGTAACAACTGCCATCCAGATGAGAAAGCTAAGCATGGCATAGAAATTAGGAGGGAAATTCATATGTTGCCCGTTTTCTTCATCGATAAAATATTTAAAGCAATTTGGCCAAGCGAAAATCGCTTATTCTTTAAAAACTATCATTAATCTTCTTTACAACAGTCATCAGAAAGATCTGGAATATTTTCCCAGCGAATTTTTTCAGCTTCTATCTCAATTTTAGAAAAGTCAGACTTTCTTGGCTTAGGGGGATAATCTGTCCATTCGATACCTAAGATTACTTTATGCTTCAAAACTTCAAAGTCTAGAATACTACCGCTATCATACATTTTTTTTAGTGTGCCAGTAAAAGGTTCGTTGTTTATTTTGATTTTTTTTATCCCGTCTAAATAAAGCTTTCCTGTAATTCTATTTTTATTTAAAGGCGGCATATTTTTTATCATATGTTCTGGGATTATTTCTGCACTCAACATTGAAATTTCAACCTTATTTCCCACATGTTTGAAATTGATTAAGCTACCATCGTGAAAGTAACCACTATATTTTGATAAAGTCATATATCAACTCCTTACCTAGGGTATAAATGTGAATCTGGGTGACCATCAGGAACAGGATTTCCTTTTGCATCTAAATATTTATCAATATCTCCTGTTGAGTCTGGATTATGCCGGTGCCAGTGATCTTCTGCCTTATGTCCCGTTGTCCCTGGTTTGCCAGCATCATATCGAATTGTTTCTCCAGTCTTTGTGTTTTCAAATGTTCGGTGTCCATTTTCTTTAGCTTCTGGGTGAGAGGTCTCTTCCCAGTTAGGATCGTTTAATAGCTCATCTGGACTATTAGGCAACTGCACATCAATTTGCTTTTTTCCCATGGCCAGTTTTTGATTCAGCGCGTACTGGGAAATACCCCCGATGTTTTGAACGACTTGATGGACAGCCGAATTAAAACTTCTGGCAAATGCGCTGTTTGAATGTTGATGCTCAAGCTCATAGGCCACATATGCGGTCACCGCCGCAACAGCTACCACCTTCCAGGTCAATGCCAATAAAGGAAGGACTATAATGAATTGTCCGTCAGGATCTCTATATCGAAAAGGATTATTGAAAACGTATTGATAGAGGTTAGCACCATCCACAAACCCCGCAGGATCGGTTGTTAGCCATCGTCCTAATAGAGGGTCATAGTAACGTTTCCCAAAATAAATAAGCCCAAGCTCTGGGTCAAATCGCTTTGAAGCAAAACGCCATGGGTTAAACGAAGTTGGATCAGAGTTTGCTCGCTGCTCTTCACCAAATGCCGTAAAGTCATAGTGGCTTGTAATTGTTTTCGAATCTAAATCAATTAAGCGTCGTATATTGCCTTGAACATCGACGATAGGAGCAACAACTTGGCCTCCTATTTCAACTCCCACCGTTGCTGGGCTATCTTTGTATTGAGCCAGTCCTAAAACTCTCAAATTTGTGGGTTCATTAGGAGAAGCAAAAGCTCCAATTTCATTTTGTCCATGATAAAGATAATGTTCGCGGCTCGTCTCTTTCCAGCCGTGAGCAGTTCTAATAAAGACAATTTTGCTTAGGCGTCTTCCAAGCGGGTCATAGACAAAATTTATCTTTTGTTTTTCAGAAGTCGCCTCTATCAATCGATGAAGAGGGTCATAGGTAAAACGAAAAGTCTCAGAAGGCGTTTGCCTTAAGATTTGATTGCCATTGAGATCATACGAACAATGGCCATTCTCAAGTGATAAAACCTCGTTTAGCTCATTGATCTCATGAACTGTGCCGTTTTTTTGAGTTCTATTATAAAGAGAATCGTGAGCGTAAATATAAGATTGGCCAGAGCCATTTTCCGATGAAAGTTGAGAGAGCCCATCATAAGAGTAGCGACGCTCTGCCCTATCGATAATATTGCTGACCAGATTTCCAACCGCATCGTACCCACATTCTTGAGAGAAATAAGGGCTAGAAATTAACTCTTTTTGTCCTCTAGCATCGGTCATGTGAGTGATTTGACCTAGATTGCCGATTAAGTTTTCTGAAACAAGATTGCCAGCTTCATCGTACTCTTCATAAGTGTGCTCATAGAGCACTTTTCCTCTAGAAGAAGTCCTTGTGACTCCTCGTAAAAACAGAGGATCGTAAGAGTAGAGAACTTCTCCTTGACTGCCCATCCTCAAAGAGACAAGACGATTCAAGTCGTCGTAATCTTTTTTAACCTCAAATCCATAAGGAAACACTTCTTGAAGCACATTACCAAAGGGGTCGATTTTTCGCTTGATGACAATATTCTGATTCTCGTCAGATGCATATATAAGGTGCCCCATTAGATCATATTCAAACGCATGATGGATTTTGCCGTCTGATGAGTCTAAGTGGCTCATAAAGCCAAGCGGATGATAGCTATAGACAAGTGTCATGCCATCTGGAAGAGTTTTGGTGGATGTCCTCCCAGAAGGCAAATGGGTATAAGTCGTTGTTCTTGCATCTTTAGTCCCAAACGCCCTCGTTAAGCTTGCTATCCGATTGTCTGGTGTATAGGTATATTTGATAATTTGGGTATTTAAAAAATGACCATTTTCATAGACATGGTCCCTTTGATATAAGAGGTTGCCTTGAGGATCTTGGATCATTTCCTGATAGGAGAGGGTTGTTCTCTGCGGATTCAGAGTCTCTTGCTTTACAGTTCGAGAGAGTGCGTCTTTAGTAACAATTGACGTAATATGGCGAGGATCTATCGTCACTGTTTGTAACACTTTTTGGCCGAGCGCGTTAATATAGCTCTCATCATAAAGTGTTTTGGTGACGTAATTCATCGCATCTTTCTCTTCAACTAACCTACAGAAAGAATCATAGGCAAAAGTGTCAACGGCTTCTTTTCCATTGATATAATGGGTAATGGTCTTTTGATTTCCATCTCCGTCATATGAATAACTGATTTTATAAAGAATATTACCCGCAATGTCAGTGTTATGTTCTTCTAAGATGCGACCTTTTAAATCTCTCTTATAATGGATAAAAAGAGTATTGTCTTCATTATGTTTACAGATAGTCGCAAGCCATCCTAAAGAGTCATAGCTAAAATCAGTGACTTGGCCGCAAAACTCTTCTCGAATTTTCCTTCCAGCGCCGTCATACGAATACTGTTTTACATTACCCTCTTTATTAGTCTCAGTGAGGAGATTAAAACCATTATACGTGAAAATTTCTTCAGCAAGAGTATTGCCCTCTGCCGAAATGTAGGTTTTGGAGATCACCCTACCCAGAATATCATTTTTATAGTGAATTGTAAGTCCGTCCAGATTAGTGTGGCTTCTGAGCTTTCCGTTTTTTTCATATCTAAAGTATTCTCGGCCTCCGTTAGGATAATGAATTTCAATAGGTGATCCATATGCATTATAGCGATAAGTTGTGATGTTGCCATTTGGGTCTGTTTTAGTAAGTTCTCGTCCGAAAGGATCATAAGTTGAAAGCGTAGTAACAGAGATAGCCTCTCCATCAATGGAAGCTATCATAGGAAATTCTGTTTTTGTAACTTTATTAACAAGAGGGTCATATGCATATTGAGAACAATTTTGGAATGGGTCTTTTTTACAGATTAGGCGATCATGAAAATCGTAATCTGAAGACAAAACATGAACAACCCCATCATCACCCTTTTCTGTTAGCTTGCGAAGGCGTCCTTTTGTATCGTGGCGGAATGTCTTAGAAATTCTCTTTGAAAAGTTAATAGAGGTTTCAAAGTTACCTCTTGCATCATAAGTATAAACGGCTTCTTGTCCTAAACTATTAGTTTCAGAAAGAACATCTCCACGTTCATTATAGGTTCTGCTAATGGTATAAGCGAGGGTCCCTTCGGCATCGTAAACTTTTTCTTGAGCAACATTTCCATGCTGATCATAAATTAAATGACTCTTTTTCAGTGTTTTTTCAATGCCTGATTCCCAGTATGTTTCCTCAGTCCATTCCGGTAAATGAAGAAAGGGCGCAGATTGACGTAACGTGTAGGTAGTTATAGTTCTTTGAGCGACATTTGATAGATTATCTCTATCTTCACTTGTGCCGTCATCAGAAATTTTCTGAATGAGATTATTGCAGTCATCATACACAGAAAATTCTCGCAATATGATCCTGTCACCATCTTTTGTGAGCTTGTTGGTAACAAGATTGGTATTGGGAAGATAGGAAAAACAAATGACCTTTCCATCTTCTGTTTCTTCTCTAAGAAGAAGATTTCTTCCATCTTCAGAAAACGTTCTTTTGGTTGTGAATGTTTCTTGATTTTCATCTCCGGTCAGGTATCCGGTAAACAGTTCAAGAATCGGATTGCCGAAGTGGTCATATTCATAAGATTTTCGATAAAGGAGATTTTTCTTGTTGTCTCTTATTTCAATGGCTTTCAACCAATTTTTATCATCCCATGAGAAGCTTTTCTCCTTTTTGAGGCTTCCATCTTGACCAAAGTACTGAATTGCGGTTGTAAGAAGGTTTTTGGAGAAATAATAGTTGATTGATGTTTCATCGCTGTTTTTAACTCTTGTTGTTCCTTCCTTAACACCTGCAATGGGTGGTTGATAGTTTAATTCATATACAGGCGCAAAACTATCATTGTTGCCTACTGGTAATAATAGCTTTTGAACTCTGTAATGTTGTGGTGCATCACCAAAACCAATATTTTCGGTCAAAAAAACATCATCTTTTCCTGAGAAAGAGTTTAGGAGAAATTTATCATTGTAATCTAAAGTTTCGTGTCTATAAGAAGGACTGCTTACAGAAGAAAGAATAGGAGGATAAGTACAATTATATTCTGTTGTTATTTTGCTTTTTTTAATTTTTTCTTTGAATTTAATATACTGGGTTCTTCTCTGATAATTGTAGTCAACTATCATTCCTGAGGAAGAAGTGAAATGACAATTTCTCTCCCAGGGTGAGCCATTGATGTTTATGGATGCATAAACATATCTCTCCTTCGGATCTAGACTTTCTACACGAACAGGTTGCTGACTATCGTTATAATAATATCTAAGTATTTTGCCATTGGGAAGAATTTCTTTCTCTAGTAGATACAGCAGAGTAGTTCGACTGACAAATCTATCTCTATAATAAGATCGAATAGATCCATCTGGGGCATAAACTTTGATCTTGTTGCCATTTTCTTCAAAGGTTATGCGAGTATTTCTTGGATCAAATTTCCCATTTGGGGTATCTCCCGCTGCATTGCTTAATGCATATGGAGGGGAAGCTAAGGTTGCTACAGAATAATTTGGCCCCGAGAAGCGAAAGCTCAATGATATTCCATTGGAGTCGGTAAGAAGAACCTCTTTTAGCTGAAGGTTAAACTGAAGCTTCAAATGAGGATAAAAGAGCCATCCTTTATAATTATTAGCCACATGTTGGTAGAGGTTATACTTATCCCATGCTTCTTGATTATGCTTTGGTTTTGGAAAAGAGCAGGGCATATATGGTGGGATGTATGTACGACTTAAAACGATCTTTTGAGCTCCATTGACAATCAGATCCGTTTGTCTCAATGATGGATGACCGCTCAGGGGGCTAATCAGACCGCCTATTAGATAACTAGGTGAGCTATTAATAGTTGCTATCTGCTCAGGAGAGGATAGAAAAAACTCTTCTTTAGCTTCCTCGTCTTGTGAAAAAGCAGAAGTTGTTAAAATACACCAAGTCACAGCGATTAAATAGCGTATCATCTTAACCTTCCTTATGACATAAAAAAAATTCTTTACAGTCTATAAGGTGAGAATTTTACTCAAAATAATCTTTTTTAAAGAAGAAAAATATACATATCTAAAAAATACCATTCCTGGCGCTGGCCCCATTAGAGAGTGAAAAAGGTGATAATATGAACAAATCCCTTAAGGATTAAAGGTGACGTTATAGATTTGCTAAGCGTATTCATCTATGCTTTGCAGAAATAGGACAATACAGCTTTGCGCTTCAATTTAAAATTTATTGTTTACAAAAATTTTACAAAGATTTTAAATCTTTTTGATTTTTAATTAACTTTTCAGAGGTTCGTATGTTCAAGCAACTTATATTATTATTTTCTTCTCTTGTCATTCTCTTCGTTAAAGGAACCTTCTTATATGCATACTCAGGGTCGACATCATGTTCGACAGGGACAATAATTTTGAAGCCTTCAGCTAGTGAAGTTGATCAAACGCAAACATTCAAACTTGCTCCTTTTTCAACTTATAGGATGGTGGACTTAATCTATGTAAAGTTGTATCATCAGGTAATCAATAATCTAGAAAAAAATAATATTTTTGTTAAACAGGCATATTTAGATTTTGCGGAAGAACTAATTCCTCAGTTCGACCTAGATTTTTTGGAATCCAAAGGTTTTATCGGATCCCTTGAAAAAATGCTGGAGACTGCAAAAGTCTTACATGCAATTAAAAATGGCATTTCAAACGAATGGGAAAACGTTTTTAAAAATATGAATATCTGGGATAAGAATTGTTTATTGTTGAATTTAGTTTACTGTTTTGAGGAACTGGGAGATGAGGAAAAAGTTGCAAAACTGATTAATTACATGGATAATTTAGATCATGATACTACCATAAGGGCTCCCGAATATGTGTCGTCTTCTTATGATTCTATTACTTGCCAAAATTGGAAAGATCAGGCTTTAATATGTTTGATTAGGCTTTATGCTGCAAAGAATAAGTTTTTTTCAGCGGAAGGTTATTTTCGAAAAATCGCACATATGAAAAATAGATATATATGTTATCGAGAATGGATGAAAAACTCTAATGATCTTAAAATCGATGGTTTTGATGGGATGTTGTCATGTTTTGATAGGATATTTCTTTATAATGTGATGCATAATGAAGATCCTGTAAATTATTTTTTTTGGTTGCCCGAAGCTGAAGTTTTTTATCTTTTTTTAGAAGCTCGTGTAAAGGATTATAATACGATTCCTATAAAGGATTATTTACAAAATTTGAGAATTCCTTCTTACATGTATGGAGATTTAGATAAGGTAGTGGCTTATCAGGAGGTGATAAAGTATATTTTAAATAAGCAATATGACCAGGCTGAACAAATGTATTTTCATTCTAATGGTAGTTTTGGAATTCATGATTATGACAAGCTCGTTCGAGCTAGATTAATTGAAGAATATATTAATAGAGCTAACGAAAAACTTATTGATTCTGATGAAGAAATTTTACCTGAAAGTCTTTTTAATGATAGCTACGGGGATTTTTTTGACCTAAAATTGTTATTAATGCAAATATATTGCAAGCATGGACTTTGGGGAAAAGCACTTGAGTTGCTCAAGGAAAAAAGCAGGGATTATCCTTATGGAATCAGTAACAGGCAAGATAATGATTGTTTCACTTCCAACCACTATTATATTCATTTAGATGTTTTAAAATTTATGGTGTATTGCATGGAATCGAATAATTACGAAGAGGGACTTTAGATGTGAAATTGATCACAAGCTGTGTTTTTGGTTACCCGGAAAAGAATAAACTTCACCTGATTAATTGTGACAATGTTTTCTCAATCGGTTTGAAGAAGGCATTGTGAAAAATTCGCACAAACTAAAAACAGTCAATTAATTGGAGGGGAATATGAAATTTTTAAGCATATTATTAACATTATTCATTTTTTGTGGAGCTTATGCTAGTCACGATGAAAAAATCGCTGAGGAAAAACGGAAGAAGGTCTCCGATTTTTTAGAGGCTATTTCAGGAAAAAAATTCCAACCTGATGAAAATAAATGTCCATGGCAACCGGATTGGATATCACAAAAAAATTCTCGTTCTGATGAAGAGAATGCTGTTGATGTGAAAAAAACTCCTCAAGAATATACATGGCAACAGATTCCTTTGCCAAAGGAAGAATTAACGAGTGTTGCCATAGATAATAACTATAAGAATACCATTAAGGACAAGTATTATGATGAAAATGATTTAAATAGATTTATGCTGAGGATGAACAGCGATCCGGAAGAAGTTCAAAGGTATAATAAACTTGTTGAGGCCGGTAAAAAATACATTTTGATTGTGTATGATTTGCCAGATGATAAGTATTATAAAGGCATTACACACGAAGTATACTATTTCAAAAGGGTTTATAACTGGGAGGTTATCGGAATAAATAAATTTAAATCCGATTTATCTCTAATTCCGACATCTTTTAAAGACAATGGATTTCATAAAACCATAGATTTCAAGGCATTTCCAACCCTGATTTTAGCGGATCCCAAAAGAGGTATCTATAGAAAAATTGTCGAAGGCTCTGAATATAATATAGAGATAAAGACATTAGAAGATTTAATTTTAAAAATTGTAGAGGATGATAAATGAGGCTTTTTAAGGTTGTTTGTAATCTATTGTGGTAGATTCGTTTTTGTTTTGCTAAATTCAAAGAATGAGGATTTTATGAAATATCCGGGAAATTTTTTAGAGAAAAATGGCATATGAATAAGCGTTCTCTAATTGCGCGTAATAGGTTCTCAGTTCATAGCTCAAACTCTTTGCTTGAGGCTGGCATAGACTCAGCGGTCTGTTTATTTTTTTTTTGCCCTTCAAGGCTGTTAGTGGAGATAAAGCAACTATATTTCTGTAAAATCAATCATTTTCTTCTTTTCTCCTGCTAGTTTATTCATCTTTTAAATATTTA
>JACRNF010000003.1 GCA_016219355.1 Chlamydiota bacterium | reverse complement strand
TATAGATCTTTGCAAATGAAAAGATAGACATGAAAATTTTGTGTGGTATAATGTAAGGTTTTTTTAACAACCGAGGCTCATTATGCAAAAACACATTCAGGGAAGACCTTTGTGCCCAGAAGAAAAATATTTCATTGTTGCACTAAAGCAATATTTCGATCGCAACAGGAAAATGTTTTCTGTTCGAGATTCTAGCGCGCAAATGGTTGCAGACGCCCTCGATATTGGGCTAGCTACTGTAAATCGCATTATGGCAAGTTACAACAAAGATCCGGTGAGTCTGCATGAGAATCCCCAGCCAAAAGGTCGTCCAGCACATGCCATAGGAGCCTCTCAGCAGGAGATTGTTCGGTCCTATATTCGAGCGGCTAATTTGGAAGGTAAGTTTATTACCCTTGAATCAATTCGAGATCTTCTTCCCGCAGACTCCTTGGGCAAGTCAATTCACATATCCACCCTTGCTCGCACATTGGATCGGTGGGGGTTTGAATTTGGAAAAGGAACGAGAACCCAACACTTAAAAGAAAAAGACTATGTGATTGCTGCACGTCAGAGATACTTAAGAAAAATCAGAAATAATCGATCAAAAGATGGGATAATGATTCGCCCTGAAGTCTATTTGGATGAATCCTATGTAAATAAGAATCATAGCAATGACTTTACTTGGTTTTTTGGCGAAGATGGTCCTTGGATTCAAAAGCCTACAGGCAACGGAGATCGCCTCATCATCATGAATGCGATTACACATGAAGGGTGGGTTCCCGGCGCAAAAACAGTTTTTAAAAGTTTGAGAAAAACAGGTGATTACCATGGACAGATGAATGCAGATATTTTTCAAAAATGGTTTAAAGAGAAGTTGTTACCTAATATTCCGCCGAATTCATTCATAATTTTAGACAATGCATCATATCACAACACTCTCTCAAATAGTTCCTCGCCCACTGCTGCCTGTTCTAAAAAGCGAATACAAAACTGGTTGGAAGCCAATAAAATTCCCTGTAGCGCCGATTGCTTAAAAGCAGAGTTAATAGAGGCTTTAGGAAGATTAGCTCCGGAACCTATTTATGTAATAGATGAAATGGCTCGACAACATGGCCATGACGTTGTTAGAACTCCTCCATATCACCCTGAATTACAACCTATAGAAAAACAAGTTTTGGAATGATGATGCAAAATTGGAAAAACAGATCGAAACCTCGGTCTGAGGCTGTGAAAGGCCATTTTTTTCAGTATTTCAATTGTTAAGATTATTAAGATTCACGATCTTTTCATATGCAAAGACCTATAGTCGTTCTTGCTGCTGCAGTCCTTACCAATTGTACATTCCTTGCTAATTGGGCATCCAATGCCAATTTTGGGAAAAGATATTTTATTTTATTACTACCTTTTTTATTCGGTGATGATTGAGGCTCGCGTACGTTAACAGTTATCTTGGATGCGGCTGTTATTAAAAAATCTTTTAGGTTAGTGATAATATTAAAAATAGAATTATCTACTTGTTCCCAATAATGTTTATAATCGCGAACTTCCGTCCAATTTTTAGGTAGTAGATTTAAAAAATTCTCCCTTAAAGCTTTTATGTCTGGATGTTCGATAATAGTTGGTACAGCCTCTGCTTCAAGATCATTCAATCTATTCAACGCTTCGTTAATTGCAGCTTGCTGCCCTGCGGCCACTGCCGGGTCCTGCACAGTTTTTTGAGCCTCTCTTATTCTATTTATTATTCCTTCGTTTGTTTCAAATGCTTGCAGTTTCCCTGTTGCCCTTAGTGCAGCCATCAGTTGCGATTTATAATAAATTTTATTGTGCTTGTTGTATATTGGTTCATCGAATCTTGTGTCATTTGCAGCCTCTGCTGCTGCTGCTGCCGCCTTTGCGGCTATTGCAGCTTTCCCAGCTGATTTTCTTTCATCAGCTGCTATTTTTTTTAGATTTGCTGCGGTTGCGGCTGCGGCAAGTCTTGCTGCTGAAGCGGCTCTCAGCGCTCTTTCAGTAGCTACTTTAGATTTCCTCTGAGCATTTTCTGCATTTTTATATAGATTAAGCATTTGAGCTGTTAGGCACTTAAAACTCATTAAAGCCTTAACATGGCGATAGTCAATTGTTTCTAGTAATTTTTTTGTTGTTGCTGTAATCAATTCTGGATTACCAGTAGATGTTTTTAAGGATTGGATTAAGGCGGGTAAAGTAGATACAGAATCATACAATTCTTTAAATGATGTTTGAAATTGATCTGGATAGTTTCGAAATTCTTTTCTGTCACTGTCAATTGATTGTTTGTGAACCCGAATGGGTTGAGTTAGTGACTCTTCTATGGTTTTATCTTTTCTATCTTTTAGTGACGCTTCTATGGTTCTATCTTTTCGCTTAAATAAGTTTGTTTCTGTTTTAGGTAATGCAAAACGAAGATTTTCAATCGCCTGGTCTTTATGCATTAGAGCAGAATGACCAGTTTCATGCAGCCTTTTATCTATGCTAAAATAGTCTAGTTTATTTTTGTTTAGTTGTAATAAAGCTATATTAATGGTTAAGTTTTGCAATGCTGCTGTATAGTATGAACTATCTGAAAAATGAATCGCAGTAATAGTTCCAATATCGTTTCTTGCATCATTTACAATAGTCTGAACTGCATCTGGTGTAGGATCTGTTGCGTGTATAACTAGAGGTAGTACAGGAACTTGTGCAGCTGCTACAGGTGCAGATGCTTGGGCAGCTACTGGCATAGGTTCGCGAGGTTGTGAAGTAGAAGCGGCTGTTGTAGTAGCGACGGTTGATGCTGCTAAATCAGTTTGGGTAGACTCGTCTATTGTCTGTCTTGCATCCATAATTATATATGTTCTATGAGCAGCAGCGCCATCACTCTCCGGTAATGCGGTGCTTGGTTCTTGATCAGTGCTATCTGCTTCTGAAGATATATCATCATCATGAGTTGAAGCTTGAGCTGCTCTTTCCGTTTCTTTTTGAAGCAGAGCTTCTAATGCAGTAATTCTAGCTTGAGTTTGAGCTAATTCTTCTTGCGCCGAAGCTAAAGCAGCATTGGAGGCTAATTGTTGATCATTCCAAGTTGCTTGCAGTTCTTGAGCTTTTTGTGTAGAAGATAGTAAAGCTGTTTCTAATTCTGAAGCGTTTGTTTGCGCTGCAGTTAGAGCAGTTCTTAAAGTTTGTGTTTCTGCTTTGGCAGCTTGGGCGGCTTCTTTTGCGAGACGTAATTCTTGCTCTAATTCTTGAGATTTATATTGTGCAAGAGCAAGCTGACCTGTTAATTCTTCAACTCGAGCTTCAGATGTTTGTTGCTGGGTTGTTAGATTTTCAAATTCTGCCGTTTGATCGGTTACTTTTTTTAAAGCTGTACGTAATAAAACTGTAAGTTTAGCGGATCTTTGTTTTTCAGCCTTAAGCTCATCTTCTAATGAAGTCATTTCTGCTTGATGAATTGATTGAAGGGCTTCTCTTTCAGCAGTAGAGGCGGTTTGAGCAGCATCTAATTCTCTGATACGAGCTTGTGATTGAGCAAATTGGGTTTGAAGGGCTGTTCTTTGGATAGTGGCGCCTTTTAAGGCGGCTTCTACAGCTATTAATTTTCTTCTATGAGATTCTTGTAATTGAGCAAATTGGGCTTGAAGAGCTTTTCTTTCAGTGGTAGAGGCAATAATTTGAGCATCTTCTGATTCTCTTATCTGACCTTCTAATGCAGTAATTCTGGCTTGACTTTGAGCTAATTCTTCTTGCGCCGCAGCTAAAGCTGCAAAAGATTCTAATTTTTGAGCATCTAAAGTTGCTTGAAGTTCTTGAGCTTGTTGTGTAGAAGATCGTAAAGCTGTTTGCAATTCTGAAGCTTTTGTTTGCGCTGCAGTTAGAGCAGTTCTTGAAGCTTCAACTTCTGCAACCGTTTTGCTGGATACTTCAGTTAGTCTTTGAATTTCTTGTGTAGTCAAAATCATCTTTTGAGATAATAATGCTATTTGTTCTTTATTCCTTGCCTGAGCTTCAGCATGACTACGTTGCATATCTGCATTTTCAGTTTCTAATTGAGCGATTCGGTCTTGAGCCTCTCTTAAACTAGCTTGTAATTGTGTGTTTTCTGCTGTTAATATTTGAGCTTTTTGAGTCGATTGAGTTGCTATTTCTTGCGTTTGTGCAATGGTGTTGGTTAACTTAGCTATTTCTCTTGTATCTGCTTCCGATTTTTCGCGTAATCTTGCTTGTTCTGCTCGAGCTTCTTCCGTTTCACGTTTTGCTTGCGCAATTTCTTCATCTTTTTGTCTAATTGAATCATTTAGTTTGTCAATTTCTTTTTGTAAACGCTCAATCGGTATTTGTGCTAGAAGAGCTTGATCTAAAACATCGGCAAGATTGCTTTGTGTTTGAGCGATTATAGCTCCTTGCTTGTGAGCTTGTTCTAATTCTTGAACTAATGCATTAACTTCTTGTTTTAATCCAAGACGTTCTCTTGTATCTCTTTCTTCTTTTTCCGAGGATGTTACAATAGCAGCTTGTAGTCTAGCAATTTCTGTTTCACGTTGTTGCAAGGTCTTGAGTAATCTTATTTTATCTGCTTCGGCATTTTCTTTTTCATGGCTAGCTTGCTGAGCTATTTGATTTTGTGCTTCAATTTCCTTTGTTAATTTTGCCATTTGTGCTTGCAGATTGATTAGTTTTTCTATCAGCCCTTCTTTTTCTTTTTCAAAATTTTTATTCTCATCTATAGATTCTTGCATTGTCACTTTAAATTCGTGCTCTAATCTTTGAGACTTAGATTGTTCAATTTCAAGTAAATGGTTTAATTCTGTAGCTTGGGTTTCAGCTTCATTTTGCTGGGTTCTTAGAGCTTGTATTGTTGCTTCATGCTGTTCTAATAGCTCTTCAGTTAGGTGTAAAAGTTCAGTTAATTGAGTTGAATTTTGTTGTGCAGCTGTAAGCTGAGCCTGTAATGAGGTCATTTCTTTTTGATGACTTGATTGAAGGGCTTGAAACTCTTCTTCGTAACGTTTGATTGAAGCGGCATGAGAAGCTTCTAATGCAGCGGCTCTAGCTTGCGCAGCCTGAGCATCTTCAGTAAGTGCTTGGGTCCTTTGGATTAAGTCTTGGTTTTGTTCTTCCAGTTCTTCTATACGTACTATGGCTACTTGAGCTCTAATTTTTGCTTCGTCCAAAAGAGTAAACAATCTTTGATGGAGTCTGATGTTCAATAGGTTTATTATTGCTGCAGGAGAAGTATCATCATCTTCTGTGAGTGTGGACATGCCGTCTTGAATTAATTCATCAGGACTTGGCGTTGCCGCTTGAGGAGTATTATAATCCTTTATTGATAATAAGTTGATTAATTCAAGTAATTTATCGACTTCTCTGTCGCTTAAACCGGCATTTTTAGTCAGAACAAATAATTTTTGATAATAATCGGTATTATAAAGTCGAGGATCTTGCTCCAATGCTTTTAATATTATTAAAAGCTGAGTTCTTACTTGTTTTTGCACTTGTTGGCTAGCATCATCGATTTGTGGTGTGCTACCAAGGGCTGATGTTCCAGCAGATGCTGCAGCTGAGGATTCTTCTGTAGATTGAGTAGATGCTTGAATGCTTTGAAGTGCAAGCAATTGAGCGCGAGCCGCATTTAGTTCTTCTACCAAATTTGCATTTAGTCTTCTTAATTCCTCTTGTAGACGATCTCTTATGTCAAGTTGGTCTTGCGCTTCTTGTCTCTCAAAGTTAGAAACGGCTTGAACATGGTCCAATTCTTTTATAAGTGCTTCAATTAATTGATTTTTTTGAGCAACAGAAGCATTTAAGGCTGCTTGCGCAGCTTCCGATTCTCTTATACGAGCTTCTAATCCCGCAATTTTGGCTTCAGCTGCTTCTTTGTCGAAGTAAGCAGTTCTAAGCTGGGCGTTTAAATCCGCAATCTTAGCTTCTGATTGTGCATGAGTAACAGCATCGCTTTGAATTATTGTCTTTAGGTCTGCGTTTTCTGTAGCGATTTCTTCTTCATATCGATTTATCAGCTGTGTTTGAGCTCTTATTTTTTCTCGAAGATTAGCAAGTTCTATTCTCAATACTTGCGATCCCTGTCCAAGTTCAGTTAATTGAGCCTGATCCCTGGCGCTTTGCTCTCTTAAGGCTGTTATTTGTCTTGTCAAGTCTTCATTTGCAGCAGTTAAATCTCTTGTAGTATTTTGAAGGTTTGTTGCGCTAGCTGCTCTGGCTGCAGCTAATGCAGCATTTTCGGCTTCAAGATTTGCAATATGTCGAGCTCTATCTTCTTGTTCAGCAGTAGCTGCTTGTTGCGCTCTTTCAAGTTCTGCTAATCGATTTTGAGCTGCACCCTGTTGCTCTCTCAATTCTGCAATTTGGTTTCTAAGTTGATCTCGTTCTTGAGCGGTGGCTAATAAAGCTTCTTGAGCAATTTCTAAATCATGTATATGAGCTGCTAATTCTTGATTTGTTGCTAAACGAGCCCTTTCTAAATCTGCAATTTGGGCTCTAAGAGCATCGATCTGTTGAGTTTTTCCATCAGAACCAGCTTGTGTATGAGCTAATTCAGCTCTAAGAGCTTGAATTTCTTGGTCAGCTCTATTAAGAACTCGTTGTAATTGACCAAGTTGGTTTTGAAGAGCTGCGATACCTTGACGTCTTTGTTCACTTTTATTATTAGCTTCTGCTAACGCTGTTTCTGCAACTCGTAATTGGGCAGCTTGCCCTTGGATTTGTTGATTGGCTGCTGCAAGATCGGCCTGTAATTGTCTATCTCTTTGAAGATCAGCATTTATTGCAGGTCTTATTCGAGCTAAACGTTGATCTTCATCTCTTTGAATATCAGCTTGATTCTGTAATCTTTGCTCTAGATCATTTATTCTTGCTAGCTGAGCTTGAGATGCTCTTTGATATTGGGCAGTTGCTGCTGCATATTGTGCTGCGTTTTGTTGTGCTTGGGCTAAGGTTTGTTTTAATCCAAGACTACGTTGTCTTTCTCGATATAATTGTTCTATTAATCGTCTCTGATGGACTGCATCTGCTTTTTGCGCATGAACAGCTCTTCTTGTTTCTGGGAGAGGACGATGATGAGCTCTTTGGTGAAGTCTTGCATCTAGTGGATCCCTTCTATCGTCTTGTGGGGATACAGAATCTCTTTTAATATCTTGACTAGAAACCGAAAGTTTTCTTGTATGGGCGCTTTTTGAAGGTAAGTCAACTTTAGCAGGAGAAGTTTCTTCATCTTCACTTCGTGCCTGAGGATGACTTGTCCGGTGTATGCCATCTATTAAACGCCAAATTTCTTGATGGCATTTTTTTAAAGCTTCATTTTTATTAAATTCAACAACCCCTTTTTTTGCCTGATAAAAAAGGTCTCTATGCGCTTCTAGGTCTGTTGCCTGACATCCGATTTCTTTTGCGGCTCTTTCAAATATTTTGCTCAAGGCATTTTGTTTTTCACGCTCAAGTAATTTAGGATTTTGGCCACTTTTATAATAATGGATTGCTGTTAGTGCAGACATAATATTAATATATTTGTTGTTTATATGCGTTAATTATAGTAAATTACTGATTTTAAATCAATAAAATTATAAATAATATCTTTAAAAATTGAAAAACATCGATTTTATAACTAAGTAAGTTAAAATCAGTTAGAAGTTTTAAAGAATTATAAAAATTTTGTAAAGTCTTATTTTTAAAGAATTTTCTTGGTTGGGAAAATTCAGATTGATAATCAACAACTTACAAAAATAGACAATATTGTCAAAATTGAGCTAAAAACAAGATTAAAATTATTTTTTACAATAGCTGGGCCATTTTCTCAAAAAGCAAGCTTGATCGAGTTACAAAATTGTCTAATTCTTGGGCTGGAAGCTCTTTTTGAGATAAAAGAGCCAAATCATAGACCTGCTTGGTCAGCTCTTTTGATAGATCGGGATGCTTTTGCATTAAAGCATGTATCTTTAAAACAAGAGGATTATTAGTATTGACTACCAAGGTGTGTTTAGGGATAGATTTTTGCCCAGTCATGGCTAAATAATCTGAAAATCTTTTTTCTTCTTCATTAAATAATATAAAGGCAGGAGTTGTCTCATTAGAAAGACTTTTGGCCTCAACTTCTATACCTAATGCAGTTTTAAAACTTTCGGCAATTTTAAAAGATTCTGATCTGCCATCTTTGTCTAAGAGATCTTTTTCTTTGGTAGGATCTATTATGCTATCTAGGCCGGAATCTATCCTTTGAAATTTAAAAGAGGTTTTTTGCTCTAAGAAGCTTAAGAGGTGAGTATCAATTGTATTATTCGTAAAAAGCACTTCGATGTTTTTGTCTTGATAGAGCTTTAAAAATGAGGAATGGGCCTTTCCTTCGGGGATATAATAAATTTTTTTGTCTGAGGAGCGCTCAAGGTAGTCTTCAAGGGTCGTCCATTCATTTTTTTGATTTTTCCAAATCAAAAAATTCTTCGAGCGGTCAAAGAACTTGTCATCTTGCAATATCCCAAGCTTTATAAACCATTCTAGATCGGTCCAAGAACTAATAAATTTTTCTTTTTCTTGGGTATAAAGTAAAGAGAGCTTGTCGCAGATTTTTTTAGCTATATGAGAGCCAAGTTGACGAACTTTGCTATCTACTTGTAAATAACTTCTGGAAACGTTTAATGGAATGTCCGAAGAGTCAATTGCCCCTTTTAATACAGTCAAATAGTCGGGGAGAATATCTTTGCAGTTATCTGAAACAAATACTCGGTTACAAAAAAGCCTTATCGTACTTTGATTTAGGTCAAAATTGGGTTTTATCTTGGGAAAATAAAGTATCCCTTTTAAGTTAAAAGGAAAGTCCACATTCAGATGGATCCAAAGAGTTGGATCTTCTTCAAAAGGATAGAGCTTTTGATAAAACTCCAAATAGTCCTTATCTTGACAAGAAGATGTGGGTTTTAACCAAAGTGGGTCTTGATTGTTTATGTTTTTATTATTTAAAAAAATGGGAAAAGGTAAAAAAAGACAAAAGCGATTTAAAATGGATTTAATTTTTTCTTCAGATAAAAACTCTTCATTGTCATCGTCTAAAAACAGTGTGACAGTTGTACCTCTTTTATCCCTAGTTCCTTCAGATATGTCATAGGAAGAGGAGCCATCGCAGGACCAAAATACCGGTTTTTCTTGTTGGTATGAAAGGGTCTCAATCTCAACTTTTTTGGAAACCATGAAAGCAGAATAAAAGCCAAGGCCAAAATGTCCTATAATCTTATCTTCTTTGTCTTGGAATTTGTCTAAAAAGTCTTTTGCTCCTGAAAATGCAATTTGAGAAATGTATTTGTCTACTTCAGATGAGGTCATGCCGATACCGTTATCGGATATGCTTAAAGTTTTTTTAGATTTATCAATGTTTATGTCTATCCTAAAGTCTTCCAATGGGTTTTGGATGATTTTTAGCTTATTAATAGCGTCGGTTGAATTGGAAATGAGCTCTCTTAGGAAAATTTCCTTTTCGGAATAAAGCCATTTTTTAATGATCGGTAAAATATTTTCACTATTAATTGAAAGACTTTTTTGCATTTTTATCCTTTAATTGTTACAAACAATATGTGGCCCTATTATATTTCAAAAAGGAAAAAAAAGGAAGATTTTTTATGCTAGTGTTCGTGGCTCAATTAAATCCCATTATAGGGGACCTTAAGGGCAATACCGATAAAATATTGGAGTATGTTCAAAAGGCAAAGCAAGCTAAGGTCGATGTGGTATTGTTTTCTGAGTCGGTCATAGCGGGATATCCCTCCGAAGATCTTCTTTTATATAATCATTTTATTGAAGAACTGGAAAAACAGCTTGAAAGGGTAGTTGAGGCTTCCAAAGATCTTTTTATAGTGGTGGGGACCGTTAGAAAGGCCAAAGGCAAAGAAAAAGGGTTGTATAATACGGCTGCTGTGATATGTAATCAAAAACTTTTAGGATATAAAGATAAAACTTTGCTCCCTACTTATAATGTTTTTGATGAGAGAAGGTATTTTGAGCCGGGAGAAGAAGAAAAGGTCTGGGAATATAAAGGTAAAAAAATCGGGGTTAGCATTTGTGAGGATGTTTGGGAGCATGCCAATGAGGTCAAATTCACTAGATATGCCAAAGACCCGGTACTAGATTTAAAAAAACTAAAGCCCGACATATTGTTAAATCTTTCCGGCTCTCCTTATTATTACCAAAAACTCGATCTTAGGTTGAAAATCTTTGCCAAGACGGCCCAAACTTTAAAATGTCCGGTAATTATGTGCAATCAGGTTGGTGGTAATGACCAGCTTGTTTTTGACGGATACTCATTTTGGTTGGACTCTAATGGTAAATTAATCAGAAGGGCCAAAGGTTTTGCTGAAGATAGTTTTATTGTCGATACCGAGGAAAAAAAAGAGACTGTTATAGAAACAATAGATCCTTTAGAAGATCTGTACAAAGCTTTGGTCTTAGGAATTAAGGACTATTTTAGAAAGCTTAAGCTAAAAAAGGCTTGTTTGGGCTTATCGGGAGGTATTGATTCGGCGCTTGCTTTATGCATAGCGGTCGATGCTTTGGGGGCCGAAAATGTTTTAGCGATCAACATGCCCTCTAGATTTTCTTCTTTGCAGGGAATAGAGGACTCTAAAGAAATAGCCGAGAATCTAAAAGTGGAGTTGATGGATATTCCCATAGATCATATGTTCCAAGATTTTTTAAATCTATTAAGCCCCATATTTTACGGAAAACCTTTTTCTGAAGCGGAAGAAAATTTACAGGCTAGGATAAGAGGGACTATTTTAATGGCTATTTCCAACAAACTTGGCTATATAGTTTTAAGCACAGGTAATAAAAGTGAGATGGCTATGGGTTATATGACCCTTTATGGAGATATGTGCGGGGGACTTGATGTATTATTGGATGTTTCCAAACTCCAGGTATATGAGCTTTCCAAATGGATCAATCGTAAAAAAGAAATTATACCCGATTCTATTATTCAAAAACCCCCTTCTGCTGAATTAAGGGCTAATCAAAAGGACCAAGATACATTGCCTCCTTATGAAATTGTTGATGCCGTCTTGGAAGGATATGTTGAAGATCATCTAAGCTCTGATCAAATAATAAATAAGTTTAATTTAAAGCCGGAGATTGTTAAAGAACTGATCGAAAGGATCCACCTTGCCGAGTATAAAAGAAGGCAGGGGCCCCCCGGCATTATCGTTACAAAAAAATCATTTACCAAGGGAAGGTTTTTTCCAATAGCACAAGGTTGGAAAGGTTAGGGATCGTAAGACAATAACTTTTATAGTTCTCGAAAGAAGTGTGTCACGACAAACAGAAAATAAATGCTGTTTGGGAACTATAAGAAAGATGATGGTAGGCCCATCGGATCGCTGTGCAAGCAGAGAAACCAAATCGCCTCAAGCTGCGATGGTCAAAAGCCATTGTGGTGAGCGTT
>JACRNF010000093.1 GCA_016219355.1 Chlamydiota bacterium | reverse complement strand
ATGAAAAAGCCTTAAAAAAGGTTAAAGCCAAACAGGAGAATAAATCTTCTAATCAATGAAGTTGAGGTAAGATATTTGTAAGAGATAAGTATTGTTGGTAGCTAAGCTTCATTTTGACCGAAGGAAATAAAAATGAGAATATTTTTTTAACAGTTTTTTTAATTTTTATGATTGGATGTTCTGATTCAGGATCAAGAGACAAGTTGGAACATGAGGTAACTCGCAAGACTGTTAAAGAAATATGCCAAAATAAGGGTTTAAAGTTTTTAGGATTTGGTGGGGGCGGACCATATGATATTAGAGTGCTTAGTCTTAGCTTTAAAACATATGAAAAATTTAACGTAGATGAAGCAAGAGAATTGCTTATTTATTGTGGCGAGCAATTTTTATCAAATATCAATGCTAATGAAAAAATTAAGCCTCTTCTTCACAATTACCCTTTTACTGGCAATAATATTGAGATTCGAATTGGGTTTTGTAAAGATGATGGGCATGAAGTTGATTCGCCATATATTGCCTATGGAGGAGCAATTGAAGGGGTCGTTACTTACTATATAAATAATCAATTTAATAGATATGAAGAAGTCTTCGAAGAGACCTATGACGTGGCCTTAAAAAAGGTTAAAGCTAAACAGGAGAGCAAAACTCCCGATAAATGAAGTTAAGATTAGATATTTATTGTTGAAGAACGAGCTTTATTCAGACCCAAGGAAACAAAAAATGAGAATAATTTTTTTTACTGTTTTTTTAATTTTTATGGTTGGA
This sequence comes from Chlamydiota bacterium, assembly GCA_016219355.1. Classification (GTDB taxonomy): domain Bacteria; phylum Chlamydiota; class Chlamydiia; order Chlamydiales; family SM23-39; genus JACRNF01. The sequence goes on along the minus strand of JACRNF010000093.1, from coordinate 12,799 downwards.
TGTTCCGATCATAAATCATCCGATTACGAACCATCTAAAAGAGCTAAAATCGAACACGAAGTTTCTGTCAAAACTGTTAAAGAAATCTGCCAAAATAAGAATTTAAAGTGTATAGGATTTGGAGGAGGCGATGTATATGATATTCGAATGCTTAGTCTTAGTTTCAAAACCCATGGAAAAGTTAATGTTGATGAAGCAAGAGAATTGATTGTTTATTGCGCGGAGCTATTTTTATCAAACATCAACGCTAATGAAAAAATGAGGCCTCTTCTTCATAACTTTCCTTTTACCAGAAAAAATATAGAGATTAGGATCTTCAGCGAAACCGAGCCATCTAATGACTATCCTTTATATATTTCATATGCTGCAGCTATTGAAGGAGTTGTTACTTATTACAAAAACAACCAATTTGATAGATTAGAACAATTTTACCAAGAAACTTATGAAGAGGCCTTAAAAAAAGTTAAAGCCAAACAAGCGAGCCTCCCTTCCAAATGATCTCAATTAACCTAGCCTTTTATCTTCGGCAATGGTTAACTTGTTCCCAATTGTTTTTAAGGTCACTGAACCTTTGCAAAATAGGATTAAAACGGTTTTTACGGATCACTCTAACCTAAAATTTTCGTTGATATTATTAACGAAAGTTTATAGTCTTTTTTTCCCCACTTAAGCAATTATGGGTGAAAAATGAGATTTTTAGCCAAATGCATTTTTAGCGTCATATTTCTTTTGGGCTTTAACCAAGGGGCTTTTTCTTCAACCCTAATTTCTTCTTTGGAAGAAGATAATACCTTGATTGAAAATTGCATCGATCCCATTACCGGAAGCTATTTTGATACCGAAATCGATTATGCCGTTTTGGGTTGCGATTCTTTGGTCTTAAAGCGATATTACTCTTCAAATATTTCTTCAGAAAAAATAGGCAGTTGGTATTTTTTTTCTAAATGTTTTTTAGTGATGGATAGCAAGCAGGCTTTTACATCGGATGATAATGGAGCCTTTTTTTATGAAAATCATCCCTATGGCTTATTAAATGCAAACTTTGAGCTTACAGCTAAAGATGGGACTGTTCGCTATTATGCTAAAACAAGTAAGCCTAAAAATAGCGTCGGTAATTTTTTTGCAGAAAATGCTTTTGAAGAGTTGCCTGGGCAATACTATCACTTGGAAAGGGAAAAATTACCCAATGGCCACTTTGTTTATTATAGTTATGATAGGTTCGGAAGATTAGCCTATATCAACATTAAAGATAATACCGATAGGTTGCAAATTTCTTGGGCCTCTTTTGAATATTTAGAAGATCAAATTTGCATAAAAACTAGTGATGATCAAAAACTTAGGTATAAATTTAAAGATGGGAAATTAATTAAAGTAGAGAGGCCAAATAAGCCTAATGTTCAATACGAATACAGCGATCTTTTTCTAAAAGCTAAAATCGTAGCAAATAAAAAAGAGCTTGAAATCGAATATGATAATGATAGGGTGTCAGTTTTAAAAAAAGATGGGGAAAGTCAATTTATAATAACTTATAAAGATTTTGAAACAGAGGTCTTTAATTCAAAAATTTCATCAGTTTATTTTTTTAACGAATTTAATCAGGTTGTGGAAATTCAAAGGCTTGGGCCAAATGGGGAAGTTTTTTGCATCGATAAATTTAGCTACGATCAAAATAAACTCATTAGCAAAACTTCTCAAGATGGAGCTCTACTTGCATTAAAAGAGCGGATCTATGATACCCAGGGCAATGTTATAAAAGAAAAAATGAGTTTTAATAACCAAGAATGCTTTTTAAGATCCTTTGAATATCGAAAAAATTTACTTGTTAGAGAAAAAGATTCTAAAGAGGAAATTGTTTATGTTTATAAGCCTTTGACCAATTTATTAGAGACTAAGATTTTATATGATTGTCAGGGAAAGATTCTTCAGAGTTCTTATTACGAATATAATAATCAAAATATCTTAGTAAAAATCATTTCCAAAGAGCTTAAAAACACCAAAGTCATTTTTATAAAACCCAAAATGAGCTTGCCTTTTTGTGGCTTGGCAGAGTCAGTTGAGGAAACCTCTTGTCACAATAATGAATTTTTAACCAAAAGGGTGCAAAGTAAGTTTGATAAATCGGGGTGGGTATACCAAGATGTTTTTGATAATGATAATCCTAAGTATTCCATGAAGTTTAACTTGGAGTCATCAAGCGATTATCAAATGGGACTTAGCCAGATGTTGCAAAGCGTTTTTGGATATACCAGCATAGAGTCAAATATTTATGATCTTTGCCTTCCGGAGCTTGACAATGGGATGATTGGATTTTCTAATGGGATCCGAACAAGTTTGGAAGAAGCAAGTCATCATGCTAAAATAATCTCTGATCTTGCCAATGGTTTCAATGTCCATTATTTATATAATGCAAGCTATAATTTTGTTATCGACTTAATGAAAGTCTATAATGATATTAGGGGGAAGTCCTCTTTGCATGTACAACTTCTTCAACAAAAATGGAGAAAGTTTTTTGATGCCAATCCCGGATGTAGCATTCTTGAGTTTTGCCATAGTGGGGGATCTTTTATTGTCAGAAATGCCCTTTTAGGCATGACAAAAGAAGAAAGGGATAAAATTGTGGTAGTTGCCATAGCTCCTGCATTAATTGTCTCTAGCGATCTATGCAAGGAAGCTTATAATTATGTAAGCACGCATGATGTTGTTCCTTTTTTTGATTTTGTCGGTATGTATAACTATGCTAAAGATGTTTATTTTTTGACTCCAGATCAAGATGCTCTTTTATGGGATCACGATTTTGAGAGCCCAACATATAGAGATGTCATCAAAGGGCATATCGATAGTTATATCAAAGAAAGCGACGAAGCAAAAATAAATTAGACAAAAATGTTTTTAAAAGAATAATATTTTTCTCATAAAAAATGGAAATCCATGCTAAAAAAAACTTTTTGTCATATCAAAGGGATATCTGAAAACGCTGAAAAACTACTTTGGTTAAATGGAATTAAAACTTGGGAGGATTTTCTTGCTAAAGGAGATACTTTCTCATCTTTGCCCAAAGGCAAATTAACCAAAATTAAAGACGAACTTCTTCATTCTCTTAAAGCCTTTAAACAAAAGGATATCGATTACTTTAAGACAAGGTTAAAGTCAAAAGAACATTGGCGGCTTTGGGAATTTGGCAAAATCGGTTTTGTTGATATTGAGACCACGGGGCTCGATAAGTTTTACGATGCCATCACGGTCATTGGTATCTACGATGGATCTTCTTCTCATTTATTTGTCAAAGATAAGAATTTGGATAAAGCTAAAGAAAAGCTAAGAGAATTTGATATTTTGGTAACCTTTAACGGTAAACAATTTGATCTGCCGTTTATTGAAAGGCATTTTTTTTGCAAATATGAGGCGGTTCATTTGGATTTAAGGTACATGTTTAAAGAAATTGGATTTCAAGGGGGCCTGAAAAGCATCGAAGCGCAAGTCGGCATTGAAAGAGATAGCGAAGTAAAAGGGATCGATGGTTTTGAGGCTGTAAATTTATGGCATAGATATAGAAAGGGTAATGAAGAGGCCTTGCAAAAGCTTTTAAAGTATAACGAGCATGATATTGTGAACTTAAAAACTCTTTTGGATTACTACATAAGAAAAAAACAAGAACTTATTTTTAAGGATTAACCGTTGGCTGATAATATTTTATGTGAACTGGCCCTATCATCAGAGGGGCATATTTATCTTGATGATTCTTCCAATGCAAGTGAAACCCTTTCTTTAGAACAGTTTGCACAAATTAAGTCGTTATTTTTAAGAGATCAGATTACAACTCTTTTACATTTAGGGATCCAAGACTTCGGCTCCCTTCCTTCAAGTTTTTCATTTTGGCAAGCATTTGCTAAAAATTTTGTGGCCCAAGTTTGTAAATTAACAAATGCTACAGATCATGAGCTTCATGATATCCCTCCTTTAAATGATCTGGAGCTTCAAGAGTTGGTAAACGAGGCCCTTTTTAAAGGATGTGAGTATTTAAGTATCGATCTGTTGAAAAGTCTTTGGCTAGGGTTAGCCAAAAGTTTAAAAAATGAACTTAAAGATTTTAAAGGATCGGCTCAAGATTATTTTAAGTTTTATAACCCCGGTTGGAATTTGGTCGGCAGGGTTTGCTTTCATTTGGCCGAAAATAAAAATGATCAGGCTAACCCTTTTGCGTTTTTAGCCACTTATACTACCCAATTATCCAAAGGGTCTGCCCAACATTTGCCTTTGAAAAGAGCTTTATTAGAATATGCCGGAAAAAAAGAGTCTCTTTTGGCTTTATTACTGCCAGTGCAAAAGGCCGCTTCGCAAAGTCCCTTTTTAAAAGAACTTGTTGATTCTGGAAATGTTTTCCAACCGCTTCTTTGGACAGCTAAAGAGGCGCATAAGTTTTTACAAGAAATATCCTTAATGGAGCTTAGCGGCATTATGGTCAGGGTCCCCAATTGGTGGAATAGCAAAAAGCCAGTTAGGGCCAAGGTTGCAGTTAAAATCGGGGAAAAAGCAGACTCTGTTATGGGACTCGGCTCTCTTTTGGATTTTGATATTGAACTTGCTTTAAGTAGCGGAGAAAAATTAACCCAAGAAGAGTTTGCTGCTCTTTTAAAAACCGATGGATCTTTGATTAAGATCAAAGGGGAGTGGGTCGAGGTAGATAAAGATAAGCTCAGCGAGGTCTTGTCTTATTGGAATAAATTGCAAAAAGGGGCAAAAAACGGCATTTCCATGGCTGAGGGTCTTAGGCTTTTAGCCGGAGGGGGGGCCAATATTTTATCCGATACGGGGTATGAAGAAGCCGAAGAAGTAGCCGAGTGGTCCACAGTTGTAGCCGGAGATTTTTTAAAAAAAATATTAGATGAGCTTAAAAGTCCTGATGATGATGATTCGATAGAAAACAATTTAAAAAAACAGCTAAAAGGAACGCTTCGGCCATATCAGCTAAAAGGGGTCAAATGGCTATGGATGCTCTATCAGTTGAAGCTGGGGGGCTGTTTAGCTGATGATATGGGACTTGGCAAAACTATCCAGGTTTTATGTCTCTTGCTTTTGATTAAAAACTCTTCATTAAAGAAAAAAACTCATTTATTGGTAGCTCCCGCATCACTTATTGGGAACTGGCAAGCGGAAATTGCAAGATTTTCGCCTCAATTAAAAATTATGATTGCTCATAGTTCGGTAAATAAAGGAGAGGTGGATATAAAGCAGCTCGCTAACTTTGATTTGGTTATTACTACTTATGGATATATTCATAGATTTGCATGGCCAAAAGAAGTTGATTGGGACCTCGTAATTTTAGACGAGGCGCAAACCATAAAAAACCCCGATACGAAACAGAGCCGCTTTGTTAAAGAGTTAAAAAGCGAGGTTAGAATTACCTTGACTGGAACTCCAATTGAAAATAGGCTAAGCGATCTTTGGTCTTTATTTGATTTTATTTTACCTGGCCTTTTAGGCTCTGCTAAAACATTTTCAACCTATGCTAAAAAAGCAAACCAAGAAAATTTAAGATTTATTCCAACTATACGCAACTTAACTCAGCCCTATATTTTAAGAAGGCTAAAAAGCGATAAAAAAATTATTCAGGACCTGCCCGATAAAACCGAAATGCAAACTTATTGTTTTTTAAGTAAAGAGCAGGTAAAGCTCTATTCTCAATCTATCATAGAGCTGCAAGAGCAATTAAAAGCTGCTGAAGGGATAAAACGAAGAGGCATTGTATTATCATATCTTCTTCGGTTTAAACAGATTTGCAACCATCCAACGCAGTGGCTGGGCTATGGCGAATATGGCAATGAACTTTCCGGCAAATTTATCCGTTTGCAAGAAATTTGCGAAGAGATTTTTGCCAAGCAAGAAAAAGTGCTTGTTTTTACCCAATTTAAAGAGATAATCCCTGCTCTATTTTCTCTTTTGAGCAAAGTTTTTGGCAAAGAAGGACTTATTTTGCATGGAGAAACGTCTGTTAAAAAAAGACCCGCTCTAGTAGCAGAGTTTCAAGAAGAGATGGGCCCTCCATTTTTTATTTTATCATTAAAAGCGGGAGGAACTGGTCTTAACCTTACCAGGGCGTCGCATGTTATTCATTTTGATCGTTGGTGGAACCCTGCGGTTGAAAATCAAGCGACTGATAGAGCTTATAGAATTGGGCAAAAACATCCGGTGATGGAACATAAGTTTATTTGCAGAGGCACCATCGAAGAAAAGATTGATGATTTGATCACTTCTAAAAAAAATCTTTCTACAGAGGTTTTAGAAGGAGGAAAAGAGATATTGCTTACCGAGATGAACAATGAGGAGCTTCTTCATTTATTTTCACTCGATATTCAAAAAGCATTAGGAGAATTTTAAAAAAGAGGTAAATATGGGATATTATTCACGCTGGCCAGAATATGTGTCGGTAGCTGAAAAGAAACGAAAAGCTGAAAAGCATCTTAAATCTCTTGGAAAAAAAGGGAAAAAGTTAAATCCGATAACCATCAAAGGGCGCAATATTGCAAATACATTTTGGGGAAAAGCCTGGTGTGAGAATTTAGAGTCTTATAGCGATTATGAAAATCGGTTACCTCGGGGAAGAAGCTATGTGCGCAACGGCTCGGTTTTGGACTTACAGATTACACAAGGCAAGATAAAAGCCCAGGTGATGGGCTCATATCTTTATGAGATTGAAATAGAGATAAAGCCCATGACAGACGCCAAATGGAAAGCATTAGTGAAGTTGTGCTCTGGGAAAATTGATTCCATGATAGAGCTTTTGCAAGGAAAGTTTTCCCAAGGGGTGATGAGCATTATTACCGAAAAAGAGGGAGGGTTGTTCCCAAAACCAGGTGAAATAGAAATGGATTGCTCCTGTCCTGATAGTGCAGGGATGTGCAAACATTTAGCTGCGGTTTTATATGGAGTCGGAGCAACTTTGGATAATAATCCTGAGGCCCTTTTTACTCTTAGGCATGTCAATCATATTGATCTAATAACTGCTGTAGGATCTAAAGAAACACTCATTCAAAAAGGAGCCGGCGAAACGGTCTTAAAAGATAGCGAGCTATCTAATATCTTCGGAATTGACATTGATGAGGGAAAAGTTGCAAAACCTGCTCCTAAAAAAGCTAAAAGTCCCAAAAAGGTCAAAACAAAGACTTCAAAAAGCAAAATCAAATCCACAAAAAAAAGCAGTAAAAAAGTCTCTGCCAAAAAGAAAAATTAGTAATTTTTTATAATACGACTCATGAGTTAAAAGTGAGTCGTGTTGGTTATTAAAATTTTATAAAAAAATATTTTGTCTTTAACTTCTATATTTACTATAATCTTTTGTTCATTTAGCTATTAGGAGGCACTATGAATACTTTAAAAGCCCATCTGAAATCGCTTAATTTTGCTACCCAGTTGGGAGCTGTTAATGATTTACTGAATTGTTATAGTGGAGTTAATACAAACAATACTTCCCAAATTAAAACAAAAATTTCTTTTTTGGGGACTCGACTTGTTGAAGTGAATGGCTATAAAGGTCCTGTTTCCTTAGACTTCTTAGCTAAAAGAATATTAGGCGCTAGTAACCAACGATGCAAAGCTGATGACTTAACACCGGCAGAACGGATTGCTGGAGTAGAAATTGTAAGAAAATTGAAAAATTTATATAAAATTACTGACCCTCAGATTAACTATTCCAATTTCTTAACCAGGTTTTTAAACTGGATTCGAGAATTTTCCTTTATTCCCTACACTACACGATTTTATCTTTCAGAGTGTGCAGAAGGTTATTTTCGAGGATTTGGCGAAACCAAATTTATTCAACAATTTGGTAAAGGGCCTAATGGCAAAATGGATCAACACCCTGCATCAGACGGTGCTTTCGGACCTCCTTATAGAATAATGGCAAAGGAAGATCGAATCAGAGCTCTACTTGTGCGTGTTTAATTGCTGGTGCTTAGATCTTTCTATCTAGAAGTAATTTAGTGATCTCTAGTAAGGGATCACTTTTTCTTTTGATCTTTCTTAAACTTTTTTCGGCTTGCAGGGTGAGCTTTTTAGCTAATTTTTTAGCCTCGTCTATACCTAAAACACTCACAACGTCAACTTTTGATGGGAGCTGGTCATCTTCGACTTTAGCATCCAAAATATCATCTATTACTTGAAAAGCAAATCCTAAGTTTTTAGCAAACTCTTTTAAGATCTTTCTCTCTTTATCCTTTATTTTTGCAATAATCGATGCAAACTCAACCGCTGCTATAAAAAGGGCCGCCGTTTTGTTAAGGTCCATAAACTCTAATGTTTTATAATCAGCGTCTTTTAGTTGAAGAGAAAGGTCCACTACTTGGCCGGCAATAAGGCCTTTGCCTCCGCTACATTCACTTAAAACCTTAATCAGCTCAACTTTTTGCTCGGAGTCGAGTCCCTTAGCCTTGGCAATGATCTCAAAGCTGTAGGTTAATAAATAATCGCCGGTTAAAACGGCGAGCCATTCATTAAAAGCTTTGTGAAGAGTCTTTTTGCCCCTTCGAAAATCATCGTTGTCCATACAAGGGAGGTCATCATGGATAAAGGAGTAGGTGTGAATAAGCTCTAGTGCGCAGGCGGGATCTAATCCTAACTTAATATCTTTTTTTAGCACTTCAAGGGTGGTTAAAACAAGAAGGGGGCGTATTCTTTTGCCAGGGGAATTTAAAGAATAATCGGCAGCTTTAAAAAGCTCTTTTTGTGGAAAAGAGCCCTTGGGCAAAATATTAATGAGCCTTTGGTTAATTAATGATATTTTTTCTTCAAACATTTTTTTAGTTAATATGATCGGGAACGCCGATCCCTATGTAGTTAAATCCTTTTTTCCTCATCTCTTTTGGATGATATTGGTTTCTGCCGTCAAAAATGGCAGGATGGTTCATGTTTTTTAATATGGGACCAAAATCTACCACTCTAAATTGCTTCCATTCGGTAAGTAGGGCTATGGCGTCTGATCCTTTTGCAGCATCAAATTCACTTTCGCACCAAGTCATGTTAGGGTGGCTTTCTAATAAAGTTTTGGCCTTTTCCATAGAGATGGGGTCATAAAGCCTTAAAATAGCCCCTTCTTTTAATAGATGCTCAATAAAACTAAGAGATGGGGCCTCTCGCATATCGTCTGTGTCGGGTTTAAAAGATAATCCCCATACAGCAATAGTTTTACCTTTGACTCCGCCATTTTTGGAAAAATAGCTTATTATGTTGTGGGCAAGAACCTTTTTTTGCCGGTTGTTTATCGAATCAACTGCTTGTAAAAGATGAGGAGTTACCCCTACTTGAGTTGCTGTATGGCATAGCGCTTTGATGTCTTTAGGAAAACAAGAACCGCCGTAACCAATGCCGGCATATAAAAAGCTATAGCCAATCCGGCTATCAGAGCCAATACCTTTTCTAACTTCGTTAACATTGGCGCCAACCTTTTTGCAAATTTCAGCAATCTCATTCATAAAAGAGATTCTGGTTGCTAGCATGGCGTTTGCCGCATACTTGGTCATTTCGGAAGAAAGAATGTCCATTTCAATAAAGCGATCAGTTTTAAGCATAAATGGGCTATAAACTTCTCTCATTAAAACAAGGGCTTTTTCAGAATCTGCTCCTACAACAATCCTATCCGGCCTCATACAGTCTTGAACAGCAGATCCCTCTTTTAAAAATTCGGGGTTAGAGACCACATCAAAATCAATTTTTGCAGTTCTATTGGCGAGCTCTTTGGTAATAATTTCTTTAACTAAAAAGGCTGATCCAACCGGAACAGTTGATTTATTGACCACTACCAAATATTTAGTCATGTTAGCAGCTAGTTGCTTGGCAGCTTCTTGCACAAAGGTTGTGTTGCAGCAGCCATCTTCAGCTGAAGGTGTTGGAACTGCTATAAAAGCAATATCAGCCTTTTGCACTGATTTATAATCTGTTGTAAATATTAGCCTTTTACAAGAGTTGTTTCTTTTAACAAGCTCATCTAGACCCGGCTCAAAAAATGGGAGTTTTCCCTTATTTAAATTATCGATTTTAAGTTTGTCGATATCTAGACAAAAGACTTGATGTCCCATTTCGGCAAAACAGGCCCCGGTAACAAGCCCTACATAACCGCTGCCAACTATCAGTATGTTCATAATGCTTCCTTAAAAAGATGTTACTTGAGTTAAAGTTCCCTCTTTTAAGCAAAAAATTTTATCGCAAAGAGCTGCAAGCTCTTTATCATGAGTTACTACTATTAAACTTTTATTTCCCGATTTTGCACAATCTAATAATAACTGATGGATGATTTTTGAGTTGTGGTGATCGAGATTACCGGAGGGTTCGTCTGCGAGTATTAAATCGGGATCGTTGCAAAGAGCTCTAGCTAAGGCCACTCTTTGCTTTTCTCCATTGGAAAGAAGTTTGGCTGAAAAATGAGCCCTTTTTTCAAGGCCCACTTTTTTTAGTAGCATTATGCCATGAGCTGAAGAGACTTTTTTTCGAGCAATTTTTGCCGGCATTAAAACATTTTCTAAAGCAGTTAAATCTTCTAAAAGGTTGTAAGATTGAAAAACAAAACCTATTTTTTGATTTCTTAATGTAAGAGGGTCGCTTGTATTGCCGATTATGAGCTCTCCGGAGTCAAAGCTTTGCAGTGTGCCAAAAATATGTAAAAGAGTGGTTTTCCCTTCGCCTGAGGCTCCAACGATGGCAATGGCCGCATTTTTTTTTACTTCAAGTGAAACATTTTGCAAAATATCGATCTTTTCAGGGGTATAAAAAGATTTACAAATGTTTTTTGCTTTTAAAATCATGGGTTCGACCTTAAAATATTTGAAGGATGCAGTTTAGCAGCTTTCATTGCAGGAACTAAAGCGGCAATTAAAGAGATGAGAGGAGTTACAATAATCACAAAAAGAAGCGCTTCAAAACTTAATTGATTAGGCAGACTGCTTCCAAAAAAGTTAGCATTAAAGGCTTCATGACCTTGGATTAAGCTTAAAAATTTTACAAGGATGTCCAAATGTCGCAAGGTAAAAATAGCTGCGCCAATACCAATTAAAGAGCTTAATGTTCCCAAAAAAAAGCCGCAAAAGCCAAAGATAAAAGCAATGCTTTTTGACGAAGCTCCCATTGCTTGTAAAACGGCGATTTCTCTTTTCTTGTCATTTACAAGTAATACCAGCATGGAAATTACATTAGAACAGGCGACTAGTAAAATGATGATGGCAATCAAGGAAAAGAGTAATTTATCGCTTTGAAACTGCTGTAATAAATCTTTGGCAAATTCATATTCTTTATAGGTTGAAATTTTCCAATATTTGGCAATCCCTGCTTCCATAAATGCCTTTTGCAAGCTCTCCTTGACCAAAGAGGCGTTAGCAATATCTTTTGTCCATACATAGATGCCGTTTGTTGGGGTACCATCAAATGAAAAGGTGGCCATGGAAGCAGAGATGGTCCTGGTAATGTTGAAGGGGACCAATATACATTTATTACCGATCGGCATAACCCCTGGATCATAAAAACCGGCGATCACAATAGGTATTTTTTGTTCTTGGGTAGAGGTTGCAGATATATAAGCATAGGAAAAGTATCCAACGTCGCCAACTTTGATCCCATTTTCTTGAAAATTTTTAGGCAAGTAGACTGGTTCATGATCAGCTTGGTTTTTATGTAGAGCATTTTGAAGATTTAAATCCTTTGGAGCGGGAAGCATCAATTTAGAGAGTTTCGGATTTTGATCGTTTAATGATAGAAGGTAAGACATTTGGGTCAAAAAAGAGGGCTTTTCATTAAAATGTGAGGAGCTATTATGCAGTAAAGATATCCGCATCAAAGCGCTGCTTACTTCATAATCCTGAAACTTTAAATCGGCAAATTTTGCTTTTTGAGCTTGTAAAATACTAAAAGCGGTTTTTACGGGATCAATAAAATTATTGTTTTGATAATCGGGCTGTGGCCAACTTGTTGGGCATTCCATATCAACTGAAGGATCGTATGGATTTGATACGCTTAATCGTTTTTCTCCAATTGTTTTATGAGTATAGCCTGATTTTGAGGCAACGGCGTCTACCAAATAATAATAAGAAGAAAAATACTCTTTAGTAGGGGTGATCCTAATAGGAGCATTTAAAGAAGTGAGCTTATCGAGCCAATTTTTTTCAATTCCTGTAGTTACCGATAAAAATACTATAACTAACCAAACAACAAGCGAGATAACAATTACGGAAATCAGCGATATTAAAGCCGTTGATAAAGACCTTTTTTTAGGAATCAAATATTTTAGCGCAATGAAGAGCTCAAACATAAAAAAAGTTATTTAGCTTCTTTAAAAATCACATGCTTGCGTAATTTTCTGTCGTATTTTTTTCTTTCAATCCGCTCGGTTGTGTTTTTCTTGTTTTTCTTAGTCCAATAGCATTCTGAGCTTTCAGAACTTTTTAATTTGATAATGTCACTAGCACTTTTAGCCATGATAAATTCCTATGTTTTAAACCTTTTTTAAGTATTTTATTTTATAAAAAATAAAGAATTAGGACAAGTAAAAGCTATTTTTTTTCTCTGACTATGAGGGCGTTTGAGAGTTTTCTCTCATTTGAGCCGCCTTTTTGATCTTCATCTTTGCAAGGGGAGTTGATGATCTTATCTTTCAAAAATAGACTTGATGAGCCTCCTCCATCCAAATTAATGGCCTCTGTGCAACCTAGCCCGAGTTTACAAGTTATAGATCTTTCTGCTATGAAAAACCGTATGCCCTAACGAAATTATTTATTTTCTCTATAGAAATAATATATTGTATCCCCTAGAATGATATTATTTT
>JACRNF010000092.1 GCA_016219355.1 Chlamydiota bacterium | reverse complement strand
CTGAAATCATAAATTTCTCCTTTCCTTTCTTTGAAGCAGTTTGAAAAGAAGAATTGTGATCTCAGACCCTTTTCTTTTCCAGTCTTTTAACCTTCAAGAAAATCCTTGGTCTGAATTTACAGAAACAACGTTACACTACCTGCAAGAACGTATGGATTTTCTAAAGGGACTCTTGGGGCAACTCTTTCGGGATTAGCCTTCTATAAGGCAAAGGGATGGGATTTTGTAGCTGAAGAAAAAGCAATCCTTCCCGATGGGATAGCCATAGGAGTTATCCAGATGGAGAAGATTTTTTTTAAAAACTAATAATCAGTCATGAGGTGTTTGACGTTATTTTGGCAATATGCCATTTTTAAAAAAATGAATTAAAGGTGTCTTTCCTAGCTTTCCATCGGCAATATCTATGACGATCTGTTCAAGATTTTTTATTGAAAATCTGATTGGAGCATGATTTGCTTTCATAAAAGCCAAAGCAGCAACATAGGCGGTTCTTTTGTTTCCATCGATAAAAGGATGGTTTTTCGCAAGATGATATAAATAGACCGCTGCCTTTTCATAGATCGAGGGATACATGTCTTTACCATCGAATGACGCTTTAGGAGCTTCTAATGCAGAGTGAAGCAGGTTTTTATCACGTATTCCAGGGAGGCCTCCAAAACTCTTCAGTAACATGTCGTGAAATGCAATTACTTGATCTGGTGTAAGATATTTAATCACTTATCGGCTAGCCTTTTTAAAGCATGCCTATTTTCTTTGATAATTTTTTTCACAATAGGTTTGAGTTCATCGTCTAAAATATCCTTTCCTTCAGATTTTGAGCTCACACGTGAGCGGATGTAATCTTGTAGAGTAATACCTTCTAATGCAGCTATCGCTTTTAGTTTTCTATGTTGGGCTACAGGAAAATCTACTGTGACTCTAGTTGTTTTTTTCTTTGTCCTGGAAATGACTGGTTTACGTCTTTTAGTTTTCATTGCATACCTCCTAAAAATATCAGTATATCAGTAAATTTGTTTATCACAAAAATTATTTTTTGTCTGCAAGCCTAGGAACTAGGAAATTCTTAACTTCCTAGTTCTTCCATGTTAAATCAAGAATAAAGAATATCTTCTAAATGATTTGTGATTTCGCCAGCTGAAACTATATTTGGATCAATATTTCCTAAAATAACAAAAAGATCATGTTTTTTTCTATCTCTTATAAAGAATGAGTTAAAACCAATATTGCTGCCGTCATGGCCAACAATTTCCTTATCTTTTTCTACGATAAAACCAAATCCATAACTAGATTTTGAATAAATTATGCCTGCTTTTGGTAGAGCTCTTTTTTTATCATCGAAATCATAAGTAAATCGTTTAGGATTAAAAAATATTTTAGGATCAGCTGTGAACATTTTATCTCGTCTGTCTGGATGTAAAAAAGCATCGTCATAAAGAGCAGCATCAAATTTTTCCATATCTTCTAAATTTGAAACTATTATACCGCCTGCGGCATTAGATTTAGAAGCATGTATTTGCATATGTTCTACCAATGCAAGTTTGTCCTCAACTTTCCAAAAGCCTCTAGCATTCAATGTTTCATCATAAGAAGAATCAGTAGAAAAATCTGTATGGGGCATCCCTATCCGCTCAAACATTTTTTTCATATAAGCTTCATAGGAGCCCTCTTTAGAAATATTTTTTATTATTTGTCCTAAAAGCACATAGCCAGAATTGCTGTAAGAAAACATCTCTCCTGGATTAAAAAGAAGATCTCCGCCGATCTCTTTTACATTTGCAGTCATAAAATTATAGAGATTTTCAATATTTTGATATCGCGCATCTCCTTCCATTGCCGGATTTTTAGGATCATGGATTAAGAGATCTTTTACAGAAATACCTTTCCAATTATCATGTCGGAACTTTTCTGGAAGATTACTGTTTATCTCGTCAGTTTCAGAAAGTCCTTTTTTATCAATAAAAAGGAGTAATAATGTTATTTTATAAAGATCCTCTGGAGTAAAAGGCTTTCTTCGCATTTCATCTTTCGGCATGGCACCATAACTACTAATACCTGAGGTATGAGTCAATAAATGACGAATTGTAATGCCTTCCCATAATGGATGTCGAAATGCAGCTGGAAGACGATCATTAATTTTATCATCCAAAGATATTTTTTTTTCTTGCTCAAGAAGCATAATGGCAGATGCAGTTAACATTTTTCCCATGGAGCTAATAAAAGATCTGGTATTTTCGGTATTTTGGTGTCCTTTTTCATCAGCGGGGCCATAACCTTCGCATATGAGTCTTTCTCCATTATGTGTTACTAAAACACTACCTCTGAAATGTTCTTTCACTTCCATATATCGAAGATAGGCTTTCATTTCGTTTTTTTTGGCTTCAAGCACTTCAGTTTGTAATCTTTCTACATCTTCAGGGTGCGTTTTTGTAGCTTCTTCAAATTGTTTTTGTAGAGCTAACCGTTTATTGGTTGTTTCTTCTAAGCGTTGATATTGAGGTAATAGGGTGGATATGCCCACTGCATGAGCTTTTTCTGCTACAATGTCATGGGCCGCTATTTTTATTAATTGTGCTTGTAGATCTTTAAAAGATATATTTTTATGAGAGGAAAATTCTGGAATCTTTTCTCGTAAATATCCAAGTTGTTCCGGTTCTCCTAATAATTGATAACGTGTACCATCAATGAAAATTTCATTTGGAGACCATACGTCTGTTTCTTGAAGATCGAATTGTTTTGCTTCAATCTTAAAATGAATACTTGCCATAACCTGCCGTTTCTTTTTCTAATATCAAAAAAGAAAGAAAAAGCATAGCTGTTTATGTCTATTTTGAAAGGCGCTTCGTGGCAAAAAAGAGGAAAAGCATAATTAAAGCCAATATCAAGCATGATTTTATGAAGAGGAAAACCGCATCAATACTATTCTTTCTTTCTAATTGGAAGAGCTCCTGCTAATTCACCAATCACATTCACTAGCTCTGTCCCCGATGGTAGTACTATTTTGGCATTATTCGCTAAAGCTTTTTCTACGCATTCCAACTTACGTAAAACTTGAGAATTGCCAACAAAATATTTGTCAGCCGCTTCATTTACGAGTCTAATCGCCTCAGATTCACCTTCAGCTTCTAAAATCCTAGCTTGTTTACAACCTTCAGCTTTCTTGATCTCGGCTCTTTTCTGACCGTCAGCTTCAGTTTCTGTGGCGGTTGCAAAATCTATCGCTGCAATTTTTTCATTTTCGGCCTTTACAACTTTATTCATAGTCTCCTGAACATCCTTCGGGGGATCTATTTCTTTTAACTCGGTTCTCACTATCTCAAGACCCCAATCTGAGGTTTCTCCCATCAGCGTTTTATGTAATTCGGCATTAATTTTGCCTCTTTCGCTATTAGCTGATTTTAAAGAAAGAGTTCCGATAATATTTCTCAAGGTCGTTCTAGCTAAACTTACTATTTGTAAGCGATAATTATTTACATTATATTGCGAATTTTTCACATTTTGTTCATCCGACTTCACTTTAAAATAAACCTGAGCATCAACTTTAGCATTCAAATTATCATTGGTAATAATTTCCTGGGGCTGGGCATCTACCATCTGCTCAGTTACATTCACTATATAAATATGCTCAATTCCCAAGGGAATAATCCAGTTCATACCAGGTTCTGCAAACCGTTTATATTTACCAAACCTCTCAATTAAGCCCCGATGAGTTGGACGAACTATCCTAAATCCCATCAAACCTAGAAAAATTGCTATACCTACAATGATCAATATAAACATATGCTTTATCCTTTTTCTTAAAAACAGCTTAAAGCTTACCACATCTTTGATTTAATTTAACGCTTCTAAAACCTATTCAAATTTTTATTACAAATAAATTGAAAAAGTTTTAGAAGCGCTGGGGATTTGTGAAGTAAAAAATAATTTTGATTTTTACTAAGTATCGAAACTTTTTTACAGAAGCATTTTGGCTTGGAAACTAAAAATTAGACTAGTATTCCTTATACAGACTTAAGTTAGATGGGGAGGCCTGAACGTTCAGAATAAGATTTAACAACTTGAGAAATTGTCTTAAGTAAAATTTTGAGCATTACTTGCAATTTAGATACACTCTCCGGATCAGTTTTTTTAGAAAGTATATCGAAATTTCTGAGGAATTCCTCGCTGATCATGAGTGTGCTTTCTTTTGGTGATTGGCAATTATGGCACCCATGTGTCAGACAATCATTGATATCCTTATTTTCACATACAGTCTTGCAGAAGAAATCATGAATGATCGTTGTAGAGATTTGGCGAGATTCAGACAGCTCTAAAAATTTATCGACAAAATGGTTATAACAAAATTGTTCTAAGGGAGAGAGAAAAAATAAATTATCACTGCTAAGACTATCGAACAGTTTTTTCCCCATACGATCAAAATAATCGAATCTTTCTTTTAACATTTGTTCCTGAATAGATAGAGGAGAATCGCTCTCAGCAGTAGAAGGCAAAGACCCTGTCCTACGGTTTGCGCATTTTTTTTGGAAATTGCCCCAGAAAAATTGATATCCTAAAGAAAAGATCTGCTCTAAAGCCTTGTTAATGGCCTCAGTAGAATACGACTTGCCAAATCGATAATACATCTCAGGGATTCTGGCAAAAAACTCATTGAATCCCTCTACAAGTTGCTTGTTTCGAACAAGGTCCGCAGGGATACAAAAATAATGAACTCTCATCTTATATGGCAAGGGAAGATCAAGAGTTAGAGGAAAGTTGGTCAGTCTCATCTCTTTGGGAATATCGTTAATTGCTTGCTGTAAAGCTTCTATATACTCTTCTTTTGTGCAAGAGAGCTCCTGTTTGAAGAAGTCCTCCGGATCATTGAGGGATTGTAGTGATGCAGTATTACATAGGGTAAAGTGGATGGCATGCGTCATTTCGTGGATGATGGTAGCAATAATGTCATCAGGCTTTTCTTCTGGGTTCCAATCTTGGATAGAGCGGCTCTCAAGCTTGATAGTACGGGTTAAAGGCAAGTACGTTCCCAACGTTTTAGGAATATTAATATTTGTAATACAAACCCTCGCAGGCGCTTCAGAAGAAGCAAGTTGCGCAAATGTATTTAAGATAAGGGTGCAAGCTTCTTTTCCGGCGCCAAAAACATCTTCAGGCTTATCTGAATAAAGAATTTGAAAGATCCTTTCTGCTTTAGGTAGTATCTCTGGATTATCACATTCAATGTTAAAAGGAATGCTTCTTGCAACAATTTTCGGTATTGTCAAAGCGGAGCTGCTTGAAGCTGCGGCAATGGGTGGAGTTTGAGCTGAGGCTGCTGCTGCTCTAATTGCCATATTGACCTTTTTTGTTTATTTATAAAAATAATTATATCATTTTAATAATAAATAATAAAGTTAATTCTATGCTTTAATTTAATTTGCATGTTATTGATAACTAAAGTGTTAGTAATGTTAATTTGTGCATGTTTTTGCTCGGTTGATCCTATCATCATGCATATAAATGATAAATTCAAGATCGCTAAATCTTTAAGTAATTGATTATCAACGTAGTTATTGAAAAGAAAGCTTAAGAATCAACAGGTACTTTCTTTGGCGAAGGTTTTAAAATACCAATGAGCAATAAACCTATAAATGCAATCATGGCGCTGAGCATAAATCCCATTGTAGAACCATAGGCTTGAAACATATATCCCATTACTGAGTTGGCAGCAAGTAATGCGCAAGCAACCACCAAATAATAAATTCCAAAACCGGTCCCTCGAAGATCGGGATGTATTGAATCTGCAATCATGGATTGAAAGATACTTTGCGTAATGCCCATTTGCGCTCCCCACAATATAGATCCTGCAATAATACCCATTGCATTGTTGACAAGTCCCAAAAAAAGATCGGCCAAGATAGTGATAAAAAATCCAATGGCTAATATTCTTCTTCGATCAGATTTATCAGAAAGTTTTCCCATTGGGAATGCAGACAATGCGCCGATATTCTGTACCAACATCACAATCGAAACCGATGCGAGGGAAAAACCTATATGATCAGCTTGCAAAATTCTATAAGCGCCGCTGAAATTAGAAGTCATAAAAACCCCAGCTACTAATATTAGCTTCCAAAAGTCGAAGTCTAGATGTAAAACATTTTTTAAAATAATGGAAAATGGCTGTGAGCTCTTTTCAATTTTATCAGACTTTGCAACAACATCTTTAACAAAAAATATCATAGCGAGCAGGGCTAATAAAGATGGAATACCGGCAATCCAAAAGATTAATTTGAAATTATTTTGCGCATATCCCATTACGAACATAACAATTAAAGCGCCTAAAATTGAACCTGCAAATCCGAGTGATTGACGCAAGCCATAACAAGCTCCTTTTTTTTCCTTTGGGGCGACATCTCCCACCAAAGCTTCTCGAGGAGTAGCTTGGAGTCCATTAGAAATACGATCAAGTAATTTGGCAGAATAAATCCATCCTATATTTGGAGCGAGAGCAAAGATAGGCCTGGCAAGTATTGTTAGTGCATAAGCAACGATCAGAAGGGGTTTGCGTTTTTTTAAGTAATCACTAAAGACCCCGGAGAAAATGCGGATTGCCCACGAACAAAATTCTACTATACCTTCAAGAATGCCCAAATGAAAAGTTGCTAAGCCAAAAACTTGAGTTAAATAAAGAGGTGTGAGGCTGAAGATCATTATCGAAGAAAGATTACTTAATAGAGCGCTTGCCCCGATAACCCATATCATTATGGGAAGTTCAAAAAATTTATCCTGTTTCATGATTTTGACGCAGTTGATATTGGAAAGTTTGCAAAATCAACATAATTAGCTTATTCATCTAAATGGATTTTTTTCAACAACTAAATTAGCTCAAGAAAAACTAGATAAAAATTAAAAAAAGTTTATACCCAAACAACCTAAAAAATTATTAAATAGATGCAAGTTATATATCCAAGAATTTAGGTTAAGGTGATTGAGGAATAACATGAAAAAATCTACGTTCCGTTAAACAATTTAATCCTATGGTTTTTAAAGAACTCAGCTTATGTCTTTTTAATAAATCTGTATAATTTTGAGATAAAAAGCCCTGAATAGGTTGGCTTTTGTGAAATGATTCAATTTTATTTTTGTAATCTCTATAGCAAAAAAAGAACCTCATAGGAAAAGACAAAAAATCACACAATAAAAACGGTATAATCAGAATAAGGAAAACTGCATGAGAATGTATTTTGAAAAGCAGGTATGAAAATGGAGTATAAAATTGCATTGTGATTTTTTGATATTCAAAATACCCAGAACTTTTAAAATCCTCCATTTTTTTCGCAAGATCATATTTTTTTTGATTCAGTTCAATATTTTGAAAAAGTTGCTACTCTTTTACAAGAGTTAAAAGATCACCCCTTTTCCGAAGAGGCTCATGCAGATTTGCGCTTATATGAAGAGTTAATTGCGATAAAAAAACTGTCTAAATCCTCAAATTAGCAAATTTTATCCAAAAGAAATCTTGCTGTTAGTTCCATTACTTCACTCTGAAAATTACATCCAGCGGTGCTGTATAAAATGTCCCATCGCCGTTCGATATCACCTTGTAAGCATGCTGCTTGATCGTATTGCCATCTATATCTACCACGACAAAATTATACCCGAAATAGATGGGAGTAGCAGCGGTTGCATCATATGTATTGGGATTATCAGGAGAAGCTCCGGCCCCGCCGGTTAAGACTTGGGTAATTTTAAGAAAAGAGGGTAAATAAGCGCTTTGATCAATATTCCATCTGGCATATATATGCTCATGGCCGCAATAGAAGCTATCAAATCCATTTTGTTCCATAAATTCCCAGATTTGTTTAGCGCTGCGGTCAACCGGCCATCCTTCTGGAGAAAATACTGGGCCATGGCTGACCACAAATTTGTGATTGGCAGTGCTTGTTGCCTGAGCGGCAAACCAGTTTATCTGCTCAGTGTCATAAGCATTATCATAAGGGATGGTGCCATTAAAGCCCCAAGCATCCAAAACGATGAAAATAGAACGGTCATCGCCAGTTCCATATTCAAAAGAGTAGACCAGTCTTGTATAGTCAATTGGAGCGGTTGGTCCATTTTCAGGCAAAAAATCAAAGGTATCATGATATTTTATTTCAACTTCTTTTACTGGAGGATAACCACCTTCATAAAGATCACGGTTGCCCACAGTGGTGTAGTAGGGGATGCCATCCATGGTGGCATCCATATGTAATTTCCATTCGAGGAGATGATTGCCAACATTACCAGCATCTGTCCCTGCATAGACCATATCACCGCCAAATAAGACAAAAGCAGGTCGGGGATTTAAATTGGTGATTTGTGTATTGATAAAATCTAAAACCGCTGAATTATAGGGAACTCCTAGAGATGGACCACGGCTATCTCCGTAAACAACAAAACGAAAAGATCCCTCCGCTTGATTGAAAAAAAATAGAGTTAACAATAAGAATATTACACTGTATGACTTTTGGGCTTTCACTAAGGTTCTCCTTGTTTTTTAGAAATGCAAAGCAATTCCTAACTGGTTGCTAAACAGATGGCATGTCTCTTTTTGTTCCCAAAGAAATGCACTATAGGAAAAATGGGGCACTACATAACAATATTTAAAAAAGTAGTCAAAAGAAAGATGCTTATATGGTCTAAAATCAAAACCAAAATCAAGCGCTAGCGCAGGAAAAATCTTTTTATCAAAATGTACCGTCTCCATGGTTTGGGGAGTTGCTACTTTTAGATAAAACTGGCTTTGATTATCAGTTTCATGAGGAGAGA
Source organism: Chlamydiota bacterium (assembly GCA_016219355.1). Lineage (GTDB taxonomy): Bacteria > Chlamydiota > Chlamydiia > Chlamydiales > SM23-39 > JACRNF01. The sequence continues at coordinate 11,146 of JACRNF010000092.1, read as the reverse complement.
CTACTAACTTGGCTTTTTGTTTTACAAAAAAAGCGCCCGGTCCAATGGCCATATATGGCTGGAACCAGCCAAGGGGTACATCTTTGGTTTTAAAAAATCCTAAACGTCCCGCAAACATGAAAGAGGCTAATGCGCTTGGTCCTTGAGTTTTCAATCGAATAGTAGTAGTTGCAAAGGCTGGTCCTAAACTTGGATCAACTGAAAAATCCAAATATCGAATCTTGGTGTTTTTCAACGCGTGGTCATATTTTAAATAGTGATAATTGAGGTCGGCATAAAAACCAAAATGTTTGAGCCAACTTGGCGAAGGGTGATCAAAGTACTTAGCTTTTTCCAGCCACGTACCAAGCTTAACTCCACCGATCCCGGTTAAAGAGAAAAATTTATTAGCCGAGGAATTTTCAAAGGAAGCTTTTAGCTTCTGGATATTGTAGGTGGTTTTGGTTGTCAAATTAGAAATCTCAGTAAAGCCCCAAAAGATTCCACCGTATGTTTCAAAGAAAAGACCGCACAAAGAGGACTCTTTAGCTTTGATTTCAGTTTTTTCATCACAATAGGTTTTGGTTCCCATAAGAAAAAAGAGAGTGATTATTAGAGCGACTCGAAAAAAATAAAATAACTGTTCAGAATTTTTTTTTGGCATCAATTTCGACTCTTGTTTTTTTTAATTAAAAATTTTTCTACAAAAGAAAAAAACTATAAGGGTTTAAATATTACATTGTCAATGCAAGTTAATGTGAAAAGGACAGTTGTGACAAATTTAAACGACCTTTATAATGTAAATTTACAAAGGTGTTTCTCTCTATGAAAAAAGGTGTAGATTTTATAGGTGTTGGCGCCGGGGCCCTTATCTTTAATAATGAAGGAAAAGTTTTGATCGCCCAAAGAGGCCCCAAAGCCAGAAATGATGTAGGAAAATGGCATTTTCCCGGTGGTTGTGTTGAGTTTGGCGAAACTTGCGAGCAAGCGGTTGTTAGAGAGCTAAAGGAAGAGTTTGAGATTGACATTGAAGTGGTTGAGTTTTTAGAAATGGTTGATTACATATTGCCGGAAGAAAAGCAGCATTGGATTTCCATTTTTTTTGTCGCTAGACATATTGGCGGAGTTCCTAAAATTACCGAGCCTGAAAAATGCCTGGGATTTAAGTGGCTAAAATTTTCAGAAATAAATCCGGATGAATTAAGCAGGGTAAACCAAGCAAATTATTGTAAGTTTATTGAAAAATACGGAAAGGCTAAAACTTTTTAAAATTAAATGAATAAGGCTTTTTTTATTCAAAGAAGAATCAATATGCGTTTAGGATATATAATTTTGTATGTAGCAGATGTAAGTGCAACTGTGCTCTTTTATGAAAAAGCTTTTGGATTAACGCTTCATTTCGTCCATGAGAGCAACTCTTATGCCGAAATGCAAACAGGCGAGACGAAGTTAGCTTTTGTTGATGAAGCGATGATCAAAGAGTCTCACTCATTTCGGATTAATCGAACAAAAGATGAAGCTGCCGGTATAGAAATTGCTTTTGTTGTCTTGAATGTCGAAGAAGCGTTTAATCGAGCCATAAAAGCTGGAGCTATAGCGGTAGTAAAACCCATAAAAAAACCCTGGGGACAAATTGTCTCTTATGTAAGAGATAATAATGGTTGTCTTGTCGAGATTTGTAGCCCGGTTGAAAGTTAAATGAAGAATTTAGGCGATTTAAAAAATGTTGGCAGAGCAACACTTCAAGATTTAACTTGTCTTGGCATTAGCAGTGTTGAAGAACTTGCGTTTCAAGACGCTACTTTTTTATTCGAAGAGCTTGAGAGACGGACTAAAAATCGGCAAGATCCTTGCGTTTGGGATGTTTTTGCTTCAATTATTCATGAGGCAAAGACAGGTAAATCTACCAACTGGTGGGATTGGACGAACCAGCGTAAAGCCTTGCAAAAAAATGGAAACCTAAAGCATGTGATTTAAAATCTGCTTTATTTTTTTCTGCCCATGAACACAATTCCGGCGCCTAGAATAACGAAAAGGGCTCCTCCTACTTGAGACCAAAGAACAACCGTTTCGTAATACGTTACCATTTCTATTGCTGCATCGATTTTTTGTTGCGCCGACTCTTTAAATCCTTTGCTAGCTTCTTTTGTTATAGGGTTTAAAGAAAAAAGTGTGATTCCTTGGTTGACTTTGCTCTCTGCTTCGGCTATTTGCTTTTTCCCTTCTTCAATACGACTTTTAATATAAAAAGATGTTAATAACAAAGCGATGCCTAATAGCGCTATTATTATTCCAAAAATTCTTTTTTTGAGCATAAATTACCTAAAGTTTTGTCTTTTCTTTTTAATTACCATGCAAACAAAAAAATGTAAACATTTGATTTTTATATAAAGATAAAAGGTTGGTACAAACCCAAAGATTAGCTTAAAATATTGCTGGTAGCATAATGGAAAACTAAATGTTAGAAGTGCTTGAAGATACAAAATTGAAAAAACTAAAAATGGTCCAGCATGGTTTTTTTACTCGGTTAGGTGGTGTGAGCTCGGGAGTTTTTACATCTTTAAATTGTTCTTATGCTAGTAAAGATAATCCTGATGATGTACGAGAAAATAGACGCCTTGTAACTTCTTATTTTGGATTTTCATTAGATTCATTAGTTACGGTGAAGAACATGCATAGCAATCAGGCGGTTATTGTAGACAAAGCTTGGCCTGAGGAGCTAAAACCTATGGCAGATGCTATGGTTACCAATCTGCCAAAGATTATATTAGGCACAGATAGCGCTGATTGTCCCATTATACTTCTTGCAGATAGCCAGGCTAAGGTTATTGGTTTATCACATGCTGGATGGCGTGGAGCTAAAGGCGGAATTATCGAATCAACTATTGAAAAAATGCTTTCTTTAGGAGCGGATCCTTTTCATATTATAGCGGCTATCAGTCCCTGTATTGGCCAGAATTCTTATGAAGTTGGTTATGAATTCTATCAACAATTTTTAGATGAAGATCTAAATAATCAACGCTACTTTAAAGAGGCTAAAAAAATGAAACACTTTTTTTTTGATTTAATAGGATTTGTTAAGGGACGTCTTTTTAAGCTAAATATCAAAACAGTTTCATCAGAAGTTGCTTTTGATACCTGTTTAGATGAGAAGAGATTTTTTAGTTGTAGGCGCTCTACCCAAAAGGGGGAATCGTTTTTCGGCGGTCATTTTTCTTGCATATTCATGGAATGATGAACGTTTTAACGCTCATCATAAGCTTTTAAAGCTATTGGCAAAGCTTGAATCACTTTATTTCCCGCGGCGGGGAGTCCAAGTAAAATTGCTGAAATTACTTCTTCTTTGGTGGCTTTTGCTAATTTAGCTTCTTGTACATGAAAAGGAATCCCGCTCTCTAATCCTAAAACAGCGAGTATGCTAAGGTAAGCTAAAGCTGTGGTTTTAGGATCTAAAGCATTTGCTTTGCTTAAATTTTTTACCAGTTCACTCCATGCTTGTGCATGTTTGGGGCTCTCTTTTTGAAAAGTCAAAAATGCGTTGCTTATTTTTTGTTCCATATTAATTGCCTATTGATTTTTGATATTCAAAATCGATAAGTTGATCCAGCTCTTTAATACTTTCATCATCATTAATAAATTGTTTTACGGCTCTTAAATAAAGATCGGCTTGCTGAATTTTTTTGATCTTTGCAAAATAGGTTCCCATTAAGAGGGAAAAATGTTTGAAATCATAGAGGCTAAAAGTGGTTTTTTCAGGATAGAGCTCTTGTAGAGTAAACTTACCATCAAAGAGTATTTCAATTTTTACAAATTCTCCTCTTCTTAATAAATAATCTGCATACAACAGCTTACAATTAAGGTCGTTTGGAAAAAGTTGTATTGCCTGATGAAGAGATTGCACATATTCTTTTAAATTATTTTGAGTAAGATAAACATCTTGGATAAGAAAATGCAACAAGGGAAAGTTTGGGTACTTTACTATCAGGTATTTTAAAATTCGCAAAGCTTTTTCTTGATCCCTCTCAACCAATCCCGGCTCTGATAATTGAAACAATGTTTCTTGATCTTCAGGTTCGAATGTATGTAAATCCTCCTCCGGCTCAAAGGAAATGGAGGGTATTAAGGCTTGCAGAGGATTATTTGGAGCGGTGGCTCCGCAGCATTTTTTATATTTTTTTTGACTTTTGCAAGTACAAAGGGCGTTTTGATCTAAAGGTTGAATAAAACTTGGTCTTTTTGGAACCGGGGTATCTTCAGAAGAAGCTTTTTCATCATCCAAAACCTTTTCATAAAGACGAAGATCCTTGAGAATTTCTTCTTTTGTAAAAGCTGTTGAGATTAGATTTTTTAGCCCAATTTCAGGGCTAATTTTGAGAGCTTTATTAAATTCATCAATAGGAAACTCCTCGTCAAAAACAAGAAATCTTCCATATGCTTCTCTAATTTCTTCTTCCGCTTCAAAAGCATTAAGTTCAGAGAGTATGCTAATAATTTCATCCGTGAAAGGATAGGAGTGGTCATAATCATCCACAATTTTTTTGAGCATTTTTTTTAAATACTCGATAACTTCTTGACGGGAAACTTTTTGTAGGGCAACAAGCTCGAGGCAACTTAGAATCGCCGAGCCTTTCCAATCATCTGCGATATTGGGATCCTCAATGATCTTTTTCAAAGGCTCCAAATCATTTATATAATGAGGCATGAAAAGAGAAAATATTTCGATAATACAAAATTCACCAAAGTTTTTTTCGAGAATGGATACATCCAAAGATGAAAGGGACAAAAGAGAAGAAAAGGTTGTTTTACTTTCACAATAAGCGAGGATATTCAAAAGAATATAAATTATGTCCCATCTATAGATATCACCTTTAGGATCCTTTGTAACCAAAGAAATCAATTCTTTTAAGGTATTATCGAGAAAATCGACGTTTTTGGGATTTTCTTGCACGTGAGTTATAAAAAGTAGCTGATGCTCGGGTGGACTATAACAAATCATTTCAATTAAACGATCAAGGGTGACTATGTTTGGTTTTTGTTCGGGCATAATTTTTTTGGAAACTTTTAGAAAAAAATTATATAGTGGTACTTGCTTAAATTCAATAAATTAGCGGTTTTTTGTTGAAAACCACCTTGAGTTTTGTTGAATAGGAAATTAAAATTTCATATTATTTTTTTACTTTTGGAGGAAATATGAATAGATTTTTGATAGCGTTTCTTTTTATTTTATCCGCGGTTTCTTTGATTGCCGATTCTCAAAACTCACTTAAGGTAGTCTTAGTTACAGGAGCCTCAAGAGGGATCGGTTTTGAGTCGGCGAAGCACCTTAGTGAAAATGGCTATCTTGTGTATGCCGGAGTTAGAAATTTAGACTCGGTCGCTAATTTAACTGATTCTAATATTAGATTTGAGGTTTTAGATGTGACCGATGCGGCATCAATTAAAAAAGCGGTTAATACTATTATTCAAAAAGAAGGAAGGATAGATATTTTGATCAATAATGCTGGCTACGCATTAGGAGGTCCTCTTGAGTGTTTAACAATTGAAGAAATGCAAAAGGAAATGGATGTAAATTTTTTTGGCGTTATTAGAGTCTGCCAAGAAGTATTGCCTTACATGAGAAAACAAAAAAGTGGCCATATTATCAATATTAGCAGCGAGCAAGGAGTTTATGGCTTGCCATATGGCAGTCTTTATACATCCAGTAAAGCGGCTATTGAATCACTTTCCGAAGCCTTGAGCATCGAAGTATTGCCATGGGATATTAGAGTATCGATTGTTGAGCCCGGCATGGTAGCGACTAATTTTTTTGTTGCGCTTGGATCTAAACAATTGCAAGACGACCCTTATCAAAATATACTTGAATTAATTAACACTCAAATTAAAGAAAAAAGAGTAGTGTCAGAAAATTGTCAAGCTCCAGAAAACATTGCCTTACTTTTACAAAATGTTATTGAAGATCCAAATCCTAAGCTTCGTTATCAATCTAGCAAAAGAGTAGAAGAGATAGTTTCTGAGTGTTTAAAAGATATCACCGGTAACGAGTATACCAAAAAAATGAGGAAGGAGTATTCTGATCTAACCAAAGACAATAGATGAGAACAAAAAGACAATGTCAGAGTTAAATCCAGAATTTTCCTATGAGGACAGGACCTTTAAATCCTTAGATGCAAATCAGCAAGATTTGCAAAAGAGCTTGTTTGATAATGTGGTTTTTGAAAATTGCAACTTTTTGAAGAGCAATTGGCAGCAGGCTTTCTTTACCGGATGTCGTTTTAAGAATTGCAATCTTAGCCTTATTAATCTTAAAGGATGTCGTTTATCGGATGCGATTTTCGATGAATGCAAAATAGTAGGTCTTGATTTTTACAAATGTGAAAAATTTCTTCATAATGCTTTCAACAAGTGTATTTTGAACCTTTGTAATTTTACTTATCTAAAGTTAAAGGGAATAGCCTTTAAAGGCTCAAAAATTAAGGAAGTCTATTTTAAAAATACCGACCTATCGGAATCTAGCTTTGATGATACAGACCTATTGGGCACAACTTTTCACCAGTGCAATTTGTTTAAAGCTGATTTTTCAAATGCAAAAAATTATATGATAGATCTTAAGACGAATAACATTGAAAAAGCAAAGTTTTCATTTCCGGAAGCAATGAATCTTTTAAAATGCTTAGATATCGAAATTTCGTAAATATATCATAGAAGTTTTGGATCTAGAATAACATGTTTAATGTTTTTTCTATTCCAAGTATAGGTAATATGGACAAGGCCATCTTGTGTTTGGATAATAGAAGGATAGGAAAATTCTCCTTCTTCTTTTTCCAGATCTAAAATCTTTTTAAAGGATTTTCCATCATTTTTTGAAATGGCAATTGAAAGGGGATATCTATTGCTTGTAGAATCATTATAAACTAGCAAAACATCTTCGTTTTTAAGTTTTACACAATCGATTCCGGAGTTTGGATTTGAAAGGTTTAAAAATTTTGCTTTTGTAAAATTTTTTGCTTTATCGATTGATATTGCTGTGAATATCTTTTTTTCAGTATACGATCTTGAAAGTAGTTTAATATTTCCTTTTTTTGTAATAAAAAGAGTAGGCTGTATTATTCCAAGAGAATTTTTCGGATCTACTATGGGGGCGCTTTTTTCCCAGGTTCTACCTCTATCTTTTGTAATATCTATCCAGCAGGCCCAGGCATTATAACTTTCAATAGAAGAGGGACATAAAAGAGCGCCATTTAATAAAATAGGTTTGTTCTTGATTGGGCCTAAAATTCCGGCAGGAAAAATTTCCTCTGAAGACCAAGAGGCGCCATCATCAAATGATCTTTTCAAAAATCCAGACCACATCTCTGGATTTTTGCCGACTTTGTAAAATAAAGATATCTCTCCATCCGGATAGGTAAATAAGACAGGATTCCAGCAGGGAATATTGTCTGTTTCTACGATTTTTGTAGGCTCAGAATATTTGTTATTGTTATAAGCTACTAGCCAGATTCTTACATCTTTTTCACCTTCTTTAGATCCTGCAAAAAAGCTGATTAATATTGTGGAGTTTTTTGTTACAGTTATTGTTGATGCATGGCACGATTCAAAAGGGGGATTTTGGAAGATAAAACTGCTTTTTAAAATAGCTTCATTTGAAAAAAGCTGAAAAACGATCAATAAAAAAAAGGTTAGAAGTTTGAGTTTCATTTTTAAATTCTTTTTGTAATAATATTATATCAATTTAAATAAAAATGCAAAATTTTTAAAAAAATAATTCTATTGGCAATGTCAAAGTCACATAAAAAATTTCAGGTGAAAAATATAAAAAAAATTGGATGATGCTTGGTCATATAATAATTTTTTTAAAAATTGAAAAAAAACGCTGTTTGCTGGTAATATCTTCACTGAAAAACTTAAATTTTTTATGAAAATTATTTTTAAATTTTTGATACTTTTGCCCCTTCTTTTTGGCATAATTTATGCCGAAGAACATTGTCCTTTTTGCGACAAAAAGGTTGTAGAATATCAAAAATTTTATGAGGATGATCTTGTCGTCGGCCTATATAATTATAAGCCTTATGTTGAAGGACATTGTCTAATTGTCCCAAAGCGGCATGTAGTTAGATTTGAAGAGCTAACTCAAGAGGAGATCGTATCGATTTTCGAACTGATCAAAAAAACTCATGATGCAGCTAAAAAAGTTTTTCAGGCAAAGTCTTATGTGATTTTGCAAAAAAATGGAGAGGAAGCTGGTCAGAGTGTTCTTCATGTTCATTTTCATTATATTCCGGAAAAAGAGGGCCAATCTTCTTTTTGGGTGTGGGTTAAGTTGATGACACGGTCTTTTATTTCTTTTGAGATTAGTTCCGATGAGATGAGGCGTTATACCGATCAAATGTCTAATAATCTGGATTCAATAACTATTGAAATAAGTCAGTAGAGTTTTTAAGGATTATCAATAGAACTTGGGACTTATTCTTTAGGCGGATTTTTTCCCCAAATTTTTTTATTGGCAAAAGAGAGCCATTCAAAATGCATCGCAAGATGGATCAAAATCAATACCACAGTAGAAACACCTAAAAGGCCATGGAGTATCAGCCAGGACTTTGGGGCCATGCCAAGAAAGATGGGTGCTTTCTGAAGTTGTATGAAGGCATTGATCAATCCTGTAGCAGCAGTGCATAGCAGAAATAAAAACATGATGAGATTGAACCAGTATTTAACTTTTAATGGGTTACTCATATTTTTCCTTAAATTTAAGGTGTGAAACATACTTTTAATAATTAACAGGTTTTGGTGAAGATTGCAATCTTGTTTTGATTGTTGGATATAAAATAAACTTTTTGTGATCTAATACCTTGAATTTCCTAAGATTTAATGGTAATCTTCTTTATAAAGTTAGCTTAATGCTTTATGCCTATTAAAATTATTGAGAAAAAAATTAAAAAATCTGAGATTTCTGATTTAGCTAAAGAGAGATTTGGGGATTTGGTGAAAGCTGTAGTAGATGTTGAGAGGTCGCTTATTGTTGTCGGCGCAGAATTACATTCAGATGAAGAAGCGCTTCTATTAGAACAAGAATCAAAACAGCAAGATCTTTGGGGAATCAACCTTTATCCAGAGAAAATGGGAGAGGAATTTATTGAGTTTGATTCAATGATTAATCTAAGACCTTCACATGGAAATAGTTCACGTGGAGTAAATGATCCCTCTATCCGTAAAAAAATTATAGAAATTGTAAATCTACTTATAGAAGAATAAATATGTCATTTCAACATAAATCTTTGGCTGAAGGAAGATGGTTTACTTTTTCTCTAGCAGAGCAGTTAGGAAATATTGGTAGCGAAGTTAGCCGTGCAATTACTGCTACCGCTAAAGGGGATAAAAAACGTTTTGAAAATGCTATTTTACGTGCTTTTGAGCTATTTGAGTTAACAATAAGCGATCCTCGCTGGCGTCGTCGTCTAAAAGAGCTAACGCGCGCGCGCGAACTATTTTGTGATGCTATAAGTGGTGGTAGCGAATATGGCACAACATTAGAAGATCTTAATAAATATTTTTTCTATTTTGCTATTGCCGCTCGGTTGCATCGATAACTTTGACGTATCGTAACTAATACATGAAAAATAATAACGATGTCATCATAAGACAAATGACAAGCCAAGATATTGAATCGATCATAACCATTTTTTGCTTTCCTTGGACCACTATTGAAAAAACGATAGAAAAATGGAAAAATTATTATGAGGAGCAAAATAAAAATATCCGCTTTGTAGCAGTTGTAGAAAAAAAACAGCAGCTGGTTGGATATGCAAGTTTGCTTTCCAGCTCGGAATATCCGCATTTTAAGAAAGCTAATATCCCTGAGATCAATGATCTGTGGGTTTTGAAAGAGCATCGAAGAAAGGGGATCGGGAAAAGAATAATCGCTTATTTAGAAAATCAAGCTCGAAGGGAAGGCTTTCGGCAGATTGGGATTGGAGTTGGCTTATACGAAGACTATGGGCCTGCTCAAAATCTGTACGGTAAATTAGGTTATTTACCTGATGGAAGCGGTATCACATATAAGCACTTAGCTGTTGTAGCCGGTGAAAAATATCCTGTTGATGATGACCTTGTACTTTGGCTTACAAAAACGCTTTCCTAATAGAGTTCAGCTACCCGCCAAGAGTAATATCTTGATCTTGGTACCATTTAAGCGCTTCAAAGACATGCTCGGGTTTAAATTCAGGCCACATCTCATCTATAACGTAAAAGTCTGCATAAATTGATTGAATAGGTAAAAAGCCGCTTAATCTTCGTCTTCCGCCCCATCTTATAATCAAGTCGATCCTGGATATTTCGCAAGAGGCTATCTTATTTATAAACTTTTTATTACTTTTATTTGTGTAAGCATGATTTAAGTCCCAATTCCAGCCATAGTTTACAAGAAAATTAACTTTTATTGATCCCTTTTTGGATTTACCCCGTTTTGTAAAAGGGATTAATTTTTTTGGAAAACTAGAAGAGAGAAAGTCTCCAACTACAAGAATATCTGCATCTTTTTGGGCAAGGCCAAGTACGGCATCAACACAGGCTTGACGAAATGCTAGAGTTTGCGCTGCGGGCCGCTTTGTATTGTCTTGAGTGAAACCATAAATCGTTATTTCTCTAATACCAAGTTTTAAGCATATATCGAACAGCTTAATACCCGGCTCAATTCCATGTTTATATCCATCATGCTTTGCTAAACCGTTAAGTTCAGCCCACCTTCTATTCCCATCGGGGATAATGCCAATATGTTTTGGCAATCTTTTTAAAGATGGAATTTTAATAATAGGTAGTTTTTTTGTCATTTTTTTGGCAAAATAATTTTATGTAGAAATAATTTACTCCAAAATTATCATTAATGACGCTTTCTTGTAAATCTTCTTAAACAAATAAATTTTGACAAGGAGGTTTTGGAAAATTGTTAGAGTTAAAGTGTTAAATTAATTGTGACAATAACGTTTTAGCCGGGACTATAACAGGCTCATTGAATTCAAAGCAATCTTGATCAACAAAGGGAAGATCAAAACCAATTGGGTGCATCCGTTTTAGAACGACGCTTTTTCATAGAGCAAGACAAAATTATGTCAGGTCATTTATTTTAACTTATCAAGAACTGAAGGGTCCGCATATAGAGATTGGTGGTTACGCT
>JACRNF010000047.1 GCA_016219355.1 Chlamydiota bacterium | reverse complement strand
GCTCCTTTGCAATCCTTTTTTTTCTTATATTTTTTTTTATATTGTTTAATCGGAGCAAATCTTCTTTGCAATCCTTTTTTTCTTGTATTATTTAAGCAAAAATTTATTAAAATTGCCATTTTTTAAGGCATATAAAAATAATTTTTTATTTGTAAAGGTTTTAATTTAAAAATAATATTAAAATTTTTATTGCTATTTTTTGCTGACTAATTTACAAAAAAGTTAGAAAGTGTTAAAATTAAATAAGAAGATAATTCAAATTAGCAGGTGCCTTCCATGTTTGATAAATTTACCAATAGAGCTAAGCAAGTTATCAAGCTTGCCAAGAAAGAAGCCCAAAGACTAAACCATAACTATCTTGGGACGGAGCATGTCCTTTTAGGGCTATTGAAACTAGGCCAGGGAATAGCGGTTAACGTCCTAAGGAACATGAACTTAGGATATGATTTGATCAGGAGCGAGGTTGAAAAAGTAGTGGGTTTTGGATCGGAGATCCAAGTATATGGAGAACCTGCCTTGACCTCTAAGGTAAAAAAAGTTTTTGAATATGCTAATGAAGAAGCTGCTAATCTCAATCATAACTATGTAGGGACCGAACATCTTTTATTGGCCCTTTTAAGACAAACAGACGGAGTTGCTGCTCAAGTTTTAGAAAACCCCAATATCGATCTAAAAGAAGTTAGGAAAGAGATATTAAAAGAGCTTGAAACTTTTAATTTACAGCTTCCTCCAATGGGAGCTACATCATCAGCATCTTCTTCTTCAGGAGCAAGTCAAAATTCCAAAGCAAAGCAAGACACCTCTCTAGACAAGATGCCAGCTTTGAAAGCTTACGGTCATGACTTGACAGAGCTTAGCAGAGAAGGAAAGCTAGATCCTGTTGTGGGAAGAAAAAAAGAGATAGAAAGGCTCATTTTGATTTTATGCAGAAGAAGGAAAAACAATCCGGTATTGATTGGAGAAGCGGGAGTTGGCAAAACTGCGATTGTGGAAGGACTTGCCCAAGCTATCATAAGTGGAGACGTGCCTGATATTTTAAGAAAGAAAAAATTAATCTCGCTAGATTTGACATTGATGATTGCCGGAACAAAATATCGTGGGCAGTTTGAAGAGCGTATTAAAGCGGTACTGGACGAAATCAAAAAAAACGGCAATGTCTTATTGTTTATTGATGAGCTTCATACTATTGTTGGAGCAGGGGCCGCTGAAGGGGCCATAGATGCTTCCAATATTTTAAAGCCAATGCTCTCTAGAGGTGAAATACAATGTATCGGCGCCACCACTCAAGATGAATATAGAAAATTTATTGAAAAAGATGCTGCTTTGGAAAGAAGATTTCAAACCATCATTGTTCCTCCCCCATCGCTGGATGATAGCAAGCAGATTCTGATGGGACTAAAGCCCAAATATGAAGAACATCATAACTGTACCTACACTGACAATGCAATAAATGCTGCGGTTGATCTTTCTGATCGTTATATCTCAGGAAGGTTTTTACCTGATAAAGCAATCGATTTAATGGATGAGACGGGAGCAAAGGCTAGAATTTCTTCAATGTACCAACTGCCTGAAATCGTTTCTTTGGAATCGGAAATTGAAAAAATGAGACTTGCCAAAGAAGAGGCCATATCCAAACAGGAATATGAAAAAGCGGCAAAATTTAGAGATACGGAGAAAAACTTAAGGGAAAAGCTCCATTTATTAAAGACAGAGTGCGAAAACAGCAAAGAAGAGCATAAAGGGATCGTGGATGAAGAAGATATAGCCTTTATCGTCTCAAAACAAACCGGCATTCCTCTTTCCAGACTTACAGAATCAGAAGCAGAAAAAATCTTAAAAATGGAAGAAATATTAACCGAACATATAATTGGCCAAGAAGAGGCAATAAAAAATGTTTGCAGAGCTATTAGAAGGAGCCGGGCCGATATTAAAGATCCAAACCGACCTATCGGTTCATTCTTATTTTTAGGCCCGACAGGTGTTGGAAAAACTCTACTCGCCAAACAATTGGCAATTAACTTATTTGGTGGAGAAGATGCTCTCATTCAAGTTGACATGTCCGAATACATGGAAAAATTTGCCGCCAGCAGGATCGTTGGCTCTCCTCCCGGATATGTCGGATATGAAGAAGGTGGTCAATTAACCGAAAGGGTCAGAAGAAGACCTTATTGCGTAGTTTTATTTGACGAGGTGGAAAAAGCCCATCCTGATGTCATGAACCTTCTTTTACAAATCATGGAAGAGGGCAAACTTACCGATTCCATGGGAAGAAAGATCGATTTTAAAAATACGATCATCATAATGACCTCCAATCTTGGTGCTGACTTAATCCGCAAATCGACCGAGGTGGGATTTGGGGCTAATGAAAACGCTTTGGATTATAAAGCGATGCAAGAGAAAATTGATGGAGCGGTCAAAAAGCACTTTAAGCCTGAATTTATTAATAGATTAGACAGCTGTGTTATCTTTAAAACTTTGGACAAAGCGTCTCTTAGAAAAGTAGTCGAATTGGAATTCTCCAAGCTTAAAAACAGGTTGAAAAACAAAAATATAGACATTTCTTTAGACCAAAAAGCAATCGATCTATTGATAGAAAAAGGATATCAACCGGCAATGGGAGCAAGACCTCTTAAGAGAACTATAGAACAGTTCTTAGAAGACCCTCTTGCAGAAAAGCTACTTATGCATCCGAAGGACAAAAAAGACTATTTAATTTCTGCCGCAGGGGGAGAAATTACTTTTTCTGAAACTCCGGTTAAAAAACTGGTCGAAGCCGGTAATTAATAATTTTTAAATCTAGCTGCAATATTAGTTTAACATTAATTTTGCAGCTTTTTTATTTCATTACTTTCAAATAATTTTTTTATCAAAACTACTTGCTAATAATGCTGGAATTATCCATTATATTTTTTCAATCTAACAAATAGATCAAAACATGGCAGCTATTCAACCAACGTCAGTTTCAATTCAAAAAAAAATTTTAGCTTTTGGCAATACGTCCAAATTATTTTCCATTATCAAGACAATTGGCATTATTGCAGTATCAATTCTTGCCCTTTCAGCCGGCTTTTATGGGTTCGAAAACTGCTTGTTATTATTGGAAAAACATATGGTTGCCCATGGCCAATTAATTAATCTTTCTCCTTATCTTTTAAAAATAGGCGTATGGCTGCAAAAAATCGGTAGATGGCTATTCTTAACCATATCCGTCCCAACTTATGGAATTTGTTATGAACTTCCTAAATATTTTTTAAAAAAGGTTCACCTGATACTTGAAAATCTTTCCAGGTTATTAAATAAAATAATCATCAAGATGATCAATTTTACTTACAACTTCATTGCGGACACTTTAATCCCCCTCATCACAAAAATAGCTAATCTTGTATTTAAAATAATCGATCCTTGCATCAAATTTATAGCTTCATGTTTAAATCTTTTGAAAAAAAGTCTAGATCAAATTGCAAAAGTTGCGGTGCATGCGCTAAAACGAATTTATGATATTGTTTTTTTACCCCTTGCCAAATGGTCTTTCAAAGCAATATCTTATTCCTTGCAAACCCTCTATGATAAAATAATCGTCCCGATTGTCAAAAGATGTTTCTCGCTATTTAAAATAGCCCAAAGAGCATTTCAGTATATCTATAATCACGTAATTATAAAAATTACGGATGCCCTTTCTTTTGCACTCCGAAAATTGGGTCAAAAAATCCAATTGCTAGTAAACATTACCATGAAGGCCTTTCATTTTCTTAAAAACAAGCTCATACTTCCTTGCTTAAGATGGACGTATAAAGTTATAACAACCACCGGCAATGCAATTTTTAATAATATTATTCAACCCATCTTTTTATTGATATCCCGTGGAGTTGCGATTACCAAACCTGCTTTTTATTGGTTGTATCAAAAAGCAATAGACCCCTTTATGCAAGCTATTATTGAAGGGCTAAGGATCATTATTAAGCAGTTTAGCTCTTTATCAAACTTTACTCTCGAAACAATCAAAAACTTGTTTTTAGAAATTAAAAAAGTATTTGAGTATTTGTCCTCGCTAATACCTTCGTAAAAAATTAAAACACCTAAATTATTTTGGAGATTTTTTAACTGATGCCAGCAATAAACAGCCTTCGTATTGTATTTCCTCAATTGGATCAAAGATGCTTTGTTCAAAAATATACAAAAATAGCCCCTTTTTTTGATAGAGTTACCGATAAAGTTTGTTGTACTGCCGGTTCAGTACTCGAACTTCAAGGATTATTATCCCAAGACGATAAACCTTGTGATGTTGGGTTATTTGGCGGCCATGGACTAGAAAATATGATAATATTCGGACACGGAGAAGAGGGCAAATTCCAAGCAAGTTCTATCGATGCCGCCAATTTGAATAAATTCAAAATTTTATATTTTGTTAGCTGCAAAACCGCTAGATATGTCAATTCGATTGCATATGATATAGCTAGAAAAGTCAACGGCATAGTCTTTGCCCCAACCGAGGACTGTTATAATTTATTTGCTTTTAATAGCAGTGTATTAGGTTTTACACCCAAAAATATCGAAGAAATCAATCCCTTTATTCCAATAACCCCTAACATTACCCGCTGCATTTATTTTCATAAGAACGCTCAAGAGATCGAAGCCTTTTATCAATTTTTTCCTCAGCTCACATCACTAGTTCTAGATTATAAAACAGATGAAGCTTGCAATCAGCTAGAAAAAAACAACAAAATGTTGTTATCACAAACCATTCCCGAACAAGATAAAAAAGTGTTTTTTTATTTTATTTATTTTCCCGTCATTGATCAGCTAATCAAAACGTGCGAGATAATAAAGGCCCAAAAAATGATAGATTTGGCCATGCTTTTAATTTTGTCTTATCCTAACAATTCGGATGAATTGCAAAAACTTTATACTTGTATGTTAGTTGTAGCAAAAAAACTCTTTGTTGATCAGCAGTATGATTTAATCAAATCCATGTTTTATCCCAGTTTAAAAAAT
Organism: Chlamydiota bacterium; assembly: GCA_016219355.1. Lineage (GTDB taxonomy): Bacteria > Chlamydiota > Chlamydiia > Chlamydiales > SM23-39 > JACRNF01. The sequence goes on along the minus strand of JACRNF010000047.1, from coordinate 15,472 downwards.
AAAGCTGTTTTTTTAGAAAAAATAATATGCGATTTAGCCTATGGCTATATGCTTGCCGATGCTTTTTATACCGTTAATTATCTGGTAAGCTCAATTCAAGATAAAGATATCAAAAACAAATTGCTCCTTGATCTTGCAAAAAAATGTTTAGCAGAGGGTAATTTATTAAATTGCTATAAGACTTTAAAAATAATGACAACTGCTGCAGAAAAAGAAAACGAACCTTCTACCCTTTTATCGGCAATCTATTTCTTGGTAGAAGAAAATCAGCTTTCGCTTGCTAAAAAAGTGGCCTTGGAAATAACTAATAATTTTATTAAAAGCCATGCCTTATTGCTTGTTGGATATGCTTTTATAAAGGTCTTGAATTTGGAGGAAGCTTTTAATATCTATCCTCAAATCACTAATACCGAGGCCAAAATAGATTTGTTATTGGAAATGGCCGAATGGTTCATTAATCATAACAATATCACGCAAGCTAAGAAAATTTTAATCAAGGCCAAAATAATTTCATATAGTCTTATAGATACTTTTTCAAGAGCTGAGAAGCAAGCAATAATCGCTAATTTATTTATAAGTATTAAAGAGATAAACCAAGCAAAAGATATTGCAGCCCGCTGCGGAAATTTAAATGTCAGACAAGGTATTTATAGCACATTGAAAACCTTAAAGATTCAAGCTTAGCTATTCTATAATATTTAGGTTGGATTCCCATTTTTTGATAAAGTCAAGTAAAGTGCTCTTCATAGGAAAGGTCTTTAAAAAACTTAAGGATTCTTCATCTCTTGTCAAATGGGCAAGCTTTGCCAATAGATGCAAATGATTTTTATCATTGCAAGCAAAAAGGAAAAACAGCACATCAACCGGTTTACCATCCAATGAACCATAATCTATTGGCTTTTTTAAATAAACTACCGAAACAATATCATACGTTTTAGGAAGTAAAAAATCTCTGGTATGAGGCACTGCCACGCCATGATTTAAAGCTGTTGGCATAAGTCTTTCTCTATCCAATAAAAGCTCGGTTAAAACTTCAGCATCCAAATTAAGATTTTCAGCAATTATCTTCACCGACTTGCTGATAACCTCTTCTTTGGTCCTTCCATCAATGTCATGGATTATTCCACCCTTGTAAATCGCTCTAAATAACGAAAAGGCTTGAGTCCCAATTTGTCTGCCAACTATGTTCTTGGCCTTTTCCGAATTTAATTTAATTGGATGGGCCTCATCTGCAAAAGGAGACATTTCATCAACAAGTTTGGAAGTCCTGCAGCCCACAACCCAGTTTTCTATCTCAGTTCGGTTAAACCTAAATTGCCCATTCAACCTATACGCAGGTATTTTTTTTTCAATTAGCCATCTTCGTATGGTTGTCTCCGATACATTTAACAGCTCCGCCACATCCTTAATTTTAAGATCCATACTTTTCTCCATCAGATTCAAATAATGATATAACAGATTTTTGAAAATATTTGTATAGTTTTTTTTAAAAAAGACAAAATTTGATTAAATTTGACTAATAATTTTCAAGATATCTTCTTTAGTTTTAGCATCAAGAAGCTTTCTTCTAAAAAATTCATCTTTGAAGCAAGCGGTGATGCCTGATAAAATTTGCAAATATTGATTTTGTTTATTTTGCGGCCCTATGATTAAAAAGATGATTTTGACCGCCGAATCGTCCAATGATTGCCAATCAATTCCTTTATTTTTCTTAATGCCGACAGCGATATAAAAATTATTGATACAAGAAAGCTTTGCATGGGGAATGGCAACTTGCATCCCAATACCTGTAGAAACAATTTTTTCTCTTTCCCAAAGAGCGTTGTAGACAACTTTTTTATCCAATTGCTTTTGTGAACTTACTAAAAGATCAACTAACTCTAAAATAGCTTCATTTTTTGTAGATGATTTTAAAAATGCAGTAGCTTTTGCATCAAAATAGCCCACTACCGATTCTTTATCTAAAAGTGAATTAAAATTTACCACTGTGGCCAAATCCGCCTCTTTCTCTAATTGTTGAACTCAGTTCTCCTTTAACAAATTCAGCTTGATAAACTTTAGTTAAAACAAGCTGTCCTATCCGCATTTTGGGTAAAATTATAAATGGCTCTTTTCCATGGTTGATTAAAATCACACCGATCTCTCCCCTAAAATCACTATCAATGGTACCGGGAGAATTTAAAACTGTAATTTGATTTTTAAGAGCTAGACCACTTCTTGGCCTTACCTGCACTTCAAAGCCGGGAGGTATTTGTAACCGAATGCCGGTAGGGACCAGTATGGACTCGGAAGGTTTTAAAATAATATTTTCTTTTATATCCGCTTTAACATCGGCTCCGGAAGAGAGCTCGGTTGCATAAAGTGGAACCAGATCATCATCTTGCGTATCTATTAAAACTTTTTCTTTCATTTGTTTTCTTGGGCAAATTCTGTTTCCTGCATATCAGCAAACTTTAAAAGCTGTTTTAATTTTTGTTGCAACCTATCTTTTACATCTTCCGGCCTTGGGTTGTCCATAAAAAATTCAATAAAATAAGAAATTTTCTTTTTTAAGTCCTTTCGCTCTACAATACCGTCTATCATCCCTTTTTCCAATAAAAACTCAGATTTTTGCGCTCCCTTAGGAAGCTTTTGCCCAATTGTTTGTTCAACTACCCTTGGGCCAGCAAAGGCAATCAAGGCATCAGGCTCAGCAATAATTATATCTCCAAGCGATGCAAAAGAGGCGGTGACCCCTCCGGTTGTGGGATTGGTTAAAACAGAAATATAAGGTAACCTTTTTTCATGCAGCTTAGTTAATGCAGCTGAGGTTTTAGCCATCTGCATTAAAGAAAGAATAGATTCTTGCATTCTGGCTCCACCTGATGCCGATACAATCACTACCGGAAGGTTATTCTTAGTGGCATATTCAATTATCAAGGTTATCTTTTCTCCAACAACCGAGCCCATTGATCCACCCATGAAAGAAAAATCAAGAACTCCTAATGCTACCGTTCGCTCCTGTATCCTGCAAGTTCCAACCAAAGCCGCTTCCTCGCCGCCCGATTTTTCCCTTGCTTCCTTAATTCTATCTACATACTTTTGCGAGTCTACAAAGTTTAAAACATCCACTGTGGTAAAATTGCTAAACATCTCTTGAAAACTATTTTCATCCGATAAAAGCGCAATTCGTTGTTTGGCGCTCATCCGATAGTGATATCCACATTTTGGGCAGCAATTAATATTGTTTTGCAGCTCGTTTGCATGGATCATCTCAGAGCAGCCCGAGCATTTAATCCAACCGCTAAAACCATCTTTCTTAACAGCTTCAACTTTAATTTTAGGTTTATTCCTAGAAAATAGTCCCATAATTTAAAAGCCTATGTTTTTCAAAATAACGACAATTGTACCAGGTTTAATTAATTTCAACAAGTATCTTAATTTGCCACAACTATCTAATTATCAATAGCTAAAAGTAAACTAAAAAATTTAGTTTACTTAAGCGCCTTGATGAACCTCTCTTCTACTTTTGTCCAATTGATAATACTCCAAATATCTTTTACATATTGAGCCCTATCATTTTTGTATTTTATGTAATAGGAATGCTCCCAAACATCAACACACATAAGCGGTATAGCGCTAGTTTGGTTTAATAAATCCTGATTAGAAGATGTAGTGATAAAAAGATGTTTGGTAAATTTATTCAAAGCGAGCCATCCCCAGCCGGACCCTTGCACTCCAATCGTTTGCGCATTAAAAGCCTCTACAAATTTATCAAAGTTTTGAAAATCTTTTTCGATCGCTTTAAAAAGCTCTTTTTTAACAACTTCCCCTCCCCCTTTATTTTGAGGAGCAAGGTTTTCCCAAAAAAAGCTATGGATCAGATGACCACCGGCATTAAATTTGATGAGCCCCATAAAATGGGCCATTGCCGTAAGATCATTGTGTTTTTCAGCTTCATGAAATTTTTCTAAATTAAGGTTTACATTGTTAACATAACCTCTATGATGCTTATCATGATGGATTTTTAAGGCTTCTGCCGGAAAAACAGGTTCTAAGCCACTATAATCATAGCCTAGCTCAGGTAATATAAATTTTTCATTTGGCATACTTTTCTCCATTGTTAATCTTTAAGCTAATCACATTAAAAAAATTTTGACAATGTTTTAAAGCACTTCGTGGATTGCCTCATCAACAATATCGGCCCCAACAAGTTCAATTTTATCCATCAGATTTTTAGAAATTTCTTTAAAGCATTTTTTAGGGAATAAACATTTTTTAAACCCCATATTGATAGCCTCTTTAATTCGACTCTCTATCCTGCTTACACTTCTAATCTCACCACCTAGACCAACTTCACCTACACAAACAGTATCAGGATCTAAGATCCTATTGGTAAAAGAAGAAGCGATAGCCAGCAATATTCCAAGATCGATCGCGGGCTCTTTAATTTTTAATCCTCCAGCAACAGAGACAAATACATCGCAATTATGCAGTTGATATCCTACCCTTTTTTCAAGAACAGCCAATAATAAGGCCAAGCGGTTTTGGTCTAACCCGGTAGATTTTCTGGAAGGATTGGAAAATGAAGTTGGCGTCACAAGAGCTTGGATCTCGATCAAAAGAGATCTTACTCCTTCAATGGTAGGAACAATAGATGAACCTGCAACACCTCTCATCCTTTCCCTTAAAAACGCTTCGGAAGGGTTAGCAACTTCTTTCAAACCATCTTCCTTCATTTGAAAAAGAGCTATATCATCCGTTGGCCCAAACCTATTTTTAACAGATCTAAGTAGCCTAAAGCCAATTTGTCTTTCCCCTTCAAAATCTAAAACCGTATCAACTATATGCTCTAATACTTTGGGCCCGGCAATTTCTCCCGACTTTGTCACATGGCCAATCATAAAAGTAGTTATCCCATAGCCTTTTGCAATATGCATAAACTCCATGGCAATTTCTCTTACCTGCACCACAGAACCGGGAGATGAGGGAATTTCATCTTTATAGAGGATCTGCACCGAGTCTACAATAATAATATTAGGCTTAAGCTTATCAATTTCTAGCTTGATGGCCCTAAATAATGTCTCGGATAAAAGATATAAGTTATCGCTCTTAATTCCCAGCCTCCCAGCCCTCAAAGAGGTTTGTTCGACCGATTCTTCTCCGCACACATATAAAACTTTTAATCCTTGTGAAGCATAGGCCTCAGAAATTTGTAAAAGTAAAGTGGATTTGCCAACACCTGGATCTCCGCCAATTAAAATCAAAGAGCCTTTTACAACTCCCCCACCCAAAAGCCTATCAAATTCTGTAATTTTACAATGGTGTCTGGAAAATTCATTCAAACTAATGTCTTTAAGCCTGACAGATCCGTTCATTTTTAAATCTTGCGCCGCAAACTTCATTTTTTTTTCATCGGCAATGACATGCTCGACAAATGTATTCCAATTATTGCAAGAAATGCAGCTTCCGGACCATTTCACCTGAGAATGGCCGCATTCCCTACACATCCAAACAAGTTTATCTTTACCCATATCTGCCTTAAGAACTTATTTAATAATTTTTTTCATGGCATCTTCTGCCGCTTTTTGCTCTGCCACTTTTTTAGAAGAACCAAGACCGATCCCCATTTCCTGATTGTTAATCAAAACAGCCACTTTAAATGTTTTTAAATGATCAAGGCCGGTTTCTTCAATAACGTTATACTGCGGCTGCATTTGAAAAGTTCTTTGAGAAAAGTCTTGCAAAGCGGCCTTGTAGTTAATTTGCGGAGTATTGATAATTTGCAAAAGCTCATGTTCAAAATGGTTGATGAAAAAGTTTTTAGTCTCTAAAAACCCTTTATCTAAATAAACAGCTCCAATAATTGCTTCAAAACAGTCTGATAAAATAGTATCTCTTCCTCTATCCAACGTCATTTTTTCTCCTTTGCCTAATAGAAGAAAATTTTCCAGTTTTAGTTTTTTGATAAACCCTGCGCAAGAAGCGGCATCGATCAAACAAGATTTTAAATGGGAAAGCTCTCCTTCTTGAATTTGGGGAAGTTTTTCATACAAAAGATGAGAGACAATTAAATTTAAGACTGCGTCTCCTAAAAATTCCAACCTTTCGTTATAATTTTTCAGCAGATTTTTGTTCTCATTAAAAAAAGATCTGTGGATAAAAGATAGCAATAGAACTTCTTTATCCTTAAAGGAAATTTGAAGCTGCTTTTCAATTTGCGAAATGCTATCTTTAAGCTCTTTATATGAATCCATATTTCATGAGTATACGCAAAAATTAAAATAACACCAAAATATTTTAATAAGACAACTTATGCCAAGCAATGAAAACAACACCGACTGCCGCACATCCCTTGATTCCAACTGCATTAATTGCTCCAACAAATAAACTTATCATTGTCGATGAATAAATAGTTCTTGAAATCATCGGCCTAGCTGTTTGAAATTTTCTTGATTCGAAAACCCCAATTGCCATTCCACACAACATTGTAATTCCAAGAACTGTATTCATCCACGACTCGGAGTATTGCTTCTCACTCCAGCCTTTTAAAGACAAGACCTTTCTTGCGCCTATTTCACCCACGCACGTTCCAATAACGGAAGTTAGAGCTCCAGTTAGAACAGATGAAAATGTTTTAATCACGCCGACTGCACCTTCTTGCATCTTAAGTCTTTCCATAAAAAATTATCCTTTTTTGTTTTTGGAAAATCCTATTAAAATTATTTATTTATTGCAAGATCTTAAGCAACCTAATGAATTACAAATTTACAACTTGTGCAAATGATCCACGAAAAAAAATGAAGCTTGAATTTTTATTTTTTTTAAGCTATTTTTTTAAAAAAAACCAAGAAAAAAAATTATGGTCACATTAAAAAAAGGTATTTTACAACTTTCTCAAGATTATCTATTTAAAGAAATTGAAAAACACATCAGTTTAAAAAACATTAAAAATGAGGAAATTTTACGCCTGGGCATTGGAGACATTACCCTTCCCCAATCGAATATTACTTTTAACGACATTTTTATTTCCGATGGAATCAAATGTGATATTGCCAACATCCAACATCTTTTTGAAGAAAACAATGTAGTAGCCATCAGCTCTCCGGCCTATCCGGTCTACGCTGATGTCAACACTATCTACGGTAGAAAAGAAAATTTGATTTACATCCCCTGCTTGGAAGAAAATAACTTTCAGCCTATCCCCCCTAAGGAACATGCAGATTTTGTTTACCTTTGCTCGCCCAATAATCCAACCGGAGTTGCTTTAACCAAAGAAACTTTAGAACTTTGGGTAGCTTACGCCAAAAAAGAAAAAGCGATAATTTACTTTGATGGAGCCTATGTTGCCTTTATTAGATCAAAAAATATCCCAGTTTCTATTTATGAAATTGAAGGTGCTGATGAAGTGGCAATAGAAATGCGCAGTTTTTCCAAAACTGCCGGTTTTACCGGACTTAGATGCTCTTACATAGCTATTCCATCAAAACTAGTCGTTCAAGACAAAAACGAAAGTTATCCTTTTAAAACTGTTTGGCAAAGATATATCAATTCCACTACCGGAGGCATTTCTTATCCTATCCAAAAAGCTGCTGCCCACACTTTTTCACCTCAAGGGCAAATTGAGCTGAAGAAAAATCTACAAATTTATCAAAAAAGCACAACTCTTCTTAAAGAAGGATTACAAAAAGCAGGCTTCACAGTTTTTGGAGGAATAGATTCTCCATACGTTTGGTGCAAAACTCTTAACAAAATGAACTCTTGGGATTTTTTTGACTATCTTTTAGAAAAAGCAAGAATTGTCACAACTCCCGGAAGCGGCTTTGGGCCATTTGGAGAAGAGTTTGTTAGGTTTTCAGGATTTGCCAGTGAAGATACGGTAAAAAAGGCATTGAATCGCTTAAAGGATATAGCCTAATCTTTTTCCATACTGTAGATTTTAGCTATTCCTCGTCTTTCTGAATGTATGAACTCAAAGGCCGCTCGTGACGACATAGTCATAAAAAGACCGTTATTTTCAAAACCCATCTTTTTGTAAAATGGGACAGAGGAAGTGGTTGAGGCTAGTGATATTGATTGCAGCCTTCTTTTTAAACATTCAAAAGCAATAAATTCAATTAAAGCTGTACCGCAGCCTTTTAGCCTTGGTTGATTCTTAGGATTTAATAGTCGGCGTATCTCAGGCTTAATTCCGGTTAAATTATGAGGGGCAGTACATATATATTCAATATGAATACCGATAGGTTTATTATCTTTCTTCTCTATAGTGTAAAGTACTACAGCCTGTATTTTTTTTTCTTGATCAAGAACAACCTGCAATTTAATTCCTGAATCCGACAGGTCTTTAAATAATAGCTCACTTAATAACCGATGAATGATAATCCATGCTGAAGATAAATTTTCGATGTTTTGCTTTGATATTTTAGTTTGGGCATCATCTATAAGATCTTTCCATTCTCTCAAAGTTTCAACTATTTTTTTAAACCAGAGGTTTGTTTTAACGGTTTTTTTGAACAAATGATCAATCGGTAAAACATTTATAGATAGAGAAGCATCCTCCTCTTGTTTTCTTAATTTGCCGGATCGAATTTGCAAAGCCAATAAAGAAATACGGGTATAGGTAGGTGTCTTTTGTCCTCTCCAAAACTTTTGAATTACAATAGCTGCATTGTTTTCGGCTAGCGTACAAGGACCATACTGAATTAAACTTGCCATAATTTATGTTTTGTTATTTAAACATCGCGCACGATTTGCGCCATTCCGCACCTTTTTGAATGTATGAACTCACGGGCCGCTTTTACCGACATGGTCATAAAAAGCCCCCCATTTTTAAAACCCATTTTTTCGTAAAATTTACAGGAAGAGCTTGTTGACGCAAGGCGTATTGATTCTACCCTTCTTTTTATACATTCAAATGCTAAAAATTCAATTAAGGCTGTGCAGCATCCTTTAATTCTTGGCCTACCGCTTATTTGAGGATCTATTCCTTCTAAGTTGTGAGGAGCCGTGCAGATATAGTTTACAAAAATTTCAGTTTCTTTAATATTGTAAAGCAATATAGCCTGTATTTCTTTGGCGTCATCAAAAATAACCTGCAATCGATTTGTTGATCCAAGTCCCATTTTTAGAAGTCTGCATACCTCACAACAAATCATATCCGCTGAATTTAATTTAGATACATTTTCGCTATACACAAAACTATGCAAATCAGAACATGTCTCAAACATTTTGCATTGGATTTTACTTATACTAACCATCCAATCATTCAAAGATTTAATTGTTTTATCAAACAAGGGATTTTTTCTTTCTAGCGGTAAAACGGTTATGAATAAATGAGGTTCGTCTTCTTTTTTTCTTAATTCGAAGGATCTAATTCGACAAGCGAATAAAATATTCGGTTGTTTTCTTCTCCAATTTCTTTGAATTACAGTAGCTGCATTGTTTTCGGCTAACGTACATGGACCATATTGAATTGAACTTGCCATAATTATATTATTGTTTGCATTATTTAATAATATTATACAACAATTATAATTAATTGTAAACAAAAGCTATATAAGCACCTATTAGTTATTAAAATATAATTTATATGAATAAACTACTGTTCAAATATTAGCTTTTTATGTTGTTTTATAAATTTTTGTGTCTGCGGACCATTCATTTATTGATTTTATATCCTTAAAAATGAACAGTTTATAATATTTTATCATCATACTCTTGATTTTACTCAATAGATTGAGTAAAATTACTCAAAGAACTGAGTAAAGAAAATTTTATGAAAAAAAGACCGGCATTTAAAGAGTTGATAGTAAGGCTAAATGAATCCAGAAAATTCATCCAAGTCCTTCTGGGACCCAGGCAAGTTGGAAAAACAACACTTGCGCTGCAGGTTGCAGATGAAATTAAAATGCCCTCTCATTATATTTCAGCTGATGTTGTAACCTTGCAAAATCTTTCATGGCTAGAAGAACAATGGGAAGTTGCAAGACACAAAATCGATCCTATTAAAGGAGCCCTTTTGATCATTGATGAAGTGCAAAAAATTCCTAATTGGGCCGAAATGATCAAAGCTCTTTGGGATCAAGATTGTAAAAATAAAACCAACTTGTTCGTGATGATCCTTGGATCATCTCCCTGGCTTGCGCAAAAAGGTTTATCCGAAAGTTTATCCGGCCGTTTTGAAGTTATTCCCATCTCACATTGGTCTTTCCAGGAAATGAAAGAAACTTTTCATTTTTCTTTAGATCAATATTTATATTTTGGTGGATATCCAGGAGCTTCTTCTCTGATAGATGAAAAAGATCCAACCAGATGGAAAAATTATATTAACGAATCTTTAATCGAGACCACTATTTCTAGAGATATTTTATTAATGTCCCCTGTCCATAAACCGGCGCTGCTCCGCCGTTTATTTCAGTTATCGTGCCAATATAGCGGACAAATTCTTTCCTATTCTAAAATGCTCGGCGAGCTGCAAGATGCCGGAAATACAACAACTCTTGCTCATTATCTTGATCTTTTGGCAGGAGCCGGACTTATTTGCGGACTGCAAAAATTTGCCAACCAGCCATTTAGAAAAAGAGGCTCTTCACCCAAACTTGCAGTATTTAATACCGCGTTAATGTCGGCACAATCAACCCTTTCATATAAAGAAGCGAAAGAGGATTTTAGTTTTTGGGGAAGGTTAGTTGAATCAGCTGTTGGAGCTCATCTTCTTAATGCAATCAGAGGCACTCTCATCGAGTGTTATTATTGGCGAGAACAAGATAAAGAAGTTGATTTTGTTTTGCAATATGGACATTTTATTTGCGCCATAGAAGTTAAAACCGGCTTTGAAAAGCTAAAACAAAGCGGCATGGACAGCTTTAAAGAAAAATTTAAACCCTCCAAAATAATCCTTGTCGGGCCGCAAGGAATACCCTTGCAAGATTTTCTTTCTATCCCCATTAATAATTTGGTTGGATCGTGAAAGAATTTAACAAGGTCAATAAAAAATATTACATACTTATTAAAGTTTTTATTTTACAAGAAAAACGTAATTTAAAATAAAATATTTACGTTAAAAAATTGTATTATTATAATCACAACTATGTTATAATTACTTTAAACAATCCGAAAAGATTGTATTTTTAATAATATTAATTTAACAAAGGAGAAAATTTATGGCTGCTGGAGAAATACATGTACTTAAGACTGCGCATAACCCATATGGAGATGTCGCTGGAAACTATAATATGTTTCAAGCATTAGAATTTATTCGAAATCACCCCAATGATGCTCCTCCATATTCAATCGTAGCGCAAATAGGGAATTTCGACAGGGGAAATAGGATTCAAATTGTCGGACGCATCATAGATATCAACGAAGGCCGACCTATTGCAGGCAGAAGGCTTAATGAGATTCAAATTACTATTGAGGATAGAGAAGGCATCCATCCGGTGACCGTTATGATGGCCTCTAATCTAAGGCACTTACAAGTTTTAGAAGATCGTAGGACTCACGCGTAAGATAGAACGCTAAAGAGACCTAAATCACAACTTAGCCAAATGGTTTAATGCTCCATCATCCATTTGGCTGATTTTTAACTAAAACTCAGCGATTAAAGCCTGCAAACTATTTTTAGCATCCCCAAAGATCATAAAAGCATTGTCTTTATAAAAAAGAGGATTTTCAATACCGGCAAATCCCGAAGCCATCGATCTTTTAAAAATAAATACATTCTTTGCTCTATCAGCTTCTATTATGGGCATGCCATAAATAGGACTTGTTGCATCATCTCTTGCTGAGGGATTAACAACATCGTTAGCGCCAATTACCAAACAAACATCAACATTGGACATTATTCGATTAATGTTTTCCATTTCAATAAGATGATCGTAAGGCACATTAGCTTCGGCTAAAAGAACATTCATGTGGCCCGGCATTCTTCCGGCAACCGGATGAATAGCATATTTTACATCAGCTCCATTAGCTTCCAAAAGCTCTTCAAGCTCTCTTACCGCATGTTGCGCTTGAGCAACTGCCAAACCATAACCCGGAACAATCACAACTGATTTAGCCGCTTCCAAAACATAATAAGCATCTTTTGGAGAAAGCGATTTTACTTCTCTTTGCTCTTTTTCTTTTTTTTGTTCGCTGACAGCGCTAAAGCCACTAAATAAAATATGAGCAAGGGAACGGTTCATGGCCCTACACATTATGGAAGATAAGATAATACCGTTTGCTCCAACTAAAGCGCCGGAGACAATAAGCAAATTATTTTCTAAAACAAAACCAACAGCGCAGGCAGCGAGGCCAGAGTAACTATTTAATAAAGAAATAACAACCGGCATATCGGCTCCACCAATTGGGATGACCATCATCACGCCAAGAACTAAAGAACCTGCGATAATCCCCAAAAGCACCGAATAATTTTCTTGAGGATTATTACAATAAATAATGCCAAGAATAATTAAAAATGCGATCAAAGAAAAATTAAAAATTTTCTGAAAAGAAAACACTAGCGGTTTTCCGGGAAGCCTCTCACTTAGCTTGGCCCAGGCAATCATACTTCCGGTAAAAGTTACCCCTCCAATAAAAATGGATAAAAAAACATCAATGGTCGTAAAAAGAGGGATATTTGGACGAGCATGATAGATCGACCAGCCAACAAGTAAACTGGCAATACCTCCAAAACCATGCAAAAGGGCTACCATTTCCGGCATGCCGGTCATTTTAACTTTTTTGGCAGCAAAAATCCCGATGGAAGAGCCGACTAATATTGCAGCAAAGATATAGGTATAATTAACAACCTCTTTATGCATTAAAGTAGCAACAATGGCAAGAAGCATGCCTGATGCGGAAATAATATTGCCCCTTTTTGCCGTCAAGGGAGATTGAAGCATTTTCAACCCAAAAATAAAGCAGACACAGGAAACAAGATAAGAAATATTTATCATCACTTGAAGGTTCATTTCTTTTCTCCGCTAGGTTTTTTTTTAAACATAGTCAGCATTCGATCAGTGACAAGATATCCGCCAACTACGTTGATAGTTGCAAAAGTAATGGCTAGCAGTCCCAAAATGGAAGCAAAAGAAGTTCCTTGCGCTGCGGCTAAAAAAGCTCCGACAAGGGTGATCCCGGAAATGGCGTTAGTTTCTGACATTAGCGGAGTGTGTAAAATAGCTGGCACTTTTACAATGACTTCAAAACCTACAAAAATTGATAAAATCAAAACAAAGGCAAGCAAAATATAAACTTGAACTTCCATGAGCTATTCCTTTTTAGATATTATGCAAATTTTTCCATATCCAAGATTTTTAGACCATGAAAAAAACATTTGAAGAAAAAAGAAAGGGTCTTCTTTTCATTGAAGCAGTTAGCAGTCTAGCCTAAGAATGAGAAGCCATCAATTCATCAGCTACATATTGCATTAGGGCCCCGGCTAAAATTTCATTGAAATTTTCAAAATCTTGCGCTTGGGTTAAATCCATTTTTAGCTGACTAAAAATGTTTTGTTTTACAGCGATTAAAGTCTTTTCATCTAAGTTTTTAATTTGACTATCAATGTTTTTATGAAAATAGATCTTTTTTGCAATACCTGCCAAATGCTTCATCCGATGGAGATCTTTTAAATTTTTTTGATCTAAAGTATGTAAAACTCTATATGCAAAAGTTATGTGAAGCGAATCATTTTCCAGCTCTTCTACTATAGGAAATAAAAAACGAAATTTTAAATTTTCTAAGCTTTCTTCAAGTTTGGATAATTTTGCTTTAAAAAATGGAGCATTATAGGGATTTTTTTGCTTAATAGCTGATATCGAAGCTTCAATATTATCTAAAGCACTTTGTATCTCATTTGAAGAATAATATAAAAACTTTAGAGCAAGAGTATCGATTTTTTTTGCAATGGATGATATCTCTTCTAAAAACTGCAGATCCTCTTCATTTTTCTCAACCTCGATTTTTTCAAGATTTTTAAACATAGTTTGAGCTTGAGAAATTATTCCCTCAAAGCTTGCTTTAGAAAATCTATCTTGGCAATTTTTATAAATACTACTTGCTTTTTGACAAATGGTTTCTAAATCAGACTCGATTGCGCTAACACTGCGATGATCAAGTTTTCCCGATGCTAAATTTTTTTGCAATCTTCCTAAATTTGTAAAAAGATCCTTAGCTGTAGAAATTTTCATCAGAATCAGCAATCTTTTTGCAATTTTGATTTCTTTTTTTCTCGAAAATAGAGCCTTTGGCTATTTTCCTCGAAAAAAAGAAATCAAACTCCTCAAAAATCTTAGCAGATTCAGAGGGAAGAAACCCAAAACTGAGGTTATTACAGTGCGTTATTAACATTATTATTATCTCGCACCCATGGTTATTATAGCAAAATTAGACTTCTTTGTCAATGGATATTAAAAATTTTACTTGTCCAAAAGCCTTAAGTCCATTTTATAAAGAAAAAATTTAAACTTTTTCCCATACAAGCGCCCTACCTTTACCTTTTGAAATTACCATACCTTTTTTCTTTAAATTAGCTAGATCATAACGCAAGGCTCGCTCAGAAATTTTAGGCATTATTCTTTTATATAACTGATGAAAAGCCAAAGGCTCATTTTTTCTAAAAAAACTTAATATTAATTTTTCTCTCTTCATCAATTCATGAGAAAGCTTCTTTTTGTTCATAGCTAAAGCCGTTTTAGAATGGGGATAAAAAGTGACTCGTATCGAAGTTCCTAATTCTTCAAATTTAGGTTCAGGATAATTATTAAGTCTGCAAGTTTCAATAATTCTTTTATATCCGCTCCCCCATTGTTCCATTAAACGGAGTTCATAAAATACTCTTGCAATTACCCTATTTCTAATTCTACTAATTCCTGCTTTGAAATCATCAAAAGTAAATCCGAAAGGAAACATACCGGGATTTTGAATTTCCAATCGATCGCGGAATATAGCAACTTGAATAGAAGCCCCGCCAATTGAATAATCTGCGTGAACTAAAGCATTAATCAAAGCTTCTCTAATTGCAACCACAGGATACTCGCGAATATCTTTTCGCCTGATCTCTTTTATTTCCCCTGCAAGGCGAGTATTACGAATTATAAATTTAGGCACTTCATCTACAGCTTCTAAAATAGTTCCCTCAATTTCATAACTATCCAATATTTCCGTTTTGTCGTTACCCACAAATCGAGCGCATCGAACTTTTGCAAAAGGAATCAAAATATCTCTTTTGATTTTCTTTCCAAAAAGAATAAGACCTCCCACGGAAGGCACTTTTCGGTTAGCAGAAGGAACTAAGACACCTATGGAACATAATTTCTCTTCATTTATTTCCTTTTTTATCGCTTTAAAAGTCTGAGATATTAAATCAAAGTCCAAATCATCTTTTGATGCCTCGCTCAATGGTTGTTGATCAAATGAAATATTTATTACCGAACGCTGAAGCTCTGCCACAAGTTCAGGTCCCGCAACTCGATTAGTTGATCCCAATCGAACATACACTCCGTTAGTAGAT
>JACRNF010000091.1 GCA_016219355.1 Chlamydiota bacterium | reverse complement strand
TTTAATATTGAAATTTAATGGAATTAATTGAGGTTCAAGGTACAATATAGACCTTATATTTATTAAACTTTTGGAAGTTATTTTTAAAAAATGATTACTAACCTTAGAAGAGTTGTCCGAAATGCTTTTGGCATCTATCCGGGCGAGAGCAGAAATGCATTTCGCTTCATAAGGCTTGCATTTATCATTGCTTTTGCAACCTCCATTGCAGACACCATGTCCATCGGCCTTTTTTTGGAGCATGTCGGGGCCGATAAACTGCCCATCACTTACGCCGTCAGCGCTTTTACAATGTTTGTATTTTTTTCTCTTTTCTTATATTTTTTAAGGATCTTTTCCTCTTATAAAATCTTGCTAAACGTCATGCTAATAGCAACTTGCTGTTATGCTTTTTTTGCTTTTGTGATCCAAGCTCATCCTCCTAACTGGTTATTCTTAGCCCTGCAAATTTTTACCATTGGTTACATCGCCTCAATTACCGCCAGCTTTTGGACCTTTTTTGACACCTATCACGACCTACAAGACGCTAAAAGAATCTACGCCGTTTACAACGCCGCTTATTTTTTGGGCTACGTTATCTCCGGCATTTTGATCAATTTACTAATAGACAAGTTAGGCACTTTTACATTATTTGCTTTAATTCCCGCAGCCTTAATGCTGGCCATTTTTGAAGCAAGGTCCATTGTTAATAAAGTGCCGGTAATTGAAGAGGACATAACCGAAAGTTTTTTATATAGTGGCAAAAAAAGCTTATTCACCATTATCAAGCTTTTTGCCACATCTCCTTACGCAATTGTCCTAGTCAGCATGTGCTTTATTGTACAAACCCTTAGAAATTCTACAGAATTTAGCTACATGGAAACATTTCAAAAAATCTTTGTCCCTCATATTTCCAGCCCAGATGCAGTATCCCAAAACACTATTGTAGAATTTTTAGCCAAATGCAAGGCCTATATTGCCGGTGGTAACATTATCATCGGAATGTTCTTCTACCGCAGGATGGTAAGAAAGATAAATCTCGGCAATATGATTATTTTAACTCCCATTTATTTTTTGATGGTCTATTTTGAGTGGGTAACCTACGATTCTTTATTTGTCGCCATTTTAGCAGTCGTGGCCATTGAAGGAGTGCTTTGTTCTGTTTCGGACAATAATTACAACTTACTTATCAACGCCGCCCCCACTAAATTAAGGGGTATTTTAAGAATTACCAACGACTTTTTCTTTGAGCCCACCGGCATGCTTTTTAGCTCGGCATTTTTAATGCTCTTTAAATCTCAAAGCAGATGGTTTGGACTTTGTCTCGCCATCATATTTTTGACCATTGCCCTTATTTTAAAGAACATTTATCCCAAGGCCATATTTATAAGCCTGCAGCAAAATGCTTTGCATTTTGAACGCAAAGTCTTTGACTGGTTTTCTAAATTAAATAAAAAAGAGCAAAAAGAAATTAAACAAGACATTATCGAAGCTTTGGATAGCAAAGATGAGGAAAAGCAATTAATGGCAATCGAGAGTCTCCTTTCCTTTAATGATCCTTACGATTTATCAAAAGCCATTTATTATATTAATAAGTTTGCCGATCATAAAAAAATCCAAATCCTCTCATTACTAGAAAAAAGTCCTTTGTCCTCCGATTCCAAAATCATTGAAATGATCGACTCTTGGCTAGATGAAGCGAGCAGCGAAGATCTGATAAAACATGCAAATCTCTATTTGGCCAAAAAAGGTTTTTTACATCCGCAAAAAGTCATGAATGATCTAGATAGCGACGATCTTTACGCCAGAGGCTCTGCCATTATAACCTTGAAAAAATCACTTGCCAACTCGTCTTTAGTTAATGCAGCTTTGAATAAAACCATAGCTGCCAAAGAGACAGAACTTTTATTAAAATTTGAAGATGAAGATGAAATTTGCATGGGCCTTGAAATCTTAAGCGAAGATAAAGGGGCCGGGGCAATTGAGACCATTTTAAAATTTTTAATGCACAGCTCTTTAAAAATCAAAAAGATGGCCGCAAAATCATTAAGTATGATTGCTACAAAATTTGATAGCCGCTACGCTCCTAAAATCATCGAAGAGCTTAACCAATCATCCGATAGCGAGGTAAGGCTTCATTGCTTGACGGCCCTTGGCAAAATGGCCGATTCCACCACAGTCAAAGAGATCATTTTAGCTGGCAGCTTATTTCGTCCAAACGAGCGCAGGCTCACCGAAACTATTATCATGCAAATGGGGCTTAAAACCGTACCTATATTACTTTCTATAACAAAAGATGTAACTCTCCACGAACGAAGCCGCATTTTAGCCGGAAAAATCCTTGGCAAATTATCGATTGCGCAGCTAAAGGCAAATCTATCCGATATTATTTCTGAAGAAATTCAAAGGGCCTATTTTTATTTTTATTACGGCAATACCATCCAAAAGAACTATCCTTCATTAGATTTGTCCCTTTTGCAAAATGGACTTGTGTCCAACTTTCAATCGGTAATTGACTTTATAATACATTTGGTGGGAGCGGCCGGTCCTATAGAAGATGTAGATTTAATTGTAAGGACCCTCAGGGGAAAAAATGAAAAAGCCCACGCTCACGCCATAGAAACGCTAGAAAAAAACTGCGATGAAAAGATTTTCCTAGAAATTGCTCCTTTAATTGAAGATACTCCTAAAGAGCATAAACTGGATGTTTTCTTGAAAATCCATGAAGAAAAGTCAAAACTCTCATTAGAAGAGATATTAAATAAATTAGAAAGCTCGCCATCTTTCTTAGATAAAATTATAGCGGCGCATCTCAAGGCTAAATTGCATATGCCTCATTGGAAGCAATCGCTAAGAGAACAAATAAAAACCTCTGATGAATCATTTCATCATTTTGCATATGAGTTGTTAGAATGAAAACCTTAAGTTTGATAGAAAAAGCCTTTTTTTTAAAAAAGATCTCCCTTTTTAACGTGCTAGATCTTGATCTTCTGATAGCCATTGCCGAGAAAATGCATCAGGACGAATACCCCTCAAACGAAAAGGTCTTTGAAAAGG
Source organism: Chlamydiota bacterium (assembly GCA_016219355.1). Lineage (GTDB taxonomy): Bacteria > Chlamydiota > Chlamydiia > Chlamydiales > SM23-39 > JACRNF01. Next base: position 2,551 of record JACRNF010000091.1, on the reverse strand, counting down.
GGCAGCTCGCCAATCGAATGTATTTTATTATTGATGGTGAAATTGATCTTCTTGATGAAAATAACATGCCGATTGCAACCTGTTCCAAGACCGATTTTTTTGGAGAAGAATCTTTATTTAGCGATAAACCCAGATCCTATAACGCCGTCTGTAAAATCGATACCGCCTTTTTAACCTTAACCAAAACTAATTTAATGACCATAATTTCTGAATGTCCCACAGTCGCCATTGCCCTATTGCAATGTCACTGCCAAAATGTAACCTGCAGGTTTCAAAATGAGCATCCGGTCTAGGCTTTTACTATTTTTACTTCCCACCATGATCGGGGCTACCATTTTTATTTCCTCGATCTTTGCCTATCATTGGTACAATGAGATTTTGGAAGGGTTTAAGACCAGGATAAAATCGGCAGTAGTAAGCTGCGCCTTTAATATTGAACCTCACGAAGTAAGACTGCAAGAAAGTGATAATCTAACACTAAAAGCTTCCAATCCCCAAACTGCCATTCTCTACGATAATTTTAATGCTATTAAAAAAGAGCTCTCCATAACCAACCTCTACGTAGTGTACATAGATCCAAAATCTTTTAATAAAAGTAATCCCTCATTTTTAGAGGCCAAAGATTTATATCATCTTAAGAAAATTGATTTTAATAACACCTTCGAGCCTCTTGAGAGCCCTATTAGCAATCTAGACTCTGCAAAACCCTCCAACTACATGGCCTTTATCAAGGATGTGTTTACAACCCCTATTTATAAATCTAAAGACTCCTCAGCCAAGATCATTACCGGCTACGCCCCTATTCGGGACAAAGATGGTACCATTTTTGCCTTCGTTGCGGCGGACGTCAGCTTAGATCTTATAGATAAAAAGATCCAAGAAGGATTAACTATTATTCTCCTAACATCAAGTCTTATCATTATTTTACTTCTCCTATCAGTATTTATGATTGCAAATAAGATAGCCGATCCTGTGCAAAAGTTAAACAACTCCGCCCTTTCTATTGCCGCTGGCCAATATGGGGAAAAAATTGATGTTGACGGCCCCAAGGAAATTGTTGAGCTTGCATCCACTATAAACACCATGAGCGAATGTCTTCATGAAAATCTCAATCATTTGAAAGAAAACTCCATCCTTCGAGAAAAGCTCTACGGTGAATATGAATGCGCCATGTTTTTACAAAACCACATGCTTAAAAAAGTAATTGATGAATGCCAAAGCGACGCCGTTGCAGTAAAAGCGATCACCATATTTTCTAACGAGCCAAGAGGCTTTCTTTTGAACTTTCCCGAAGGTGAGACCGAAAAGTTTTTACAGATGCATTTAATCGAAGCTAAAGACAAAGGTTTTGAAGGGATGTATCAGCTCTTAACCAAATACAAGCTTTTTAAAGAAAATCCCACCAAAAAACTAGATAAGAAATTTCCTTATTTAATACTTTCTTTAGATAAAGAGAGTCATCAAATGGGCTCTTCGGTAAACAAATTCAACACTCCGTTTATTTGGTCGCAGAAAAATAAAGAGATTGTTGAAAATCCAACCACTTTGGAAGCGGGAGATCTTTTCTTTATTTGTAATAGCGGTATGTTCAATCTCTTTCAATCAAAAGAAGCGCTAAATTCTTTACTTACAAAAGTACTTAAGTTTTTTTCAGAAGATGGCCTTGAGACTTGCGTTAGCATGCTGCAAAAAGAGATTTCTTTTATCACCAAAAAGAAGATCTTGGATGAAGATTTGCATTTGCTCTGTTTTCAGATTTTGCTTTAAAAAGATCGAGTTTGATTATTTTTTTTAACTTGTATTTTATTTTCAAAAGGATAAAATTTATCATCTTTATAAAAACTTAAAAATTAAAGGAGTAAAACCTATGGCAGCAGCAAGATCAGCTACAGATTCATTTACTAAGGTTACAGACCCTGAAAAGCTAATGAATTTTTTAGGAAGAGTTGCTTATAAAAATCCTTATATACAAACTACTGAGTGTGATTACAAAATGTCAGAGGTTAGCGATGTTTCCTTCGGAAGAATTTCAAGAACACTTTGTATACACGGAGATTATCTATATCTACTTGATAGGTTACTAGTTAAAAGCAAAAGTAGCGGAGCTGGATCTCTCCAATTAACAAATAGAGGACTTGGTTTAGATAACGCTTTATTGATAAGATTTGCAACACCCCAAGAAATCCTTGAAATGGATAGAGCACTTCAGAACAATAAAGCTGAATATTCTATTAAAAGGTCTGACTCGATAGATGGGATCTTTACCGATACACTAGAAGAGCCCTTTAGGGGTTATGAATATTAACATCTTTTTTGATTCAAGCTTATCTTTGTAAAACTTAGCAATGGAAATTGGAGAAAATGTTTTTCAACCTCTAGCGTATCATTACAACGAAGGTTTTTGATCCTTTCTTTAGATAAAGAGAGTCATCAAATGGGCTCTTCTGTAAACAAATTCAACACTCCGTTTATTTGGTCGCAGAAAAATAAAGAGATTGTTGAAAATCCAACCACTTTGGAAGCGGGAGATCTTTTCTTTATTTGTAATAGC
>JACRNF010000099.1 GCA_016219355.1 Chlamydiota bacterium | reverse complement strand
TTACATCTTTGAAAATGTCCTTCCGTACCAACAGACAGTCCCAAACTCTTCAAATAAAGATGGGTCTCGTATTGGGTTTTAACAATCTCTCCATCAGTAATAGCGTAACAAACAATATCCAATTTTCTCTTCGCAACTTCTTTAGGATCTAATAATTTTAAAGAGCCTGCCGCCGCATTACGAGGGTTCGCCCAAAGATCAAGCCCCATTTCTTCTCTTAAGCTATTGATCTCTAAAAAAGTCTTCTTATGCATAAAGACCTCACCCCTGATCTCTAAAAGCTCAGGAACATCATTTGGAAGCTGCAAAGGGATATTTTTTATAGTTTTTATATTGTTAGTAACATCATCTCCGACAATCCCGTTTCCTCTGGTAAGGGCTTTTGTAAGTTTGCCATTTTCATACCTAAGAGAAATAGCGGTCCCATCCATTTTTAGTTCGGTGCAAAATTCAATATCGGTCTTATTTAATAATTTATGAACTCTTTTAATAAAATCAATAATCTCTTCTTTAGAATAAGTATTAGCTAAAGATAGCATGGGAGTTAGATGCTCACCCTGTTCAAAACCTTTAGAAATGCTCTCTCCCACTCTTTGAGTTGGAGAATTAGGTAAAACTAAGTCTGGATGTTCTTTTTCATATTTTTGCGCAGCTTTTAACAAAAGATCGTATTCATAATCGGAAATTACTGGCTTACACTCTTGATAATATAACTTATCATGTTCGATAAGTTCGTTTACCAGTTTTATGTAATCTTGCTGAGTTAATATTTCTTGCATAAAACATCTCTTAGAATCATTTTTGAAAACGATCAAAAAAATAAGCAGTATTGGCTTTGATCGGTATTACATCATCTGCCAAATAATTTTTTCCCTTATCTTTTTTATGTAACCTTACCCGAAAAGTATCTATAGGTTTTTGTAAATTAAGCTTAAGAGAAAAATCTTTAGCTGCTTTAAAGACCATTTGTCTTAAGAGTTTTTTGCTCCATTCAATATCTAAAGATCCGAAAGCCGTTTGAATATTTATAAATCTTCCCGAATGAAATCCCACAGGAAGCGAAGGCAAAATAGAGAAAGTGTTTTCACTTTCCATAAAAAACATGGATCTAATTAATTTAGCCCCTTCTTTTAAGATGTAAATAGGAGAAGCCCCATGCTTTTCTTCCAAGGGTACAATCCCTTGGTATTCATCATTTAACCTGGGGACCATCATGCCAAAAAACGCCGCTTTAAAAACTTTCAAAAATGCTTTTTCAAGATTTACCCTATCTTTTTTTTCAATTAGCTCTTGACAATTCTCTAAAAGCTTGGCAGTACCAACATTAGTTTTTGGTTGATCTACAATCAACTCAGCCAAACGATACCAAATGGGGAAAATTTCTTTAAGGTCAGCTCTTCTTTTGATCATATCAAAATCTAAAGCTTTGTTCATGCCAAGGGAAAGAGTTTCTTTTGTCGGTTTCGGAAATGCCGGTTTTATTGGTAAATCCAATGTGTGTTTAGGTAAAATCGTTCCTTTTTTAAAACCACTATAATCGATGCCAGATTTGGGCCCTTTTTCCAAAAGTAAAGAGACTTTCTCCTCATTTGCAAAAAGATGGTAGCAAAAATATCCTTCTTGGGAAAAACCTTTGACTGTGAGTCCTTTTTTTTCTAAATCTAGAAAAATGGTAAAGGGCTCAACAGGCCCTTTTAGATCTAAAAAAAGTTTAAATTCTTCAGTTTTTTCAAAATTTTTAAATACAATCAAAGTGGGATAGATCGTTACTTGATAAAGAGTGTTCGGAAGCAAAGCTGCAACCGGCGAAATATGGGAAAAAGGCTCAAGTTTATTATGAATTGTAATAAGCATCATTTTTTGAAAATCCGAGTTTCCTTAAGCATATAAAAGCTAAGAGATTTTGCAAAGTTTAATTATGCCCCAAAAAGATTTTTGCAAAAAATTGCAAATTTTAAATGAAAATAAATCAAAAAAAATCTATAGCAATAGATTAAAGGGGAGGTTAAAAAAATATGCTAGTCGATATAAAAAGTTTTATTAGTTTGGCTATTTCGTTCTTTTTTGTTCTTAACGCCATTGGGCAAATGCCAGTGTATTTAGCCATATTAGCTCCCTTTGATCATGCTAGGCAAAAAAAAATCATTTTTAGAGAGCTGTTAATTGCCTTAGGGGTTCTTTTAGCTTTTAATTTTTATGGCGAAAACATTTTAAATGCCCTTCGGATCACTAAATCAACAATTGGTATTGCCGGAGGACTGCTTTTAGGAATAATTGCCATAAACTTAATTTTTCCCAAAAACGAAATTAATAATAATCATTACGGAGAAAAAGAACCGTTTATCATTCCGCTCGCGGTTCCAGGCCTTGCCGGCCCCGGGGCTATTACCGCCGCCATGATTTTTTCAACTCAATATGGAAAGTTTCTCTCGGCAGGAGCAATTGTTTCTGCTTGGATACCTTCTCTGATTTTACTTTTAGCCTCTTCTTATGTAAAAAAATTCTTAGGGGAAAAAGGGATGCAGGCGGTGGAAAAATTTGGGGGGATGCTCCTTTGGTTGATCGGTATTGAGATGTTTGCATCCGGAGTGATCGAGTTGATCAAAACAAACTTTCCTATTCGATGATATAAAACGCTTAATATAAGCAGTTTATTTATTAATAATAACATTCAAAATAGGCCTCATTCACCTTTTCGCACACCCATCTTAAGCCACCAACTTATCTTTTATTCTGATTTGTAACTGCGGTTTTTCGGGAATTTTTACATTCTCCACAAGATACTCAAATAACTCACCATGCTTAGAACCAAAAAAACGT
>JACRNF010000094.1 GCA_016219355.1 Chlamydiota bacterium | reverse complement strand
TCGGCCAAAGCTGCCGCGTCTCATACAGGCTCTTTAAGCGGATCGGACGCAGTTTTGAATGCTGCTTTAAAAAGAGTTGGAGTATTAAGGGTAGATAGTATTTCTGATTTGTTTAGCATGGCGGATATTTTATCCAAACAACCGGCTCCCAAAGGTCCTAATTTAGCAATATTGACTAATGCCGGCGGTCCTGGAGTTATTGCTACAGATGCTTTGATCGAAAATGGTGGAAAATTGGCTCAGCTTGAATCTGAAACCTATGCTAAATTAAACAGCTTTTTGCCCAAAGAATGGAGCCACAACAATCCTGTTGATATTTTAGGGGACGCAACCTCCGATCTTTACTATCAAGCCATGCAAGCTTTGATGCAAGATAAAAATTGTGATGGGGTTTTAATCATTTTAACGCCCCAGTACATGACCGATGCAAATGCTATTGCAGAAAAATTAAAAAGTTTTGCCCATAGCAATGGCAAGCCTGTTTTGGCAAGCTTTATGGGAGCAGACGCTGTTTCCAAGGCTTCTAAAGAGCTTGCAATCGCCGGCATCCCAACTTTTGAGTATCCAGATTCGGCTTGCAAGGCTTTTGCCTATATGTTGTCTTATGCTTATAGTCTTCGAGGGATTTATGAAACTCCTGTTTCAGATATTAAAGATATGAGCGCTAAAGAGATTTCTAAACGTCAAAAGCTCATTTTAAACCTTTTTGATGAGGCCTATGATGATAAAAGAGTTCTTTTAGATGAATTTGAATCTAAAAAAGTGTTAAAAGCATATGGCTTGCCGGTAGTGGATACTTACATTACCCAAAGTAAAAAAGAGGCCCGAGCATGCGCCGAAAAAATAGGCTTTCCGGTCGTCTTAAAACTTTTTTCCAAAACCATTACCCATAAAACTGATGTTGGAGGTGTTAAGCTTAATCTCAATAATGCAGATGCTGTTGAAAAAGCTTATCAAGAGATCTTTGATTCGGTAAAAAAACTGGGATTTGAAAAAGATTTTCAAGGAGTGAGCGTTCAACCGATGATAAAGCTTGATGGCTATGAGCTTATTTTAGGCAGCTCAGTAGACAAAGAGTTTGGTCCTATAATTTTATTTGGCACAGGAGGGCATTTAGTAGAAGTTTTTAAAGATAGCGCGATTGGCTTGCCTCCTTTAACCTCAACTCTTGCCAAAAGGCTCATGGAAAGAACCAAAATTTATGAGGCCCTTAAAGGAGTAAGAGGAAGAAAAGGGGTTGATTTAAATCACTTAGAGCAGATCTTAGTTAAATTTAGCAATTTAATCGCCGATTACCCTCAAATCAAAGAATGCGATATTAATCCGTTGATTGTTTCCGAAATAGATATAATTGCAGTGGACGCAAGGATTGTATTGCATGAGCAAAAAGATATAAACAAGCTTCCAAAACTTGCCATTAGGCCTTATCCGATCAATTATGTTCAAGATTGGACTTTAAAAAACAAAAGGGAGGTGACGATCCGCCCCATCAAGCCGGAAGATGAGCCTGCAATTGTCAATTTCATTAAAGATCTTTCTGAAAAAACTATTCGGCAAAGATATTTGCAAACTTTACTGTATGATGAGCTGCTTGGTCGTGAGAAGTTAATCCAAATTTGCTTTAACGATTATGATAGGGAAATTGCTTTGGTTGCCGAGCTTAAAAATGAAAAGAGAGAAAAAGAAATTTTAGCAATTGGGAGATTAACCAAACTTGCCCATACTAATGATGCTGCTTTTGCTATATTGGTCAAAGATGCGTGGCATGGCCAAGGCTTGGGTAAAAAATTATTATCCTCTCTTATTGAAATAGCTAAAAATGAAAAGATTGAGCGGTTACTTGCGCAGATGTTTACTGAGAATATTGTAATGCAAAAACTTTGTGCTAAGTTAGGGTTTAAATTAACCCCTTTAAAAGATAAATTATTTATTTCGGCGGAACTAGATCTTAAAATGGTTAAAACAACAAGTTTTGACTGAGACTTAAGTTATTCAGCTGTTCTGAAAGCCATTAATGCCAAAGAATGTAACATTATTTTTTAAATATACTACTAATTATTTTTAATTTTAAAATAATAGACCCTTTTTTAGTAGTTTTCTAATATTTTAGTTTGTTTTTAATTCAAAATTTGATAAAATAAATCATGTTAATAACTAAATAATATGCTTTATTAGATAGGTTTAAAAAAACAAACGTAATAAAATTTACAAACTAATTTAAAAGGAGAAAATTAATGGCAGCAGCAGCGGCAAGTACTTCCGCTATAACAGATAGATTTCTACAAACATGCTTAAATGCAGAAAAAATGGAGAACGAAGATTGTAGAAATACCGGACGGTGCCCTAATGTAGCTTTACGAACATTGAATATGTTACGTTCAAACTGGAGAATTGAGACCGATGATTCTTTACAACCTGAGGGCAGTTATCTAAAAAATGTATACTTAGGAACCGCGAAATAATTACTCGGAAAACCTATTGACAACAAAATTTTTTATGTTATAATTCCTGTTACGGGGACTTTTACACTCACGTATTGGGAGAAATAGTATAATTCCACTTTTC
>JACRNF010000098.1 GCA_016219355.1 Chlamydiota bacterium | reverse complement strand
TGTTAAATCTGAAGTTAAAAAAGATTATTCTCTACCCCTAGGTGAGCCGACCTCTAAAAAAGAAACCCCTTCTTTTAAAGAAGAGATTAGACAAAAAATGAACCTCGATATTCAAGCCGAGGCAAAAGAATCTACTGCTGATAAAAATAGCAATAAAGAATTAACTCGAGTTACCATCCGCTCATCTTATGATGAAAATCAAAAGCGCTTAAAAGATAAAAAATTAAACCGAGATATTCACAGAGTTGACATAAAAGAAAATAATCCTTCACCTCCAATTAGAGACTCTATCCGAGAGATGAAACAAAAAGACGTTTTAGATGTCAAAAAACACAAAGGAAAGAGATCCTCTACTCAGTTAAAAAAAGAAACCCTTTCATCTTACGAAGATAATCAAAAACTTTTAAAAAATGAGAAACTACGCAAAAAAATCGAACAAATAGATCTTCCTAAAAAAGAATCTACACAACCGATTAGAGACTCTATCCGAGAAATGAAAAAAACTGACATGAATAAAATCAAAAAACACAAAGGCAAAAAAACTCTTACTCAATTTGCTAAAGAAGAGCCTCTTAAAACTGAAGTGCAAAGAAATATCTCTATTCCTACTGACGTTTCAATCCCCGAAAAAAAGACTACCTCTTCTTCTAATAAGTTAATTAGACAAAAAATGAACCAAGATTCTTTATTTTCCGAAAATCTTAACAAAAACAGAAAACGTCGGGTTATTCATAATGAAAAAACAGAAGCTCCAGATACAAAATTACCCAAAGCTTTAATTAAGAAAGACAAAAGAAAATTAAGCCCCGCTCAAGCTGCTATCCGCTCTTCTTATGAAAGTCAAAAAAAACTTTTAAATGACGGAAAAGCTAATAAAAAAATTAAGCAAACAGATCTTTCTAAACAAGAATCTCTTCACTACCTTAGAAGCTCTATCAGAGAAATGAAACAAAAAGATGCTTTAGATGTCAAAAAACACAAAAGAAACAGAACTCTTGTTCAGTTAAAAAATGAGCCCGTTAAATCTGAAGTTAAAAAAGATTATTCTCTACCCCTTGATGAGCCGACCTCTAAAAAAGAAACCCCTTCTTTTAAAGAAGAGATTAGACAAAAAATGAGCCTCGATATTCAAGCCGAGGCAAAAGAAGCCACCACAGAAAATAACGAAGAAGAATCCATCCGAGCTAAGATCCGCTCATCTTTTGAAAATGAGCGCAAATTTTTAAAAATAGAAGAATAGAGAAATTGTTTTTTAACGATCCCTTACATTCTTGATAAAGGCTTTAATCCTAAAATATCAAAACCTGCTTTCAGAACTTTTTGGGTAAGCTCTAAAAGTACCAATCTTTGATTTTGCTCTTTAGTCCCTTCGACTCGACAATCTCTAAAGAAAATATTAAATTTTTCGGCCAGAACATAAAGATAATCGCACAAGCGATTTGGCAATAGATCTTTGGTCATCATTTCAATAATTTCCCCAAACCTAGATAAGTGAAGCCCAAGCGATATTTCGGAAGGGTGCTCCAGATTGATTTGAGCAGTTTTTAATATAGCCTCCATATCAGCATTTATTTTTCTCTTGATGCCCAAAATCCTGACATATGAATAAAACAAAAATGCGGCCGTGTTGCCTTCAAAATTTAGCATCTTGTCATAGCTGAAGACATAATCCTTTGTTCGATGGGAGGAAAGGTCGGAATATTTAATAGCGCTAACCCCAAGGGCAGTGGCAAGCTCTTGTAATTCTGCCTCGCTTGCCTCGACAAGTCTTTGCCTTAATATTTGTCTTGCAGCATCAATCGCTTTATTCAATAGATCGATCAATTTTTCAGTTTCACCCGATCTCGTTTTAAATTTTTTCCCATCGGGTCCAAGAACTACGCCAAAAGTAACATGGTCAAAGCGGGTTTTTTTAGGATCAAGATAATGGGCCTTGACAACAATCGGATAAATCATTTGAAAATGAAGGCTTTGCCCGGCATCGGTCACAATGATTATTCTATCAGCCTTCTCTTCTTGAGAGCGATGGCGAAAAGCAGCTATATCGGTAGTATCATAATTAAACCCACCATCCGATTTTTGAACTATGACGGGAAGAGGCGTTCCTTCTTTTGATTTGAACCCTTCTATAAATATACACTTAGCCCCATTAGAGATAGTAATCAAACCCTGTTTTTCCAAATCATTTACGACATCTTGCAAATAAGGATTATAAAAGGATTCTCCCCGTTCAATAATTTTGATGTTTAGAAGATCATAAATCTCTTTAAAGGCTTTTCTGGATATATCGCAGATGGATTGCCAGGCAACGATTGAATCTTTATCCCCTTTTTGAAGCTTCACCACTTCTATCTGGGCCCTTTTTTTAAAGTTTTCATCTTCATCAAATATTTTTTTAGATGCTTTGTACCAATTCATTAATTCTTCGAGATCTGTATCTTTCTTTTTACTTAAAACATCCGGAACAAATTCTTTCAAGTAGGCAATAAGCATTCCAAATTGCGTCCCCCAATCGCCCACATGATTTAACCTGAGAACATCGTTTCCCAAAAATTCGAAGAGATTGGCCAAACTATCGCCAATAATAGTAGAGCGAAGATGTCCCACATGTAATTCTTTGGCAATATTCGGCGCAGAAAAATCGATAACTATTCTTTGCGGCTTTTCTATTTTGGACCCAAGATATTTATCTAAAAGCTGGTTTTGCAAAATTTTTGAAATAAATTGCTTATCTAGCGTGAAGTTAATAAAACCGGCCCCTGCGATTTCAACTTTAGAAAATAAAGGAGCTCCTTGCAAATCCTTTGTTGGAATCTCGGCAAGGATTTGAGTTGCAATCTCTCTTGGATTTTTTTGCAAAATTTTAGCCAGTTTTAAAGCGTTATTGCATTGATAATGTCCAAAATTTTCATCCAAACAATGCGCAACTTCCGCCTCAGTGTCGGCATCTGAAATTTTTCCTTGATATAACTTTTTGATCGCATCCGTGACTATTTTTTGCAAATAGTCGATAAATAACTGGGCCATAAAATTATCCTATATATTAGGAAAATAAGGGGTTTCTTGTCTTTTTCCAATACCATATTGGATTCTATAATCTGCGAGTTGTATGGCCGCCTCATTAGTAGATATGTTATTTTTATCGGCTATTTCATAAATCGCAATCAAGCCATCAAAGACTCTATCGGTTTGATCTCTTGGTGCTATCGGATTGTATCCATCTTTTAAGACCTCTGCCGAAACATTAAATAGTCCACCGGCATTAACAACAAAATCAGGTGCATAAAGAATTTTTTTGTTTTTAAGCATCTTGCCATGGTCCTCTTTTAATAGCTGATTATTGGCGCATCCAACAACTGCCTTGCATCGAAGCTGCGGGATAGTCTCATCGTTTAGAATACCACCAATTGCGCAAGGAGAAAAAATATCGCATTCAACTTTATAAATTTCACTAGGGGTTACACACTTGGCGCCATATTTTAATGCCATTTTTTTAGCTTTTTCTTCATCTATATCACTTAAAATAAGATCTGCCCCTTGCCAAAAAAGATATTCAAGCATATGCAATCCAACATTTCCTAGCCCTTGGATAGCCACCTTTCTTCCTTTAACACTCTCTTGTCCGTAAATTTTTTTCAAAGCCGATTGCATACCTCTATATATACCCCAAGCGGTAAATCTACCGGGATCTCCGCTGCTTTTATCAGATGGAAGCCCTGTAACATATTTAGTTACCCTTCTAATAGTCATAACGTCATCAACCGTGCAGCCCATATCTTCAGCGCAAATATACCTTCCGTTCAATGCCTCTACAGCTTCGCCAAATGACAATAACAATTCTTCGGTCTTTGCTGTTTTAGGATCAGCAATAATAACACTCTTTCCCCCACCGAAACCGACTCCTGCAATCGCCGATTTATAAGTCATCCCTTTTGATAATCTCAACACATCCATTAAAGCATCATTAAAAGTTTTATAAGGTTGAATTCTAATTCCGCCCAATGCCATACCAAGCTTGGTATTATGAATTGCAATAATGGCATTAAGTTTGGTTTTTTTATTGGAAATTTTTATTACCTGTTCATATCCTTCTACAGCAATATTCTCAAAAACCAATTCTTTACTTGCCTTTATGGCGCCTTCTTTTTCTAATATTCGGGCAGTCATTAAAAACTCCTTTTTTTGTGATAACCTAAAATTTTACTATACAGTTATCGTTTTAGTTAAAAGTTGTAGCAAGAATATCATTTTAACCTTCCAAAAGCAATGTTTTTGCCAGTTTTTTAATAAAGATAACTTTTTATACCCAAACAATCTGAAAAATGGGTTTTGGGCTTCAGTGAAAGATCTCAAGATTCAACGATCGTAAGTGAGTCAATATTAGAAATATGAACTCACTTACGATCGTTGAATCCTGAAGCTTTGACGAAGCCGAAAATCCAATTTTTCAGATTGTTTGGGTATACCCTAATTTTCACTTGCATTATAATGAATAATTGGCTTAAATTTGTAAGTTAGTTTAAAATCTTTGAATTTAACATTTTATCAATTAATTTGAGGTCGAAATGGGATCTATCGATATTCCGGAAGATGTAAAAAAAGAATTATTGAAATTTCTTCAAGAAAATAAAAAAAACGATTTAGTGGAAGCTTATCTATTCTTTGTTGAAAAAAAGTTTAATATTAGACCGGTTTTGTTTCCGAGAGAAAAGACCATCTATCAAAGTGTTGAAGAATTAATAAAACATTTAGAAGAAAAAGGGCAACTCTGGAGAGAAACAGAGATCAGAATACAGTTTGGCCAAGAAAGTGTTAATGAAGAGACTAAAAAGATCTATATATGTCCATTTACCGGTAAAGTCTTTGGCGACAATACCCATTTAAATCCTCAAGATGCTATTTACGACTGGGTTTCAAAATGTCCGGAAAATACCGAAAGGGTCGGAGGACTCAAAGTTAAAAGATTTTTTGTATCGGAAGATCCCGAAATTATCAAAAAATATATTGGAAAAGGGATAAAACCGGTAACCAAAACTGTCTATTCCTCCTTAATTACCGGAAAACTTTTCAATTCTAAAAAAGCGGTTATAGACGACTTTAAGAAAAGCCATGTAAAAAGGCTCTCTTTATTTGAAGTCCAAAATCAAAATCGGTACCAAATTGAAAATCACTTACTGGAATTTATCCAAAAACATCTAACTGAAGATAAAATCTCAGAATTTGTAGAATCTATATCTGATTATGAAGAATTTAAAGAATATGTTGAAAATTGGACAGAATGAGCACAAAACAATTTTTTTTATCCAATTCAGCAAATGAGACTATTTTAATTGCAAAATCAATCGCTCAGTCTTTAAAAAATAAAGAAGTTCTTGCTTTGCTCGGTCAAATCGGAGCAGGTAAAACAACTTTTTGTAAAGGGATGATAAGTTCTCTTTGCGATATAGATGAAAACAGTATAGTTAGCCCCACCTTTACTTACTTAAATATTTATACCTCAAAAATCGGGCCTATATATCATTTTGATTTATATAGGATCAAATCTATAGAACATTTCATGCAGATGGGCTTTGATGAATTTTTAAAAAAAGAGGGTATTTGCCTTATCGAATGGGCTGAAATCATCTCTTCATTACTAGATGAAGCAACTTTTATTCAATTTGATCATATAAATGAGACCGAAAGAAAAATCTCTCTTTGTCAAAAGGAAACAACATGGGCCAAGTAAGGCAAGAAACCTTCGTTTGCATAGATTGCGAAGCAACAGGTTTGGACCTTGAAAAAGATAAAATCATCGAGATCGCAGCCGCAAAGTTCAACTTCGACACTATATTTGACACCTATGATACATTGATCGACCCGGAATGCTCAATTCCTGACGAGTCTCAAGCCATCCATCATATTTCTCAAAGCATGGTTTTTGGCAAGCCCAAAATAAAAGAGATCCTTCCCACATTTTTGAATTTTATCGGTAAATATATCATTGTCGGCCATGGTATTAATTTTGATTTGACCTTAATCACTAATGCCGCCAAAACAAACCAAATTCCTTGCGATTTTAGCAGGGCACCGGTCATTGATACATTAAGGCTCGCAAGGCTTTATGGCGAAAGCCCGATAAATTCTTTAGAAAAACTTGGTAAACACTTTAATGTTGAGCAAGAAGGGGCTCATCGAGCCATGACCGATGTTCTTTTAAACATTGAAGTGTTCAAACACCTCGCTTCTTTTTTTTCTACTACTGAAGATCTGCTTGCCAGGTTAAAAAAACCGATCCTATTAAAAGCTATGCCGCTCGGTAAACACAAAGGAAGAAAATTTTCCGATATTCCTCTTGAATATCTACAATGGGCAGCCGACAAAGATTTTGATCAAGACCTCCTTTTTTCCATTAGGACCGAGATCAACAACCGCAAGAAAGGAAAAAATTTTAAACAATCTTGCAACCCTTTTCAAAATTTGTGAAGCTAAAGACTTTATAAATTTCAGTTTTTTCTTGATAAAAATTTATAAAAATGTAAAATTTTACCCAAAAAAAACAAGGTCAGGTTTTATGAGTCAATTATCCATTCCTTCTGCAAGTTCTTTAATTTTCAATTCAAGCTCTTCAATTTTTGCCAAGATTGAGACTGATAAAAACGAAGATAATAGAAGCAAAAAATATGAGGTTGCAATCTCAAGAATACAACGTATTTCACATTTTATTGCTTTGATAGGGCCTATAATATCCATGAGTGCTTTATACGGTATTGGTTTTTTATACGGGGTTCCTTCTGCTATTATTGGAACTTGTATTCCTGCTGTTATTATTAGTACTTGCTTGCTTATTGCAACTATATCAATTTTTTTATATTTTGATCAGAAACGAACTGAAATACAGATATTAGCCAACGTGAAAAATAAAAATATCTAGAATTTTCTTTTCCTTCAGTTGCATTGTTGCTGTATATGTATTATTCAGAACACTTTTCAAAGCTTCTCTGTTCGTTTCTTCCGATAAACTATTGTGTGAATGACTCTTTTTTTAGATATTAATCCTTTAAGTCTTCTCTTTGAAAAAAGAACTTGGACAATTCATGAAAAAATGTTAAAAACGATTCATCAGCGAAGCTGAAGACTTTGCTGTTTTAAATTTATAAAAAAGGTTTTTTTATGCCCAAACTCTCTATCAAAGATCTCATCTTAAAAGATAAAAAAGTCCTTATGCGAGTTGATTTCAACGTCCCTTTAAATGAAGATGGATCGATCGCTGACGATACAAGGATTAAAGCGGCCATTCCCTCTATCCAGTATGTTTTAAATCAAGGGGGAGCTCTTATTTTGATGAGCCATATGGGAAAACCTAAGAATAAAGATCCTAAACTATCTTTAGCTCCTTGCGCTAAAAGATTATCCGAACTTTTAAAAATTCCGGTTTTGCTTGCACCTGACTGTATTGGCCCAAAAGTTGAAAAAATGGCGCAAGATTTAAACCCTAGGCAAATATTGATGCTTGAAAATTTGCGATATTATGAAGCGGAAGAAAAACCTGAAAAAGACCCAAGCTTTGCTGAAAAACTATCCAAACTTGCCGACCTGTATGTTAACGACGCCTTTGGTACTGCTCATCGAAAACATTCCTCCACGGCTACCATTGCCAAGTATTTTCCTAATAAAGCAGCTTTTGGTTTTTTGATGGAGAAGGAAATCAATTTTCTAGGAATGGCCATTCAAAACCCTAAAAAACCTTTTTATGCAATTATCGGTGGCGCTAAAATCTCTTCAAAAATAGGTGTGATCACTAATCTCATTGATAAAGTGGACGCACTTTTTATTGGCGGCGGAATGACCTATACTTTTTTAAAAGCGAAAGGACTAACTATCGGCGAGAGCATTTTTGAGGAAGATAAGATCTCAGATGCCAAAGAGATTATGAAAAAATGTTTAGATAAAAAAGTTAAGCTATTTTTAGCTGAAGACATTGTTATAGCTGATCAATATAGCAACGAGGCCAAAACCAAAATTATTTCCACGAAAGAAAACATCCCTGATCATTTTCAAGGAATGGATATCGGCCCTTTAACTATCAAAAATTGGAGCGCCGCCTTAAAACAGGCCAAGACCGTTTTTTGGAACGGACCTCTCGGTGTCTTTGAATTTCCCAACTTTTCCAAAGGAACTAACGAGATTGCCAAAACCCTTGCCGATTTAACAGAGGCCATTACGATTGTTGGCGGAGGAGACTCTTTGGCGGCAATTAATAATTTGAAAATTGGAAATAAATTTTCACATTTATCAACAGGAGGTGGCGCCTCATTAGAATATATTGAGTTTGGACACCTTCCCGGCATAGATGCGCTCAGCAATAAATGAAATTTATTATTTATAAATAAAAATAATTAATATGGTGTTTTTTTTATCATTCGCAGAATTTGCCAAATAAAAGCAAACCAGCTATACTTGTGATTTTAAACCATACTTTAGGTTAAACCCACAAAGATAGTGTATAAGAAAAAACTTAACCTGTTAAAAGCGGGTCTTTTTTTTCCCAAGTTTCTTTCCTTCAAAACAAATCCTCACGCATGCAAAAAAACTCTAAGACATTTTTACCAAGGCTCATATCATGTCAGCTGATGAAGCTCTTTCTTTTGGAAAAATACGGTCCCTTCTCTGGCCCATCCATCGACATGAGCTTGCTAAATTTGTTCCCATGCTTGCGATCTTCTTTTTGATCGCTTTTAATTATAGTATTTTAAGAGCGGCCAAAGATACTTTGATAGTGACCTCTCCATATTCAGGCGCCGAAGCTATTCCTTTTATAAAAGTTTGGGCTATGCTCCCTATGGCCTTTTTCATAACATTTTTATTTACAAAACTTTCCAATAAACATAGCCGTGAAAAAGTATTTTATATAATGGTAATCATCTTTATATCCTTTTTTGCCCTTTTTACGTTTGTTCTGTATCCACTACGGGAAGTTTTGCATCCACATGCCTTTGCCGAATATTTGGAAACTATTCTACCTCAAGGATATAAAGGATTTATCGCCATTGTCAGAAACTGGCCATGTACTGCTTTTTATGTAATGGCCGAGCTTTGGAGCACAGCAATTTTATCGGTTTTATTTTGGGGCTTTGCCAATGATGTTACCACGGTCAAAGAGGCTAAAAGATTTTATGTGATTTTTGGAGTAGGCGCAAATATCGCCACTATCTTATCCGGGCAAACCTCTATATTTTTATCTTCCAAAGCCTTTTATTCCTGGCTTCATTTAGGCAACAATGCCTGGGAACAATCTCTCTCCTTGATGAACTGTGTGGTAATTCTTTCTGGAATTGCAATAATCTTTATTTTTAGACATCTCAATAAACATAGCGTGGCTGCAAATGAGATCAAAATGTCAGATGCTAAAGAAGATAAAGTCAAAATAAGCCTAAAGCAAAGTTTTGCTTACCTTGGCAGATCCAAATATTTAATTTGCATCGCCCTCTTGGTGTTAGGTTATAATTTAACTATTAGTATGGTTGAGATAGCTTGGAAAGATCAAATTAAGCTTTTATACCCTAATCCATGCGATTTCAGTGCTTATTTAGGTAAAATCTTGACCTGGATCGGTGCAATCGCAGCTTTAGTCGCACTCTTTGTTTCCGGTAAAGTATTAAGAAAATTTAGCTGGACTTTTGGCGCTATGATAGCCCCTGCAATTGTCTTGATAACCGGCGTTTTCTTTTTCTCCTTTTTGCTATTTGATCAAAGTTATGCCACTTCTCTAGCTTTAATATTTGGCAGCACCCCACTCGTGATGAGCGTTTTTTTCGGAGCGTTGCAAAATTCTCTTAGTCGAGCCAGCAAATATACATTATTTGATGCTACCAAAGAGATCGCATTTATACCCCTTAGCAAAGAATCTCGCTTAAAAGGAAAGGCAGCCATCGACGGAGTCGGCTCAAGGATAGGAAAATCAGGCAGCTCCATTCTTTATCAAGGACTTTTTTTATTTTGCAGCACCGTAGGAGCTACAGTTCCTTATGTCGCGATAATTTTCTTTGCAGTGCTGGTCGTTTGGTTTATTGCCATCATCTCTTTAGGCAAACAATTTAACGCATTGACTGCTAAGCCGGAGCCTCTTGATATAGATGCAAAAATTGTTAAAGCTTCTTCCAATCAAGAAGGAGCCAATTAAGGGATCGTAAGACAATAATTTTATTCCTTTTTTTATTGATAAAATTTTTGAAAATGATAAAATATTATTAAAAAAAAGGGAATACTAGAATGTATATTTCAAAAAAAATAAAATCTTTGCTTGGCGCGCTGCTTTTTCTTTTGATAATTCATAGCGCCGACGCCAAAAGTGTCCGAGACGATTTCTATGTCGGTTTAGGTTTTGTAGACTCAATCAATCACTTTGATTTAAAAGCACAAAATCCCGCTACCGGGATCTCTGTTGAAAGGAAAAAAGATCACAATAATTTATTGGGAAGTGCTTTTCTTGGATATGGTTACACAGCTAGCTGTTCATTTTATGTTGCAGCTGAATTGGGAACCTATTTTCCAAGCAGATTAACAAAAATCACCCGTCCAGGCGTCAGTTTAACTGCTTTCACATATGTGAATCAAATCTCTATTCAAGATTATCTGACAGGAGATATTTTACTTGGTTTTAGACCTATTGATTGCGTCTTGCTTTATTTACGAGGAGGAGCATCATATACTAATATTGAATTGCATCAATTTGCCAATGCCCTTGCAAATACACCATCCTTCAATACTGAAAAAAACAAAGCCGGTGGGCGTGCCGGTATAGGCATTAATTATGGATTTACAAGACATTGGGGCCTAGGTTTAGATTATATATTTACTTATTATCAAAACTTGCATGCTTTTTGGTCACTAACCAATATCCATTTCGAAGAAAAAACCTATGCTCACTACATAGGCCTTTCTGCACTCTATAGTTTCTAATCTTTAAAGAGAGCTAGGTCGATCTGGCTCTCTCTTATTTTATATACCCGTAAAAAAGAAGAATTATCTACAAAATAATAATCTACTGCAAAAAACACTTTAATATATTCTTTATTTGTTTTATGCAAAAGAATATAGCGATGTGTAATTATGCAAACTTTAATCGATTTTATTTATAGCCACGCCCCACAAGCTCACTGGATCGTATTTAGCGCCATGATCTTGGCTGGATTTAACGTTCCAATAAGCGAAGAGCTTATGATAATTACCAGCGCCATCATAGCCTCAAAAATCATTCCGGAACATACCCTGCATCTTTTTTTGGGGGTATTTTGCGGCGCTCTAATAGCCGATTGGATTTTATATTGGACCGGTAGGTTTTTCGGCGATAAGATAATACATATGAGACTTTTTAAAAAAATCTTATATAAGGAAAGACTAGATAAAATTAATAATTTTTATAAAAATTACGGGTTTTTTACCTTGATCATTGGCAGGTTTATCCCATTTGGAGTTAGAAATTGCATTTTTTTAACCGCCGGCATGAGCAAGATGAATTTCAAAAAATTTATATTTGGTGATGGCATTGCTTGCGCTCTCTCCAATTCTATCTTATTTTCTACCACTTTTCTTTTAGGGCAAAACATTTCCAACCTATTTGCAAAGCTAAAAATAGGCCATGTATTAATCTTTGTATTATTTATTGTTACCCTTATTTTACTTTTTTGTTATTATAAAAAGAAAAAAAACAAGCAAGAATGATAACTTTATCAAACGGTTTATCGTTTATCAGAGCGCCGCTAGCCCTTTTATTTTTATTTGACAACATACCACTTAGGCTTACTGCAATAGCCCTGGCAGCTTTTACCGACAGTATCGATGGCTATGTTGCCAGAAAAAACAAATCGGTCTCCAAATTCGGAGCTATTTTAGACCCCGCCATGGACAAATTTTTTGTTTATTTTGTACTCACGATTTTTGTTATGGAAAATAACATTCAAATTTGGCAAGCTTTAACTTTGCTTTCAAGGGATTTGGCTTTGTGCATATTCGGAATATATTTAGGGGTATCTAAAAAATGGGCCTCTTATGTTGTTAAAGCCATTCGATGGGGAAAAATAACTACCGCCCTGCAATTTTTGGTATTATTTGCCTTAACAATTCATTTTTCATTTGGTTGGTATGTTTATTCTTTGTTTATAGTTTTGGGATGCCTAGCATTTTTTGAGCTTTTGCATTCAAGCTATTACAAATCGGCCTTGTAGGGATTGCAATTTAGAAAAATAAGCTTTATCTTTTGAGTAACTATTAAAATAGGTTAAATTTATGGAAAATTCGCAAGAATCAATCTTTATCTCTTCTCTAAGAAGTTTTTTTAAAGGATTTTTATCCATTTTCGGCTCTTTACTGGCTATTGTATTGGTTATCTTTATAGTCGTCCTATTTTCTTCAGGCCAAGAATCCAAAAATGACCTTAAAATCTTACCGGATCTTAATGGTAACGACAAAATATTGCCATCAACCGCTCCGGTTGTATTAAAAATGAATATAGAAGGATTCATCGGAAAGGACATACTAACTTCAGAACATTTTTTATCCCAACTGCTAGAGTCAAGAAAAAATACTTTGCAAAATAACCGGGTAAAAGCAATTTTGTTAAATTTTAATACCGGCGGTGGAGGATCCAACACCACTGATATTATTTATCGAGCTTTAATAGACTATAAAAAGAAATTCAACACCCCTATTTATGCCTATGTTGATGGAGTTTGCGCTTCCGGCGGCATGTATATTGCTTGCGCAGCCGATAAAATCTATTCTAATCCAACCAGTATCATCGGCTCTATAGGAGAGCTCTCCGGCCCTTTCTTTAATGTAAATCAGCTCCTTGCCAAATGGAATATTGAAAGCAAAACCTTTACCGAAGGGTTAGATAAAGATATGATGAACCCCTTTAGACCTTGGACAGAAAATGAAGGAAGCGATTTAAAAAAAATCGGAGCATTTCTTTATAAACGTTTTATAGAAGTCGTAGTAACAAATAGAAAAAATATGGATAAAGATAAGCTCATAAATGAATATGGCGCTCATGTTTTTGATTCTGTAGAAGCGGAAAAATTGGGATACATTGATCAAGGTAATTCAAATTATGACACTGCTTTATCTGATCTATTAAAAGCTGCTAAAATTGATGCAAATAAACCTTATCAAGTGGTAGAATTAGCGCCAAAGTCTGGAGTACTATCCAGCTTGTTTAAAGAATCTTCAAATTTTTCTGTGGCAAAGCTATTTAAAACCTTGCTTCATATTCAAGATAGTCAACAATGCGATATGGAAAATTTTTATTACTTATACCAACCTCAAAATAACTAAATGGAAAAAATCTATATCATTGATGCGGTAAATTTTTTATTCCGCTCATATTATGCGATCGGCCCGATGACCAATAAAAAGGGTGTTTCAACAGGCGCCCTTTATGGCTTTATCCGAACATTGAAGAAAATCATCAAAGATTTTTCTCCTAACTATCTGATAGCGGTATTTGATGGAGAAAATAATAAAATGGCACGGCAAGCGCTCTATAGCGAATATAAAAGTCATCGGAAAAAGGCCCCTGATGACTTATATTCGCAAATTGATCTCGCTTATCAATTTTGCGAAATTGCCAATATCCCGGTCATTTCGGTAAACGGAGTTGAAGCGGACGATACCATGGCCACAATTGCCAAATGGGCTAAAAAAAATCAATTTGAAGTTTATCTTTGCACCAGCGATAAAGATCTTTGTCAAATGGTCGATGATCAAGTTTTTGTTTTAAATGTTCATAAAGACAATCTCTTAATGAACAAAGAAAAGGTAAAAGAGCAATTTGGGGTTTTTCCTGATAAAATGTTGGATTATCTAGCCATCGTCGGCGATCAATCGGACAATATTCCCGGAATTGAAGGGTTTGGCCCCAAAACTGCGGTCACTTTGCTAGAGCAGTTTTCTTCTTTAGAAGATATTTTAGCCAACGTTGACAAAGTCGAAAGTAAAAAAAGGCAAGAAGTTTTAATTGCTCAAAAAGATCTGGCGCTTCTAAGTAAAAACTTGGCAACTTTAAATACCGATGTTTTAATTCCCCAAGATAAAGATTCTTATCTTTTAAAACCGCAAAATGAAAAACTGGTAGAAGAATTTTATCAAGAAATGAACTTTCTCACTCTTTTGAAAGAAGATAAAAATAAATCGGCTCAAATAGAGAATTCTCAAGTAGAGCTAAATTATAAACTGATAACAACAGAAGAAGATCTAAATTCCTTATTTAATTATCTGTTGGATAAAAAAGAGATTGCAATAGACACCGAAACAACAGGACTTGATCCTATAACTGCAGAGCTCGTTGGAATCGGCCTTGGAGTAAAAAGTGCTGAAGCCTTCTACATTCCTTTTAATGGTCCTTTAAATAAAGAATCAATCCTTTCATTTTTAAAAAGACTTTTAGACAATGAAAATCTTTCGTTTTATGGTCATAACTTAAAATATGACTACCACATTCTTTATAACTATGGACTAAAAATTAAAAAAATTTGCTTTGATACCCTATTAGCTTCCTATGTTCTAAACCCGCAAAGCAGAAGACATGGATTAGATACATTAGCGTTAGAAAAATTTGCTAAAAATAAAATTCCTATCACCGATCTAATCGGAGAAGGCAAAAAACAAATCTCCATGCAAGAAGTTCCTATTGAAATGGTTTGCCAATATTGCTGTGAGGATGTGGACTATACCTGTAGATTAAAAGCTTTGTTTGAAAATGAGATCAAAGAAAACAAACTGGAACATGTTTTGTATCAAATTGAGCTTCCCTTAATTGAAGTACTTTTTAAAATGGAGCGAAGCGGCATTTTTATTGATAAAGAAATTTTTGCAAAATTATCTTCGGAATTTACTCAACAATTAAAAGAAATTGAACATGAAATTTTTAAAGAAGTTGGCAAACCCTTTAATATCAACTCTCCTAAACAGCTCGGCCAGATTCTTTACGTTGATTTAGGCTTGACCCTTCCCGGAAAAAAAGGTTCTTCATTTTCTACAGCCGCAGATGTTTTAGAAAAACTGCAAGAAAACTCTCCCCTAGTAAGAAATATTTTAAAGTATCGAGGATTACAAAAGCTCCTATCAACTTATATGGACAAT
>JACRNF010000090.1 GCA_016219355.1 Chlamydiota bacterium | reverse complement strand
GATCGGAAAAAGGAGGCAATAAGTTTTAAAGGGGCTTATCACTGTGAAGAGTTTGGCACTGATTGGTTAGTAGATGCAAAAGAAGAGGAACGGGGAATTTGGGGAGTGCATATGATCCCTTTTGATCATAGACCACTTGCTGACATTCAGTTTCTTCCACGGAGCGATGAGTCCGGGAATCTTATCTTTCAATCATCATATGCGGGCCGGATTGAGCTTACAACAGATGGTTTTGTTTACAATGGAGGAAAGATGGCTCCTGTTAACTTCACGAAAAAACAACCTTGAACTAGATAAGCCGAAGAACAAAATTTC
Source organism: Chlamydiota bacterium (assembly GCA_016219355.1). GTDB lineage: Bacteria > Chlamydiota > Chlamydiia > Chlamydiales > SM23-39 > JACRNF01. The sequence goes on along the minus strand of JACRNF010000090.1, from coordinate 6,527 downwards.
TTTAAAGTGAGGAAAAAAACAACAGTTCTATCCCCAAATATTTTGCGCAAATCATGTAAGCAGTCTTAATTGAATCTGATGTTTTTGCTCTTATCTAATTAGTATATTGCGTTATGTTTAAACAGGTTATTGAATGAAAAAAAATTGGCAAAAATTAGTAGTTGCAACCATAAAAGAAATCACTGATTTGAACTTTCCTCATGTATTAACAATAGATTCTCCTAAAATTATGGAGATTAGAAAGAGCCTTGGCCTACCTCCTAAAATCAAGGGATATGATTTTCATATCACGGTAGCGGTAAAATAAAATTTAATTCAATTCGCTTGCTTTCATGATATGATTGTCTGAAACTTTATCAATCAGCTTGTTGAGGGGGTCTATACCGCCTTTTGAAGGCTCACTCCCCACTTCAATTCGAAAAACGTTTTCACCATTTTTGATCTTATGTTTTTGCAAATAGGCAATATGGCCTTTCTTATCAAAAATACCAACATCAACATAATCATCCATCGGGATCTCTTGTTCAGCACCAAGTTCATCAGCCCGTAATTTTTTGTTCGTGGAACGTATCTCCACTTCATATTTGCCATTAGGAGTTTTTTTGAAGGATACGCTATCTGTGCGGTTATCATAAAATGTAATGGTCTCAAATAGATCTTCAATCAGATATTTTTTATCTAAAGGAGCGATCTCTTTAAAACGGTTTACTAGATCAATTGAGCGTGTAAATGGAGGCTTTTGAAAGGCCATATCCTGTATATAATCTTGCAATACTTGATTGACAGCTGTTTCGCCGAGGTAATCTTTTAGCGCATAAAAGACAAGGCTTCCCTTGTTGTAATGGATGTATGGCTGGTTCTCATTTAGCATGAGTGGCAGTTCTTTTTTCGTTTCACAGCTTCGGCCATTTAAATACTGGTCCAACTCGTATTTTAAAAATTTCTTAATCTGCTGAGGGCCAAATTCTTTTTCCATGACCATGAGAGCCGAATACTGGGCCAAGGATTCAGAAAGCATTGTGGCTCCCTGAACCATTCCACCGATTACTTGATGCGCCCACCACTGATGGGCCATTTCGTGGGCTGTAACATAAAAGGGATAATCAATATTTTCCGGATCATTAGCTCTTACTCTTGCAATAAACCCCAATCCTTCCGAATAAGGAATCGTATTAGGAAACGCCTCAGCAAACATTGCGTAACGGGGAAATTCTATGATACGGACCTGCTTAAACTGATAAGGGGAAAAATTTTTGGTATAGTAGTCGAGCGATTTTTTTATGGAACAAATCATTCTAGGAATGTTTCTTGTATGGCCCGGATGATGGTAGATCTCGATTTTAACATCATTCCATTGATCGTAGACTACTTCATACCTGCCGGACAAAAAGGCATAGTAATTCAGAATGGGTTTGTCCGTTTTGTAAGTAAAATAATGACGGCCATTTTCTATCCACTCTTTTTCCAAATATCCGGGCGCAATAGCCGTTTGATCCAAGGATGTGCTGATGGTAGCTTCAAAATCAATCCATGTCCCTTCATTAGATACATAGGTCTTTTTGATCGATTCTGTATCATTAAGATCTGGCATTCGAGGCTTCTCGGGTAAATTATACTTTCTTCGTATAGCATCATCAGGAATCTCACCTCTGGACTGATATCCTACTACGGGAAAAAAATCAAATCCATGGAAAAAGGTGCCGTTTTCAACGATTTTTTTTGAAAATTCCTCATTTTCAAATCCTTTTGGAGTTACTCCTAAGGTAAATTGCAGCTCAATTTCTTCGTTTGGTTGAATCGGCTGATCAAAATCATAAATTCTGACTCCCAGCCTTGGATTAAATTCGGTAAGATGCGCAGATTTGTTCCAAGAGAGATCGATCACTTCAGATTTTTGAGAGATATTAAGCAAAAGGGTTTTAATTGGCAAAGAAGAGGTATTCCTATATTTAAATACTCCTTTACCGTTCATGCTTTGGCTTTTAGGAAAGAGATCCACTTGAACGTTAACAGATACGATATCTGGCTGCGGAATCTTTTCAAAATGCTTAAATTTATGTTCGTAATCAACTAATTCGAGTTCGTGGTCAGCTGTTGTTTTATAAATATTTAAAACATTTGTGTTGTAGTAGATAAAAGAGCCTAATGCCAGAAAAGCCGATAGGCTTATCGCTAGAATTTTTTTGTGAACTGGTTTAATCCTGAATCGGAATTCAGCTAGCCGGTCTTTCCATGTTAAGATCCTGCCGCGAGGCCAAAACAAAATGGTAATAACTGCTAGGCATATATAGAAAAAACTCCAATATAGACTGAATGCAGTAAAAGGGAGCAAGGAGGTTCCAAATCCATTCATATCCGAATATTGGGCTGTTGGTAATAGTCCCATCAAATAAAGATGGTGGCCAAGACCCAAGGATGAAAGATACGGGAGCAGTACGAAATAAAAAACAATAATTGAATGGCCGACATACTTATTACGGGATAAGACGTGAATAAACAATGCGAAGACAGAGCTTAAGAACCAAGATGGAAGAGTAAACAAAAGATGTTGAACATAGACTCCCAATTCAAAGTGATAGTATCCTTTGAAAATTTGAATAAGAAGGCAGCAGGCAAAAACAATAAATGCCAAAAAAATTTGAATAAAAAACAGAGATAAAAGCTTGGAAAAGTACAAGAAAAGATCTCTTACAGGCTTGGAATCTATCAGCTCATAAACATTTTGATCCCTATCTTTCCATACAAGCTCGCCTGCATAATAGGCTGTAATAATTATCACAAATAGATAAAATGTACCTCCTATAGCTTCTAGAACATGGTATGTAACTGGCATTACCTCCGTACCCAAAAACTTGCCAATGAAGCTGCTAGTTGCAAAAATGAATAAAATACCGCAGAGCAAAATGACCAAAAAGTAGATGTTTGAGAAGGCTTGCTTAAATTCTGATAATGACAATTGATAAAATACTTTCCAGGATCTTGGCAAAAGCTTTATTTTAAACGCTTTCAATTCAGAAAACTTTAACTCATTTCGATTAGTCTTTTCAGTTTTGCACTTTTTCTTTTCTTTTGGCAGTCTAAATGGATTAAAGGATAAATAAGCGAATGCAAGAAAAGAAGTCCCAACAGCTAACCATAGTAGCCGGTTGTATAGTAAACACCCAACCAAAGGAACAATCTGCATAGCTTGTTCCGAAACTGACCAATATCGAATGATTTGTTGGAAGGCTGTCCCTCCTAGTGGATCTGCCAAGGCGGCAGCTAGCTTACTCTCCAGGTCTCCGGTTAACCTTAGAGAGATCATTAATCCGGTAAAAATACAAACGCTTGCTACATAAATGGGGGCCATCTTTTTAAAAATTGCAATAACGGCAATAAAAAGAGCTCCGAAAATCAAAATATTGGGTATCAGATTGGAAAAGTAAGGAACTATGTAAAACAAAATATGGTTCTCTTCTACCATCGTTCGATCGACAAAAGGCATGATGGTAGCTAGAAAAAAACCGAGGCCAATTGAAAGTAAAATACTTAAACAGGCTATAAAAGAAGCTAAATAGCGAATGAAGAAATAAGTGGATTTACGTATCGGCGTTGCAAATAGAATTTGATGAAATCCGGTCTCAAAATCCTGATTGATGCTTCCTCCAAAGATAGGAGCTATAATCAATAGCCCTAAATACCCTATGCTAGAAGTAAGATTGTAGAGGACTACGGAACTATTTAGGGCAAGTTTGTTAGAAAGGCCAAAACTGACAACAACACCATTAAAAGCTCCGGCAAATGAAATCGCAAGTAAAAAGGAAAGAGAAAAGAAAACTGCAAAGTAAATAATCGCAGATAAGCTTCCTAGTCTATTTTTAATTTCGAACCAAAGTAGCGGCCAGATCATTTTTTTATCTCAATATAGCTTTTGACAAAGGAAAAATAGACATCTTCCAGGTCCGACTCGAGAGGTTCAAATTCCAAACCGGGGTTTATTTCACTAAAGACCCTCAACATGCATTTGCCATGTAAAAATCTGGAAGAGACAACCTTAAACTTTTTAAAGTAAGATTCGATTTCGGACTTTGGCACAATAATTTTCCATAGCTTACCTTTAAGCATTTCAATTGCTTGCAAGGGATGCATCTGCATTAATACCCTGCCTTCATGAATAATCGCCATATCGTTGCAGAGCTCAGCAACATCGGATACGATATGCGTGGATAGAATAATAGTGAGGTTTTCGCCAATGGAACTTAAAAGATTATGGAAGCGGTCTCTTTCGCCTGGATCTAAACCGGCAGTTGGTTCATCGACAATAATTACTTTTGGACTGCCCAAAAGCGCTTGAGCAATACCAAATCTTTGTTTCATCCCTCCGGAATAACTGCCGAGTTTTTTCTTCCTATGCTGGAACAAGTTCGTCATTTCTAAAAGATAATCGACTGTTTCTTTACGCTTTGATTTATCAGTAATCCCTTTAAGGATAGCTAAATGATGAAGCAGATCTTCTGCAGAAACATTTGGATAAACACCAAATTCTTGCGGTAGGTAGCCAAGGATAGTTCTCATGGCTTCTTTTTCGCTTAAGACATCGATACCCTCAAAATCTATCGATCCGTTGTCCGGTTCTTGCAATGTAGCGATTGTACGGATAAGGCTTGATTTGCCGGCTCCATTTGGGCCAAGAAGGCCGAACATCCCTTTGCCGATGTTCAAAACGATGTCGTGGAGAGCTTTAACACCATTAGGATAGGTCTTATTAAGATGGGAAATACTAAGCATTAATTAGGTCCTTTTACCATTTTAAATGGTATATTTTAGCCTAAAAAAGAGTTCTATTCCACTTTTTTATTGTTAAAGCTTTTTAAAAATATAAATTACTAAAACCGCGATGTAATTTTAGTGAGAAAAGTAATTTTTTTAAAAAAAAATAATTTAATTAATCCATAGTTGAAACTCCTCTTTAAACTTTGATGTATGATTGAAATGACTATTCCTGCTATAATTTTATTCTTTAATTTTAATTAAAAAGATTTGAAAAGGAGGTCTTATGACCACAGAATTTGAGGATAAATATCTGGATGTTCTCCAAAATATAGAATATGGGTTGCTCAGCATAGTTAAAGAACATCCCGAACTATGCGATCATGACATGCTTCGTGTGATAGAGCATACTTTGACCTATTACAAATCTCGGCAAAGAGAAAGTGTTGCCGCTAATAAATTAGCTCATCCCCTGCAAGAGATCTTCGAAAGGGTAACCTTGATGTGTGACTTTAGATTAGGACTAATATCTCTATCTGAGAATTGAAAAATCAATCAAGTTCTGGACAAAAGAAGGGGGACGACGAGGATACATCACATTTGTCGCACCTAAAGTTCTAGTATAAACTCTTAGGGGAAGGTATTTTAAAATATGTTGCAGCGCCCGATCGAATTAAAGTTTCTCATGAGGAGGCAAAAATTATATTTGTAAAAACTGCCTAAAGAAAAAAATAAATTTTATCCAAACAAAAGCCGAAGATTTTTCCATAGTCCAAGAAATTGCACGTCTTCGCAGGCCCAAATGGCAAGATTTAGCCGTAGCTAAAAATGAATAAATGGTTTATATCTGATACTCACTTTTCTCATACTAACATCATCCGCTACACCGGACGTCCTTTTCGATCCATCGAAGAGGATGAACGAGCGGCTTATTCAAAATTGGAATGCTCTAGTTGAGCCTGAAGATATAGTCTACTTTTTAGGTGATTTTGGCCTTGGCTCGACAGACTTTTTAGCAAGTCTTTGCGTTAGGCTTCATGGTAATAAGATTTGTATCCGGGGAAATCATGACGGCAGTGTATCTAAAATGCAAAAGATCGGATTTGCGGTTGTTTTGAAATCATCCTTTATTGAGGTTGGCCGTCATCTTGTTGAGCTAATCCATGTTCCTAGCGAACCTGCTCCGCCTCATTTTCAGCTGCATGGCCATGTCCATGATAAGCGGCCCAATAAACTTATGGGCCGTCAGCTTAACCTTTCCGTTGAAGTTTGGGATTACAAGCCTGTTTCGGAAAAAGTGATTATTGCTTTGCTTGATGGAGAAGATTTACAATAAGTAATTTCTTTCCAATCTTCAAAGTCAAGCAAAATTCCATACCTAACGCCGGACTTTTTTCCACATTTCATGTAAAAAGTGTTCGTCCTTTTTTTATTGCCGAATTTGTAAATTTCTTTTTATATTAGATCTTGAGGTTATTGGTTTTTAATTTTAAACAGTAAGGTAGGATCTTAAGCTATGGAAAAACATTTTACAGCTGTCGCTTTTATCCTAGAAAAGGAAAAAGTCCTTTTAATTTATCATAATAAATTACGTACCTGGCTTCCTCCCGGAGGTCATGTGGATCCTAATGAGACCCCTGTAGAGACAGCTATTCGAGAAGTAAAAGAAGAGACGGGGCTAGATATTACAATTATTCAACAGGAAAATACATGGGTAGATTATAAAGAGGCTTGTAGTTTTGAAAGGCCTTATCTTTGTCTTTTGGAAAATATTCCAG
>JACRNF010000086.1 GCA_016219355.1 Chlamydiota bacterium | reverse complement strand
ACAGAACTACCCAAAAGATCATTTCATTGATGCAGCCTGTATTGGCAATTCCGGAGCTTGTGTAAAAATCCATCCTAATTTTTCACCCTTACAGATTACAGCAATGGGACGAGGATCTCGCCAACAATGCAGAATGGACCGTTATGGTTTTCCACGAACAAAACCAAAAGAAAAAAAACGTGTTTCGGGGTTTCAAACAGGAGACTTGGTCCTTGCTAAAGTGTTAACAGGAAAAAAAGCAGGAACTTATAAGGGACGAGTCGCGATTCGTTCTTCAGGAAATTTTAATATTAAGACCTCATATGGTACTATACAGGGAATTAATGCAAAGTATTGTAAACTCCTCCACCGCATGGATGGCTATATGTATCACAACGAACCTAAGCCAAAATGGGAGCGGCATTTCCTCCCCATCCTAAAGGATGGGGTCTCCATGCCGTCAATAGGATGAACTGAGACAAGTGTTCATGCAACTTAAATTATCAGAATTTAAATCCTTTCCATCCTCTTTAGTAAAAATCAAAACCATAGAAGAAAAAGATATCGATCAAGCAGTTTTACTTCTCCGTCAGCTACGTAATGAACCCAAAGAAGCCCTCGTTACAGAAGAAGAAAGAAAAAAAACTTTACTCAGCCCGGTAAAATTCGGCGCGTTTATAAATGATAAACTTGTCTCGATTGCCTCTTCAAATGGCCTTGCTATAAAAACTTTTCAGATTTTAGGAGTTGTTACCGATACAAACTATCAAAAAAAAGGTATCGCCAAAGCTCTTTGCTCTCATCTTATTAATTTCATGCAAAAACAAGGAGCCGAAAATAGCATTATCTTTACAGGCCTTGATAATACTGCCGCCCAAAAATGCTATTTGGCATTAGGCTTTAAAATTATTGGGACCTATTACCTTGCTGATTTTCAATAAACGGGCTTTGAACAAATGCCCAAAGCCCAAGTTTTATAATTTACAAAAGACTCTTTTGCTCTATTTGCAAAAATAATCTTTGACCCCTTCATGGGTAGCTTTTAAAGATTTTTCCCCTTTATGCCAATTGGCGGGACAAACATCTCCATAAGTTTCAAAACAGATAAGACCATCTAAAACTCTCAAGGCCTCATCAATTGATCTACCTAAAAATAAATCATTGATGGTGATGTGCCTAACTATTCCCGATTTGTCAATTAAAAATAGACCCCTATAAGCAATGCCTTCTTCTTCGTTGAAGACATCATAGCATCTAGAAATCTCTTTAGTAATATCGGAAACAATCGGATAGGTAATACCTTTAATACCTCCCTCTTTTTTAGAAGTATTAAGCCATGCAAGATGTGAAAAGACACTATCTATTGAGCATCCAACAACCACGCAATTTCTTTTCTTAAACTCTTCGATTTTTTCTTCAAATGCATGCAATTCGGTTGGACATACAAATGTAAAATCAAGCGGATAAAAGAAAAAAATTACATACTTGCCGATAAAATTTTCTAAGGAAAAATTTTCCTCGATTTTATCTTTCACTACAGCTTTTGTCTTAAATTCAGGGGCTTTTTTTCCTATTAAAGACATATTTTTTCTCCATTTTTAAATAAAAAAATTCTTTGGGTCTTCAAGCCATTCTTCTTTACCGATAAACGTATCTGATCCATGGCCTGAGATAACTTTAGTATCCTTGGGTAGTTTAGAGAGCTTTTTTAAAGAATCCATCATCTTTTCAGGCTCTGAAGTTGGAAGATCAAGCCTTCCAAAGGCTCCCTTAAATAAAGTATCCCCGGAAAGCAATATTTTTTCAGAGGGAATGTAAAAACAAATACTTCCAGGTGTATGGCCCGGCGTATGAATAACTCTAAGTACAATAGTTCCCACTAAAAATTTTTGCCCATCTTCTAAAAAATGATCCGGCATAACCCCTTGTAAATTACTGATGCCTAAAAGGCCATCGCTTCCCGGATTTATTAAATTATCGCTATCTAACTTGTGAATATAAATTTCTGCATGGAAATGCTCTTTAAAACGTTTGGCATCTACAATGTGATCGTAATGGGAATGGGTCAATAATATTTTTTTTAAATCAAAAGAATTTTTTTTCAAATATTTGGAAATTTCTTCAAAAGAGCCAAAAGATGGATCTACAACTGCAGCCATATTGCTAGTTTCGCTACACAGCAATATAGTGTTATTGGCAAGGGGTCCTACAACAAATTTTTCTAAAATCATAAGCCACAATAACTCGCACCGGAGAGGAGTCGAACCTCTAACCGCCCGGTTCGTAGCCGGGTACTCTATCCAGTTGAGCTACCGGTGCATAATCTATACATCATCCAATAAAAGGACGCTTTTTGGCAAGAATTTTTTAAGGTGTTTAGGTATAGTTAAAATTGCCGATTTTTTTGTTTATTTCTGACAAATTAATGAATAGGATATATAATAATCATATACTCTTTTAGGCAAAATTATGAATATTGTAATACTTGGAGCAGGGAGCATCGGATCTTACTTGGCCACCCTTTTGGCCAACGAAGGAAACAGTGTGACCGTTATAGATAAAGATTTAAAAAAGTTGGATAAAATCAATCAAACGGCCGATGTTGCAACTTTGCATGGACAGGGGACCAACTGGCAGCTTTTAGCTGAGCTTAGCGAAAACTGCCCATCAGTTTTTATCGCCATGACCGGCGATGATGAGACTAATTTAGTCGCTTGCTCGATAGCAAAAAATTTAGGCTATCCTAAAACTATTGCCAGAGTAAAAGATATCGGTTTTTTAACCAGGTCAAAACTTGATTTCGGCAGGCTTTTTTATGTAGATCATTTTATCGGCGCGGAAGTTTTAGCTGCGAATGATATTTTAAAGCTCATCATCAATCCTCAAGATATTGCAATAGAAAACTTTGCCCACGGCTCGATTCAAATGAGAACTTTTACGGTTCCAAAGAGTTGGAGCAAAGCTAAAATTCCTTTAAGTAAATTATCCCTTCCGCAAGAGAGCATTATCGGGCTTATTAGAAGAAGACAATTTAAATTAGATCCCAAAATGACAAACGATGTTCTCATTTTTCCACATGGAAGCGATCATATAGAGCCCTCTGATGAAGTGACCATCATCGGTGAGACTAAATTCATGAAAGAGATTCATGATTGTTTTGAGATCAAAGAAAAAAATGTCAAACAGGCAACAATCATCGGAGGGACCGCCGTTGGATTTAGGCTTGCCCATAGTTTGGAACAGCGCCACATCGGGGTAAAACTTATCGAACGAGATGAAAAAAAATGTTTGGAGCTTGCGGAGCTACTGCCCCATTCTACTATTTTAAATCATGACGGAAGTGATATGCAATTTTTTGAAGCTGAAAATTTGCAAGAGAGTGATGTAATAGTTGCTTGCACCAATGAAGACGAGTCTAATCTTTTAATCTCTTTAGTTGCCAAACAAATGGGATGTAAAAAAATCATCTGTTTAATTTCCGATATCTCTTATGCCCCTATATTAAAAAGTTTAGAGATAAATTTCTCAGTTTCAGAAAGGGTCAATATCGCAAGTAGGATCCACTCCATTATCCATGCAGATAAAATTGTCTCAATTGCTTCTTTATATAATAATCGGGCCAAGATCTCCGAAATTAAAGTTTCTCCTGACTCCGAAATTGTCGGCATCCCGATCTCCGAGCTAAAATTACCGCCAAATCTAATTATTACCGCCATAGAAAATAAGGGTAAGATAATGATCGGCAAAGGTAGTAGAATAATCTCTCCCAAAGATACCATCATCGTAATTTCTGAAAGCGAACTAACTCCGGAACTGGAAAAAATATTTTAGAAGGTTTTTAAAATATGTTATATAAAGAGGTTTTTCGGGTTTTAGGAAAGTTCTTTTTATTTTTTTCTCTCATTTTTATCATTCCTCTATCCATAGCTTGCTATTTTGAATTTGTAAAACACTCTTTTTTGCCCCATTCTTCAAAGGCCTTTTTTGAATCTATGCTCATTTGCCTAGCAAGCGCCCTATTTTTTTTATTTCTAGGGAAAGGCGCTACCAATCAATTTCATCGAAAAGAAAGCATTTTACTCGTTGTTTTAATTTGGATATTAGCAGCCGCATTTAGCTCACTCCCATTTTGTTTATCCAAAACTTTAAATAATCCAATCGATGCCTATTTTGAATCAATGTCCGGCTTAACTACCACCGGCGCTACAGTAATGTGCCCCAAGCTTTATAAAAATGGAGAAGAAGTCCCCTACATTGATAAAAACGAAGACCTTCCCAATAAAAACTATATCTATTTAGGCACAATAAAACCTGTCCAGGATCCCAAAAACAATACTGAATATACAGGAGTTGAAGCTGTCAGCGAAGCTGTTTTATTTTGGCGCTCTTTCATCCAATGGCTAGGGGGCCTTGGAATGATTGTTCTTTTTCTAACCATTATGCCAGCTATTGCCGTTGGTGGAAAATACTTACTTCAAGCTGAAATGACCGGTCCCATAAAAGATACTCTGACCCCCCGGATTAAAGAAACTTCAACCTTTCTTTTAAAGATCTATTTGGGGTTTACCGTTTTGCAAGTCATTTTACTTTTGCTGACCAATAGCAATATGCCATTTTTAGATGCTTTATCCATTACTTTTGCAACACTTTCTACCGGAGGTTTTTCCAACAATAATTTAAGCATAGCCGGCTACAACAATGTCCACACCGAATGGATCACTATGGTCTTTATGTTTATCGGCTCCATTAACTTTGCCCTTTATTACCATTGCTTAAAAGGAAAGTTTTTTAGGGTTTATGAGCCCGATTTTTTTTTTTTT
>JACRNF010000001.1 GCA_016219355.1 Chlamydiota bacterium | reverse complement strand
GAAAGGTTGACAGGTCAAGCTGTTGGGCTATAAATAATAAGTCCCCGGAGATAACGCTAGTGTTATATCCAAATAAAAAGCCTCCGATTGCTACAATAATAGCTGAAAATAGGCTATACCAAGTAAAAGTTATATTTTTCATAAGCATCACTAAATTTGGTTAATGTTCCAAACTTAAGTGAACTAAATTTTTTATTAGAATGCAATAGATCTTTCTCCTGCTAAAGTTAAAAGACCGCTGATGCTTGTATTGAATCAGGACCGGATGATGCAATCAAAGACATATAATACCTAAAAAATAAGTTAAAGATTAGAGACCTCACATAACTTTTTTTTAAGTGGAAATATCAAGACAAATTAAGGTTTTTTAACTCAGGGATCTAATTTTGGACTAGGAAAAATTTTTATACCTAAACAATTTTTCAAGTTGTTTAGGTATAGTAAAAACGCCTGACTTTAATTCCCAACAAATGTATAATATTAAACAGGAAACTTAAAAACTATCTTAATTACACAATTATTAATATATTAATAATTTTTTAAATTAATATTATTTTTTGATAATAAATTATATGTTAAAAATCTTATGACTCTAATACATCCTGTAATTTTATTTAACCCATACAATCCAGGTATGGACCAGGTCATGACAATAGATAGCAATATAGTAGATATATACCAAAAAATATTGGAGTATTCTGCACTCAATAAATTATCCGAAACTGAGATCGCAGTTCTGCATTTTCTGGGAGAAATACAACAAGGCTCCATTAAACCTTCGTGCCAAATTGTTCGAATATTTAACGATATCTTTCAAAGACTCTTTCAAAAAAATAGTAGCCCGATATTAGATCCGATAACTTTAATAAATCCGCTAAATCCCCGTGAACCAACATCTTTAATTACTTCAAATCCGATACTACAAAATATTTATTTCAGATTATTACAAGCTGCAAATGCTTCATCTTATAACTTCTATAGTTTTAAAGAGCTAAAGGAAATTGAAAAAAAACTAAATGGTTTCTCCATTGAACCCGGCAAGGAACAAGCACAAATGAACTTTTTGAAACGGCTATTGCAAAAACTTATGAAAATACAATTAGACCAACTACTAACAAGTTATTCGGATAATCTTGATTTTGAAATGTTTAAAAAAGATTTTCAACAAAATTTAGAAAATAATTTTAATGAAGAACCCTGGTCTTTTATTTTTTCTCAATCACAAAGAACTTATGATAATTTAAAAGGTCGTTATCCAACTATTTTTGATGATAAAAGACAACTGATGGTTTTTTTTGCAATTGTATTGAAAACTACCAAATTATGTACTGACAAACACATTCAAAATATTAAATTTGCAGAATGTTTGCCTTATCTTCAATTCCAATCAAAGTACGATTACGCTAATCAAATAGCTCACGTATGTAAAAAGCTAAATGCAGCCGAATGGATAGTGTTGGAATTTTTAGAATTTAAACAAATGTTACTTTCTGAAATTAATAATCTGAATCCTTATCTGGACTATGAAACAGAAAGAAAATTAATAGAATTTGAAAATATCAGTAACTTGATAATATCCTCATCCTTGCCAGCTAATCATAAACTTGAAGCATTAGACCTGCTCTACGAAAGGATACTGCAGCTTCCAATAACAAATGAGGAACAAGAAGAAAATATTAGGCGATTACTTAAAAAAGTCAAAAATGGATACTCCGCCATGAAATTAGAACTTGTAGCCTTAGACTCCATAAAAAATGAAATTCAAAAGTTATTTTTTCAGCTGGATTTATATCTTCAGTCGTCAGATGAGACAATTGATACATTATCTGAATTTGAAAGGATAGCCAACCTCATAATAACTACACCATTGGCTTATAATGAAAAAGAGGAAAATTTATCTGTCCTTTTCAATAAAATAAGTTATTTTCAATCAACCCACACTAAACTTCAAAAAGAAATTAACCTGCTAATCCAAAAAATTCAAAAAGAAGTGCTTATGAATCTATTGGACTACTTAAAAATAGATTTTTTAAAATTTAAAATTAAAGAGACCTTGGCAAATATCTTTATAAACGATGATGATAAGTACTTTTCTTTATATTGTTTAAACAATAAAGTAGATGAGACAATCCAAAAAGTTCTTAACCTACATCAGGCGCTTGGAGAAGAGAATACACCAAAACTAAACTTTGAATTTGTAGTATTCGTCTACCAAGCACAGCAATTCCAAGAGATTGTTAAAAAAACTCAACTAGAGCTTTGGCCAACTTCATATTATTAATTCATCTTTAAACTTATAATATATATTTTTAATATCAGTAAATATCTTTTTAATCACCTACATTATATACAATAATACAATTTATATTGAAATAATATCATTATTATAATAAAATATTAATTACAAATATCAAATTAATAGTAAAGATGGAGAAATTATGACAACTAATTATTTATCAGTAAACCCAACTGTTAATCCAAATACAAAAGAGGTCGCAAAATTTGCCGGTTCTGTAGTAACCGCCTCCGAAATAGTCGGTTATTTTTATCCTTCGATTCGCATTGCTCTTGCAATTGGTGTCGTTGGTTTAGGAGCGATCAAATTAGGCGCTAAATTTATCAGAGATTTCACCCAACAGCCGCTAAATGAGGCTCATGCTAAAGTTTTAGCAAAATCTGTATTAAATGCTGAATCAGAAACACTCGCCGCAAAACTTAAGGCTGTAGAGACTTTAAGAACTAACGGTTCCATAGATGAAGAGATAGCTGTTGCAGCAAAAGCCGATAAGATTGCTCAAAAATATGCTGATATTGCTAAACATTCAACTGAACCTAGACTTTTACGTTCGGCTTTTGAAACTTTACTTACGGAAAAGGGTCCTTTAAGTCCTGAATTACCGAAGATAGCTCTAGCAGGAGCTTTAACTGAATCGGTAACATTCATGAGTGATTTTTCATTAGTCGAAAGAGGATTTTTACAAAAGATCTTTAATGCCATGCCATCAATGCGCCTATTAATTAATTTTATGGATCAACAGGTAAGAGAAAAACAGTTAAAAATATTTGGTTTAACTGCCAGAAGCTTACAAATATTAGCTAGAACAGATGAAGAGATTGCAGGATTTTATTCTGATGATAGGATATATGCACGATCTGATATCTCAACCGATGTTACAAATGAAACAATCTTGCATGTAGCAACCTGTTTATGTTGGAAAAAACTATCCAATATCTTCCCTGAACTTAACACTACACTTGATCTAATAATAAATGACTTAAAATCTACTGATAGCGAACTAATGAATGAACTTAGAGAATATCCGGAAGATCAATGGCCTGAAAAAATTTTAGGTCTTGCAACAGAATATATGATTTCAAATCCTGCTCTTTTTTCTCAGCTTTATCCAAGATTATACAACTTTTATATGCATGATTTTGATTCAGCTATTACTAAATACTTAATTTCTACGATCCATGCACAGTTAGATAGTGTTGACGCACAATATCATTAAACTTTAAGTCAATTTAGCGATTAAATCATATTCAGCACAATCGGTGATTTCAACTTCGTGCAGCTTGCTAGACTTCATTTTTCTACTATCATTGATAATTATACTACCATCAACTTCAGGAGCCTGTCCTTGATATCTAGCCTTTAACAAAAACTTCGAATCGGGATGCTCTCCTTCAATAATTGCAAAAAATTTCTTGCCGATCTTTTTCTTGTTCTGCATTTTTACCATTTTGAGCTGAATCTTAGATAACTTATCAAACCTTTTTTGCTTGGTCTTTTCATCTACTGGATCAGTAAGCTTAGAAGCTACAGCCCCGTCTTCTTTAGAATATTTAAAAATACCCACATTATCGATCGGATGCTCCTCAATAAATTTAACCAGTTCTTCAAATTTCTCATCAGTTTCTGAAGGGAAGCCAACCATCAATGAAGTCCTGATAACAAAATCTGGAATAATTCTTAATTTTTCTATGACTAAAATTATCTCTTTTTTAGAAGTTGTTCGTTTCATTTTTTGTAAAATTTCATCATTTATATGCTGAATCGGCATATCAATATATCTACAAATCCTTTTATCCGACTTTATTAAATCTATGAGCTCATCGCTCACCTCGTCTGGATAAACATATAAAAGTCTGATCCAAAAATCTTTTTTTACTAAAAGCATCTTTTTAAGAAGTGTCACTAAACCATTTTTTTCATTACGGTCTTTGCCATAATCTCCCAAGTCTTGAGCAATTAAAATGATCTCATGCGCGCCAGAGTCTAAAAGAGCATTAAACTCATATAAAACATCCTCATCCGTACGGCTTTTAAGAGGTCCTTTAATTTTAGGAATAATGCAAAAAGAGCAGCTTTTTCTACACCCTTCGGCTATTTTTAAATAGGCATAATTAGAAGAGGTGCTAACTACCCTTGGCGTATTCTTCATCTGAACAAAGCTATTTTTAGTTTTGTATTCAGAGCTCTTCTTCATAGCCTGAACAATTTTTTCAAGATCGGTTGAGGCTACAAATGAATATATATCGGGAAATTTTTTCTTTAGCTCATCTAAATGCAGTTTGATCAAACAACCGGCGACAACCACTTTGCCACTTTTTTTCTTATTGTCAAAGAGCTCTTTAATGACTAAATATCCCTCATCTCTTGCCTCTTTTAAAAAAGCGCAAGAATTAACTACTAAAAAATCGGCCTTGGCAAGGTTTGCAGTTAGCTCATACCCCTCATTTTTCAAATAGCCGATCATGATCTCGCTATCAACTAAATTTCTAACACAGCCAAGAGAGGCAAAATAAACTAGTTTTTTTGGGGGTCTTTTTTGCATAAATTTTCTATTTAGGCCTTAACTTAAATACTTCTGAAATGTTGAAAAAATCATTAAGATTTAACCTGAACACTCTTTCTGGAGTTCCTCCGTGTACTTCAAAATCGCCCTGAGAAGGCGTTTTGCTTGAGTCATAAAAACAACAAATAGTACGAGGCTGCAAATCTATTAATGTAGTAATTATAAATACCAACTTTTCCTTTCCTCCAACCATCCATTTTGAACATAAAATATTTAAATTATCTTTTTCAGTATGATATGTATCAAGACCGTAAAACTTAGGATCATAAACTGCTAATCTAGCTGCGAACATTAATTTTCTCTTTCTTTTCTCTTATCTTTTTTGCATAAATTTTCTATAGTTAAAGGTAACGTAATTACTTGCAGAAAAATTATAACTATCTTTGATGATAAAATCTAATAATTTATGAGTTTTGGAAAGTATTTTTTCAAAAAAATTTTAATATGTTACGGCTCCTTATTTGTTGTAATTAGCCTGACCTTTATTTTAATGAAATCCATTCCAGGAGATCCTTTTATCTCAGAAGAAAACATGCCCAAGGAAGTGTTAGATTCTCTTTATAGATATTACGGTTTAGATAAACCTATTTATATTCAATATTTTGAATATATTAAAGGTTTTTTGACTTTTGATTTGGGCCCTTCGATGGTCTATGAAGGAAGAAGAGTCAATCAAATTATAACCGAGAGCTTTCCTATTTCATTTGCATTGGGAGCCCAAGCATTATTTTTGGCCTTTTTTTTAGGAACGATTTTCGGGGCTATCGCTGCTTTTAAAAAAGATAAATGGCAGGATAACCTATTCATGATTTTTGCAGTCTTAGGGATCTCTGTACCAAGTTTTTTACTAGCTTCGTGTTTACAATATGTTTTTGCTATGAAGCTGTCTCTTTTGCCTATCGCTAGATGGGGCACTTTTGCACATACCATTTTACCAACTATTTCTCTAGCCGCTTTGCCAACTGCTTTTATTGCTAAACTCACAAGAGGAAGCCTTTTGGAAGTTTTGGCTCAAGATTACATAAAAACAGCCAAAGCCAAAGGGTTAAACCCTTTCAGAGTGTTTTTTTTCCATACTTTAAGAAATGGGATATTGCCGGTTATATCATATTTAGGGTCTATTTCTGCAAATCTTTTAACGGGCAGTTTTGTAGTGGAAAAGATATTTGGTATACCTGGCCTTGGGCAATGGCTAATTTTGAGCATTTCAAATCGAGATTATCCAGTAATATTTGGTATCACTGTGTTTTTAAGCTTCATTTTGATTACAATAATATTCGTGGTAGACATTTTATATAGTTTTATTGATCCAAGAATCAAAAAAGAGTATGCATCCAAAAATTTTTAAATTTAATAAGCTTTTACAAAATAAAAGCGCCCTCTTTGCTATTTTTATATTAGTTCTTTTGGGCTCATTGGCTATTTTTGCCCCAATTTTTTCTAATTTCACCTATTTTGATATTAATTTGGCAGGTAAAAACTTACCCCCCTCTTTTGAACATCTTTTTGGAACCGATGAACTGGGAAGGGATGTTTTTGTCAGAACTTGGTGTGGAGCAAGAATTTCTCTTAGCATCGGCATTTTAGCAGTACTCATCGATCTTGTGATTGGGGTTTTATGGGGAACAATTGCAGCATTTATGGGTGGATGGATCGAAAATTTTATGATGCGCCTTTGCGATATTTTATCTACTATTCCCTATCTTTTAATGGTGATATTTTTAATGGTTATTTTAGGCCCAGGGATTTTTACCATTATCATTGCCATAACCATTACCGGCTGGATCAACATGGCAAGAATTGTCAGAGGACAGATCTTGGTATTAAAAGAGCTCGATTTTATCAATGCAGCCTATGCCATAGGGGCCTCTTCCACTAGAATCATTTTTCATCATTTGATACCCAATATTTTAGCTCCCATTATCACTACTATGACAATCAGCATTCCCTTGGCTATTTTTATAGAAGCCTTTTTAAGTTTTTTAGGACTTGGAGTACAAGCTCCTATTGCCAGCTGGGGAGCTATGATCAATGATGGCCTGGCAGCAATGAGATATTATCCCTGGAGAATTTTTTTTCCCGCTTTTATGCTAAGCTTGACCATGCTTAGCTTTAATTTAATTGGCAATAGCCTGCAAGAGGTATTCGATCCAAAAATCGCATGAACAAGATACTTGAAGTCAAAAATTTAGAAGTTGGATTTATCAATAATAACACAAGATCGGAAGTGTTAAAAAAGATCGATTTTGACCTTTTTGAAAATGAATCTTTAGGTATCGTTGGGGAATCTGGCTCAGGAAAATCAACCATTGCTCTTAGCATTTTAAAACTTTTAGCCCAAAATTCCTATGCAAAAGGAAGAGTAAATTTTGAAAATGTTAATCTTTTAGCTCTTAAAGAAAAAGAGTTGCTCTCCTATCGAGGAAAAAAAATCGGGATGATATTTCAAGATCCGTTATCTTCTTTAAACCCTACAATGAAGATTTTTTATCAGCTCAAAGAGGCCTTCGTAAAAGAAGATAAAATAAATTTGGAAAAAGCCAGGCTAAAAGCTTTATCTCTTTTAGATTTGGTTGGTATTAAAAATCCAATGGTCAGATTAATGCAATATCCTCATGAGCTAAGCGGAGGGATGAGGCAAAGAATTTTGATTGCAATCGCCATTGCAGCAAGTCCTAAAATTATCATAGCTGATGAGCCCACTTCATCTTTGGACGCAACCCTGCAAATCCAAATCGCCAACCTTTTACTAGAAGTTAAAAAAAAGACCAAGGCGGGCATTATTTTTATTAGTCATGATTTGGCTTTAGTTTCAGCTATTTGCGATAGAATTTTAGTCATGTATAAGGGAAAAATTGTTGAGCAAGGAGGGGTAAAAGAGCTACTTACAGCTCCCAAGCACCCCTATACTCAAATGCTTTTAAATACTATTAAAGCATTAGAAGAAGAAAAGCCTCTCTTTTTAGAGTTGAAAAATCATTTAGAAGAAAAAAATGGATGTCCTTATCTTCATAGATGTATATGCGCTAAAGATATCTGCAGGGAAAAATCCCCTTCCTTAAAATCTACAAAGAACCACTCGGTAGCCTGCCATTTAACGGAGGAAAAATAATGTCAATTTTAATCCAGATAAAAAATCTTAAGAAGCATTTTCAAAAAAATGGTCTTTTAATTAAAGCTGTTGATGATATTGATTTAAATATTTTTAAAGGGGAAATTTTAGCTCTTGTTGGAGAATCGGGCTCGGGAAAATCTACTCTTGGCAAAATGATCGCTCGTTTAATAGAGTCTACCTTTGGAGAAATCTTATATGATCAAAAAGATGTTTTTTCTTATAAAAAAAATGACCTTTTTTTAAGAAAAGAGATCCAAATAATTTTTCAAGATCCCTTCTCTTCATTAAATCCCAAAATGCGAATTTCTGAAATTTTACAAGAGCCATTAAAAATCCATAAGCTTTTTAAAAATGAAGAGCAAAAAAAAGTTGAAGATCTGCTTAAAATGGTATCTCTTCCAAATGTTTTTAATCACTATCCCCATGAACTAAGCGGGGGGCAAAAGCAAAGAGTTGCCATAGCTAAAGCTTTGTCATTAAATCCCAAGTTTTTAATATGCGACGAGCCGATTTCTTCACTCGACATCTCTACCCAGGCCCAGATCATGGCCCTTTTAAAAGAGTTGCAAACAAGGCTAAAATTAACCTATTTATTTATTTCTCACGATTTAAAAATGGTTAAATATATTGCCGACAGGATTGCTATTATGTATTTAGGACAAATTGTTGAGATTGCTCCTAAACACATCTTGTCAAAGAAGCAGCTTCATCCATATACAAAAATACTATTTGCCTCTATTTTTAAAATTAATGAAAAGATGCAAGAGCTTGCGCTTGAAGAAAAACCTTGTGAAAAGCCCGGATGTGTTTTTTATTCCAAATGCCCAATAGCCAAAGAACTTTGTATTAAAAAAGAGCCTAAATTAAGAGAAATCAAAGAAGGACATTTAGTAAAATGTCACTTTGCAACTTCTTCAGGAAGCTGAAAAAAGACATCTTCTTTGACAAACTCTACATCTTTTATCTCATTGACTCCCATGCTTTGCAATTTTTCAATGCATTTTTGAACTACATCTTCCGGAGTCGAAGCCCCTGCGCTCATACCAATAACTTTCACGTTTTCTAAATATTTAGGAAGAATGTCTTCATAGGAGTTGATAAGATAAGCCGGTTTATTTTTTTTGCTGACTATTTCTCTTAATCGATTGGAGTTGGAGCTCTTTTGATCTCCTACTACAAAAACCACATCAACTTCATCAGCGATCATGCAAAGGGCTTTTTGTCGATTGGTAGTGGCATAGCAAATAGAAGAAGAGGGTAAAGTTTCAATTTTTGGATATTTTTCTTTGAGTTTTTTAACAATTTCTTCAACTTCGAAAACACTAAAAGTGGTTTGAGTAATGTAAAAAAGTTTTTGACTGGCCGAAAAATTTAAATTATCAATATCCTCGATTTTTTCAATGATCGTAATATGTTCAGGGGCCTCTTCAGCAGCTCCAATAATTTCTACATGCTTTTTATGACCGATCAAAATAATTTTATACTCTTTTTTTGCCAGCCTTTTAATAGCAAAATGGATTTTGGCAACAAGGCCGCAAGTAGCATCGATCTCAAATAAATTTCTTTTTTTTGCCATTTCCCTGACCACTGGAGAAACTCCATGTGCAGAGTAGATAATTTTTGACCCTTCCGGCACACTGTCCAAATCCTCAATAAAAATAGCGCCCTTGTTTTTTAAGTCATTTACTACGTGTCTGTTATGAACGATTTCGTGTTTGACGTAAATTGGATCGCCGTAGAGTTCTAAGGCTTTTTCTACCGTTGAAATAGCTCGAACAACACCAGCGCAAAAACCTCTTGGCTTGGAAAGTAAAAGTTTCATGGGATGCAACCTTCTTAAATTTGATTAAATGAGTTTAACAATTTAGGATATTATAAGAAATCAAGAAAAACGGGTTTAAAAATCTAAAAAAAGAATTGTCAACCAACCATTTTTGATCTATAATGTTACCCAAAATTACTTACTTGTGTCTGAAACTCTTAAAAGATACTATTAGAATTAAAAGGAGTCAAAGCTATGGAGCCTGATATCATCTCGCCTAAAGATGTGGCAGACTTTTTATTATTTGAATGCAGAGAACGAGGTGAAGTTTTAACAAATCTTAAATTACAAAAACTTCTTTACTATGCACAAGCTTGGTATTTGGTTTTGCAAAATAAGCCGCTTTTTACTGAAGATTTTCAAGCTTGGGTTCATGGACCGGCATTGCCTTCTCAATATCAAAGATTTAAAAATTTGGAATGGCGGCCTATTCTTGAAGAAGTCACCATGCCAAAGATAACTAATGATATCCGTTCCCATCTAACAGAAATTGTGAATGTATTTGGAATTGAAACAGCTTCAGCTCTTGAATTGATGACTCACAATGAAAAACCATGGCTTGAGGCAAGAAAGGGAATTGCGGCAGATCAGCCATCTAAAGAGGTTATTTCTAAAGAATCTATGAGATCATTTTATAAATCAATGAAATGAAAAAAAGTCACATAGAGATTAATGGATCCATTCATAAGGGAAAAACACCTAATCCGGAACTTTGTTTTTCTTTCAAATATTTTGATGCTTCTGATTCTGAATTATGTCCGTCCTATTTTAGTGAAAATTACACTCAAACATTGATGGAAAGGCTCAAAGCCTTATCTGCATGGACAGTAAGCGATTTTGTAAATTTGGGCAGAAACAGCTTCAGAGCACACACACATGATTGGGAACAAACATCCCGACCACAAGGATTTAAGCATTTACCAGAGCATCTTCGTTCGTGTCCCGGTTGGCAGTTTCAACTCTCCTCCAACGAACATGGCCGTGTGCATGGATTTTTTATAGCAGAAACGTTTTATGTGGTTTGGTTAGATCGTAATCACAAGCTATATTCCTAAATTATACCCAACCAATCTGTAAAATTGGTTTTGGGCTTCAGTGGAAGATCGCAGGGTTCAACGATCGTAAGTAATTCAATATTAGAAATATGAACTCACTTACGATCATTGAATCCTTAGGCTTTGACAAAGCCAAAAATCCAATTTTCTTTATTTATCCTAGCTTAAAATAGAACATTGCAAATAAATTTATTAATTATCTAATTGAAATAATAAATTGCAATTGACGATTATCCAATTACTAGTTATAATTAAAGTAATTAATTTTAAATGAGATTAATTAACATTATTTACAAAACCATTTTAAGGAAGGTTTCTTTATGGCATATAGTCCAACAGCAGCTAATGCAGCAGCTACTCAAGTAAGCTCAACTTTAGGCGCGCCTACAGCCCTAAACGCTTCAGCAGTCCAAAGTTTAGTACAAGATTCTGGCGCCGGAGCTTTAGCCTCTTTATCCCAGACCTTAGCTCAAAGTGAAACTGAGCTAAAAGAAGTTGTTGTTACTACTGCGCCTAACAGAGAAGAAACAGCAAAAGCAGAGGAAGTCGCAAGTCAGGTTTTACCTCCAAGCCATAAGAAACAACTTATCATGAATGCATCTCTCATCCTTGCAACCACCCTTTCTCAAGCAATGCTAAATAGATATTATGGCAATAATGATCTAGGCCCAAAAGCAAAAGCAGACGGCATCAACCTTCTTTTAAATATGATATTCTCATCATTTATATCACAACTCGTGAAACTAAACTGGAGAAAAGCCAATTCCATAGCAAAACAAGTCGGAGTCTTGTCCCTTTACGTAGCTTCAACTCTTGGATGCGACGCAGCAGCCATTGCTATGATCAAAAAAAATGGCAATGAAGGTTCAAAGATATTAGGACAGGCTACAGTTCTAGCCATGATCACCAGTTTCGGGTACATCTCTAAAATGTGCGCTTCATCCGTCAGGGGAAGAGCAACTTGGGATCAAAAATCTGAGAGAAAAATCCATAATTTTAATGAAAAAATTACCGAAGCTGTAAATCTAGGCCTAGTCTCTGGAATTAGTTTTGCTACAGCAGCATACAATCTAGCTTCCTCTTTAGGATCATCCACAAGTGTATTTTTCAATAACGGTTTTTCTCGTGCTTTTGGCGCTTTAGGAAAAGCAGTTATAAAATCTTTAACTAGCAAAACGGAAAAAAATATCGCGAAACTCCCTGAAGAGAGTAAAGAAGAACAAAGCAAATTGCTCTTAAATGACTGCAAGAATAGACAAATTAAAGCTGTCTTAAGCTATCTGGGTTTGGCAATCGCAAGCAGCGCTCTAGCTGGAGCTATTTACCCCTTGCAACAAGATCCAAATGCATCAGTGGTGAAAAAGGTTGTTAAGGTTGGGTTGCATTATTTTGGCCCAGCTAGCGGCATCGCAATTACCGGTGTATTGACAAATCTTCTTCCAAGAATCGGGATAAATAACCTCATTCCAGAAAGCGTGAAAAATCATATTCCAACTTGTGTGAAAAATATTTTTTCAAGTAAGAAAAAAGATAAAAAGGAAAAAGCTCCTAAAACTCCAATAAGTTCAGGTTCTGCACCGGTTAAAAAGCAAAAAGAGATACCATCACTAAAGAAAAGAATCATACAAGGTGGCGCATTTGTCGCAACTACTATCGGAGCTGCTGCTCTGCATTCAGTCAATAACGTCTATTTTGGTGCAAACTCAATGGTCAGCTTAGCAATCAAGCTATTCCAAGCAGGTTGGAGCTTCCATTCTATCCGCGAAGTATTGAAAGGGATGAACACTGACCCGAAAAAGATTGCTACGATATTAGCCGTCCTTGCTACCGGAGTAAGTGTTGAGATGGTCTCAAGAACAATCGATCCATCTAGAAAAACAGAACCAGCTTTAATGGGCTTTTGGGGCACTGCAGCTATAACTGCAGGAACCGCAGCTACATTTTTTGGTAAATGGGTTAGAAACAAATTAGTACCAAAAAATGAATAACCGGAACAATTTTAGAAAACGATTCTAGACGCGGCATAAAGATGATCTAAAAAATTATGAAACGTCGGCGGCGCATCTAAACCCATATGTGCCGTTGACGGCGCCCGGATTATTTCTATGCCTGTGAGAACACCTCATATCTTCTTTAAGACTCTTCCAACAGCCGCCTCTTAAGACTCGATAAACCCCTTGATGAGGCCCGGTTGGATTCTCAGGCTCTTGCAAAGAGGTATCATAAAAATTATAAGCATACCAGTCTTGGCACCATTCGTAAACATTGCCAGCCATATCATAAAGGCCATAGCCATTTGGAGGATAGCTCATAACAGGAGTTGTATCGGAACTAAAAAAATTAGCTTGGGTATGATCAATGTTAGACCCAGTAGGATATTCCCCTTCGATTCCACCAAGAGCCGCAACTTCCCATTCAGCCTCGGAAGGAAGCCGTTTACCAACCCATTTAGCATAAGCAACTGCCCCATACCAGGTAACCCCGACTACCGGATGCTTGGCATAGCCAGACTCAATGATCATTTTTCCAGCGCTTCTTTTGATACGAGAATTTCTCAAACGAATAATATCATTGTTGTCTTTATCTTTTTCTCCACCCATGAACTCTAAAAACCTGACGAACTCTTCATTAGATATGGGATGAATATCAAAAGCAAAGCTCTTTATGGAAATTTTATGCCTCGGCTTTTCATCTCGCGCGCCATTTGCGCTACCTCTAAAAAAGGAGCTTCCGGGAACAATTACCATCTCGGATAAAATGGGCTCAACCTCTCTCATTTCTACAGCTTTCGGTTCATAATGGGAAATATTCATTTCTTTTTGAAAAATCAATCCTGGATCAGGTTCATATGATGGCCTTTCTACTGTTTGAGGTTTGATAATGGGTTTTGGAGTTTCATCTTTTACTTCTTCTTTAGAAGTTTCTTTAACAGGCTCTTTTTCCGTTTTTTCAATTTCAGATGTAAACTCAAAAGACATCTGCATGGCATTTTCAACTCTTTTTTCAACTTCAGACCAAGATAGTACTTCTAAGCTGGTAATATCAACCGTATCCTGGCTTAAAAAGGCGTTTAAGGATTCAACTAAACGCTCTGGCCTTTTTTTAGAATCTTTTTGCAAACATTTACAAATTAAAAGGTCCCAATTTAATTTGTACTCAGGAGCAACTTTTGATGGAAGATCGAAATATCCTTCGGGCATTTGCCTTGCAATTAAAAAGTAAGCTAAGACCCCAAAGCCGTATACATCTGCTTTTAAAGATACCTTATCTTTAGATAACAGTTTTTGTTCGGGAGATAAAAAATAGTAATTGTATAAAAATTTAGAGCTTGCTTGCAGTTTTTCTTTTTCAAGGTCTTCTTTGCTCTCAAATGCAATATCTCTTAGCAGCATGTCATAAGATTTTAATAATGATTTTCCCTCACCGATCAATCTGCTGAGGCCAAAATCAGATATATAAACCTTAATACCTTTTTCATTTTCTTGAATAAAAATATTACTGATTTTTAATGATCGATGAATTAAAAATTCAGGACCGAATGGTATGTCATGAGCATAATCTAAGGCCGAAGCAATTTGCCTTAAAATAGTTTCTACATCTTTTTCGGCTAAAACTTCTCCTTTCATATCCAAATAGCGATCAAGGCCTAATACTTCATTGTTATTATCAACAATAGGGTCCATAACAATAAAATATTTTCCTTCAGCAAAAGAAATATTGTGCACCTTAACAATAGAAGGGTGGTCCAAAGTGGTTAGAACACTAACATCTTTTTCAAACCTTTCAATGAATTCTTTATTCGAAGAAAGTTCTTCAGATAAAACTTTTAAAGCAAAGCTTTTTTTCAAAAAACGGTTATGGGCCAAATAGACTTCACCGAATGGGCCACGGCCCAGATTTTTTAAGATTTCATAGTCTGCAATATTTTTAAAGACCATAATTTTTGATCAAAACCAATATTCTCTAATCGAATAATAAATTTTAATACTTTTATATGCAAGCATTATGAATTTCAAAACGAAAACTAACTAAAATAATCTAAAGAATTTAGCCAAAAGCCAAATCAAAAAAATCACTAAAGTGCTGGATCCTATCCAAATTAAATTAGGGAGCCACTTAACTCCACTAGAAGGTGGGTTTCTAACTTCCAAAGTACCGATACCATAATCAAATTCTTGTTTGGAAGCTGGCATAATGAAAGCTGCTTCATTTTCTTTGATAATTTTTTCTGAATCTAATCCTAAAAAAGAAGCGTACTGCCTAATAAAACCTAAAGCATATACAGGTGATAAATACTTTTCCACGTTACCATCTTCAATTGCTTGAAGATATAATATTCTTATGGAGGTTGCATTTTCCACTTCTTTTAAAGAAAGGTTCATTTCTTCTCTTTTGGTTTTGAAAAGATCGCCTACGTATTTTTTTTCTTCGCTCATTGCTTTCCTCATTTGTAAGGACATATGGTTAAATTGTATATTAATTCTTCTGTTTTTGCAAACAAAACTAAATTTCACCCCTTTTTTCTCATCAACTAATTAAATTAAAACCTCATCCTACACTGCCAATAAAGCTTAAAAAACATGATTTATGTTAATTTTTAAATTAAAAAATTATTATTTATTAATATTGATGCGAATCTTTAAAAATGAGGTTTATATTTTAATTAGAGCTGGTCGCTTGAACTTCCTCTGAAAACTAAGCCATTTATTTTATTCTAGAAAAAATAATTTTTTCTTCTTACAATCGATTTCCAAAATTTTACAAAGAGGTCGAAATGGATATCAATATTATTGAACTAGAAGGATATTTACCATCTTATCATCCATCTGTAGAATGGCGCTTTAACGAAGTTCGGGGAGAGTTTTCTTTTGAAGGATTTTCATATCAATTCGATGTCAGAGGGCCAAGAATGGTCGAGCCTTATGCTGAAGAAAAATCAAGAGAAAAAATTACACAGCTGTTGCATAAAATTTTCCCAGCAAATTTTACTCTTCTTGATAATACAAAAGAAGAGCTATTACAGGTTATTACTTCTGGAACTTTTCAATATAGCGATACTATTTTTAGTGTAGAATTTCGAGGAAAAAACAAAGAAAGCATCGCAAAAATTATAGAACTTTTTAAAGAAACCGTTCCTCAATTTGTTCTAGATCAACCTGACAATGATCCTAAAATTCATAAGTTTGCGATCGAAGAACAGTTGGTTGTTCCCGCAGGAAAGCAAATTAGAGAAAATCATCCCCCCGGGGAGATCAATGCGTTTCTTCCGTTACATATGGGAGGTACAAATCGAGCAGTCTGTCAAAGATTTGTAGATCTCTATGTGACCACTTCCGATTCTTCGGTTTACTTAAGGCTCGATGGCAAGCCAATAATATCGGAGGTTGATGTTTTGAGAAAAGCTGTTGCAGCGGCCCCTAGCAATGGAGTTTATCTTGATTTTGGCTTTGCTACGGCGAGAACTTCAAATGAGATTGCAAGACAAGCCTATCCCCCTCATGCTGTATATGCTTTTGATGTTGGAACAGGAAGTCCTATGCAATGGACCCGCCCTGATAAAAAATTTCCGGCAGGGCTCTTTGCTTTTAAGCAAGACGAAAAAGGGAGGTTATTATTGCCTCCTTGCGATGAAAATGTTTTTTTATCCCTTGGACTTTTTCACGAAGAACTTCCCAAATTTGCAACTGCTTTGAAAAAGGATAATCAAAAAATAGCTTTCATGTGCATTGACTCTGAGACATTTGAATCGGCAAAATGCATTTTTGATATTTTAGCCCCTTTTGTAATGAATGGAGTTGTGATTTATTTTGATGAAATTCAAAATTTTGAGGAATGGGAAAAAGTACATGAACATTTAGCCCTGCTAGGGTTTTTGCAAACATTGAATAAGTCGGTCTCTTCTAACCAAAGGTGGACATTAGAACTGGTTGCTTTCAATCCACACCATCAACAAGCTGCATTCAGAGTGGTATTAAAAAACATTTCGCAGCAATAAGGCAATGTAATGTGTGGTAATTCATCCATTTACTAAAGGAAAGGGTTTTCTTGCTACAAAAAGGATAAATTGAATATTCTATAATTAAATATATGGTGTGCAAAAAATGGCTACTAAGTTTAAGTTGTTTTAGGAGTAATGGTTAATGAGCGTTGATCTCCAAATATTTCCATCATTAGATCCTTATGTCAAATCAGCTAAACCATTCATTAAATGGGCGGGAGGAAAACACTCTGTTGCTCACACTTTGATAGACTTTTTTCCAAAATTCTTTATGAAATACTACGAGCCATTCTTGGGTGGTGGCAGCCTGTTTTTTGCATTGTCTCCTCAAAAAGCCATCTTGTCTGATGAAAACAAATGGTTAATCGATACCTACATAGCTTTGAAAAATGATTGGAAAAAGGTAACTCACTATTTAGAAAAAATGGTCAATAACAATCAGGAATTTCTTAAAATTCGGTCTATCGATCCTTGGACACTTGATCTGTTTGAACGGGCAGCTCAATTTATCTTTCTTAATAAAACTTGTTTTAGAGGCTTATTCCGAGTAAATAGCACGGGCAGGTTTAATGTTCCATATGGCGCCTATAATCGACGCTATTATGATTCAGAAAATCTAGAAGCTGTTGCATCTATGCTTACCTCGGCAGAAATAAAATCAGGTGATTTTGAACTTGGAATTGATGGCGTTAAAGAACGTGATTTTGTATATTTTGATCCTCCTTATTACAAACTCGGTGGTTATTCAGATTTCAATCGATATACTCCTAAGAAATTTAAAGAAAAGGATCATTTTAGGCTGGCAGCCATTTGTCGTGAGCTAGATGCTAAAGGGATCAAATGGGCGGTTAGCAATAGCAACACGGAATTTGTTAAAGCTCTATTCTCAGGATTTCAAATACATCATGTTTCAGCAAGGCGAGAGATCAATTTAGATTCGCAAAGCAGAAACGTTGTAGAGCTGCTCATAACGAATTATAAGGTGTCAAAACAGTGAAAAAATCACAGACAAAGGAAAGGACAAATCCTGCAGACTATCAAGATTTTGGTTGGCAGCACGAACTATGGGATGTCGTAAGATATTTTCGTTCCATAGGAAAAGATGAAAAGAAATTAAGAGAATTTTGGCTAGATCACCTAAGAAAGAAGAGTTCTTTAGCCGTAATGGTTGCAGAGAAAGGCTCTAAAAAATGCAAGATTCATGGTGATGTCCCGTTAAAAAAAGAAACGATCGATCTTTTTTTTAAATATCTTACTGATTCTGAAAATCAATACGAATCTATCAAATCTCGCCTTAGAACAGAAGAAGAGGCTTTGAGCTTCTGTGAAAAACTTGGCGTACAGGTGGCAAAAACGGCAACAAGAAACCAAGAACATCATCAATCCTCTAAATCTCTTGTCGCTGCTGTTGCTCAAATTAGCTCGGAGATTGCCTCAAAATTTGGATTTAACATAGATATAGATCCTCAGCATAGATGCGTCTGGTTCAAAGAAAGAGACCTTTACGTAACTGCTAGGAACCTGGATGGAGTCATCCCCTCCCTAGTTAATCCTTTTGTAGTATGGGAAATAAAAGAATATTGGGGAAAGACAAAAGGTGGAAGTAAAATGAGTGACGCCATTTATGAGTGTTTGTTGGTGGGAAAGGAATTGCGGGAGTACGAAGAAAGATATGGGTCTAAAATTTATCATGTTGTATTTGTCGATGGCAAAGAACAATGGGAACACCGAGTTTCAGACCTCATCCGTTTCATTGATTTATATAATCAGGGGATTATCAACGATCTCATTGTTGGCCAAGATGTTGAGCTAAGATGGAGCAAGGTGCTGCATCACATCCTTTCTTCGCAAAAAAACAGCTGAAATATGAGATGATTTCTTATTTAGAAGACTCGTCGCTTGTTTTTTTAATACCGCATGATTAAATTTAAATTAAAGTGAGATAAAAAATGAAAAAACCAGCTACCTTTTCTACTAAAATAGATATAAAACTTGCAGATGAGCTAAAAAATGATCTAAAAGAGCAAGGGTTTAAATTTTCCAAGCCTCCATACACTTTGTTTGCGGCAGAAAAAAAAGGAATAGTCTGCATATTGTATGAATCGGGCTCTTTAGTCGTACAAGGAAAAGAAAAAGATGAGTTTATCGAGTTTTACCTAGAGCCCAAAATTTTAAAGACTTTTAACTATACCCATCCTGAGGCAAATCTAAACTTAACACCTCATATTGGAGTTGACGAAGCGGGCAAAGGAGATTTTTTTGGCCCTCTTTGCATAGCAGGGCTTTATGCTGACGGGGAAGGAATAAAAAAGCTTTTGTCAATGGGAGTAAAAGATAGTAAAAAATTAAGCGACAGCACTAGTTTAAAAATTGCTAAAAATTTAAATGCTGATTTTGCCATATCGGTTGTGAGGATTTTTCCGGAAAAATATAACGAGCTTTATTTGAAATTTAAAAATTTGAACCATCTGCTTGGTTGGGGCCACGCAACCGTTATCACTAACCTAGTGGAAAAAACCGGCTGTAAATATGCAATTATCGATCAATTTGCCTCAAAATCGGTAGTCGAATCGGCAGTTAAGAGAAAAAAACTCACCATTAATCTAGAGCAAAGGACCAAAGCAGAAGAAGACCTCGTGGTGGCAGGGGCCTCCATTTTGGCAAGAGCCTCATTTGTTTTAGGCTTGGAAGAGATGGGAAAAAAATACAATTTCACTTTTCCTAAAGGAGCTTCATCAGCGGTTGTGGAATCGGCAAAAAAATTTACCGCTCAATTTGGACAAGAAAGTTTGGAAAAAGTTGCCAAAATCCATTTTAAAACAACCGAACAGGTCAATAATGCTTAAAGAGCTTTATCTAAAAAACATTTTTCTTTTTGAAGAAGAAAAAGTTCATTTTGAAAATGGGCTCAATATCTTAACCGGAGAAACGGGATCTGGCAAGTCTAATATTTTAAAAGCCATTAATCTTTTGCTGGGAGAAAAAATCGATCAAGTCCCCTTGCAAAAAGAGGTCGGTGTCATTGAAGGGTTTTTTGATATTGACCAAAACGATTTAGTAAAAAAAGAGTGTAAAAGAGAAGAAATAGAGATAACTGGCAATATCTTAAATCTTCGAAGAGAGTTTTATCTCAATAAAAAATCTCGGTTTTTTATTAATGATGAACTTGCCTCTATTTCTTTGATTAAAGAAATCGGGGGCCATTTAATAGAATTTGTCTCGCAAAACTCTTCTCAAGAGCTTCTTTCTTCCAGATATCAGCTAAATATCATAGATCTTTTTAGCAAATTGAACTTAGAAAATTTTTTAACTGATTATAATCGGGAAAAAGAGTTAGAAAAAGAGCTCTTTGAGTTGTTAGAAAATAAAAAAAATAGTGAAAAAGAGACTCTTTTTTTACAAGAGAGCCTAAAAGAGATAAATGAGCTTAATTTACAAAAAGATGAAGAAGAAAAACTAAATAAAGAACATACCATTTTAACCAAAGCTTGCGATATTTTGCAAAACATCGACATCATTTATAATGGGCTTCAAGATCAGGAGATAGCTTTAATTTCAAAGTTGAAGTATTTTCAAAATCTTTTAAATACTCTGACAGATATTGATCCTTCTTTAAATGAGACTAAAGTGCTGATGAAAAATGCTCTTTTAGAGCTTGAGGAAGTAGCATTTAACCTCAGGTCTTATAAAGATAAAATAGAGATTGATCCACAAAAAGTAGTCCAAATAGAAGAAAGGCTTTCACAAATTTTTAAAATCAAAAAAAAGTATGGTTCTTTTGACGAGCTTTTAATAAAACAATCCTTTTTTCAAGAAAAGCTGACTTTTTTACTAAATTTGGATGAAGAGATTAAGTTAAAAGAAAACGAGCTTAAAAAAGTTAAAGAAGCGGTTAATGAAGAGGCAAAACTTATCCATGACAAACGAAAAAAAGGAATAACTCTTTTTGAAAAGGGCGTATTAGAAAAATTAAGATCGCTTAATTTGGAAAACGGCAAGTTTAAAGTTGATATCAAGCCTAAAGAGAGATCATCTACAGGCGATGATGAAATAACCTTTTTATTTACTGCAAACCTTGGCCAGGAGCTAAAACCTTTAAAATTTTGTGCAAGCGCAGGTGAACTTTCCAGGATTATGCTGGTTATTAAAACCCTGTTATCCAAAAATGACCAAACCGGATCTATTATATTTGATGAGATTGATGCCAATATTGGGGGAAAAACAGCAACCATTATCGGTGAAAAGCTAAAAGAGCTTGCCCAAGATAAACAAATAATATGTGTCACCCATTTTGTACAGGTGGCTAAATTTGCAACCAATCATCTCTACATTTCCAAGCTAGAAAAAATGGGCCAGGCAAAAACAAAAATTGAAAAGCTATCTGACCATTTGCAGGAAAAAGAATTTAACCGAATGATCGGCCTTTCTATTTCTTAACAGCGCTAAAAGATTCAACAACTTTTTTGAAAAGCGCATCGTCATAACTCTTTTCATCACATTCCATGGCAATTAAATAGAGTTTGCTTTCAATGATAAAAACAAGCCCTTTAAAATACCTGCCGGAGTCAATGAATAAAAATTGCAAAGCTTTATGGCCTTGAAAATCTACAAAAGAAGCCTCTTGTAGATGATTTTGCGATTTAGAGTTTAATAGACCATTTAAAAAGCTTTGCAAAGAAGCTTCTTCTTTATTTTGAGGTATTGCCATAGGATAATGGGCAATAAGCATAAATAACGTATCATCTTGATTTATATCGGCAAGATATAAGTCGTATTTCATGCTTTGCTCATTTTCCTGGGTTATAAACTGCTCTAAATGATGCACCTCTTTAGGAAATAAAACTTTACATTGTCCCTTAGGAGAATTTAACTCGGTAAGCTCTAAAGAAAAAAGAGAGCTATAGCCAAATGCTAATAAAAATATAAGAGACTTCCAACTCATATTTATTTTCCTAGAATTAACAGTAACAAAGAGCCTAAAATTACAAATGTCGCTGCTATAATAATGGTCGATATAAGTGTGTTAAAAATAGCTTTTAGTGTTGAATACCCTTGCACCTCGGTCAATGTTGCAATAAAAATTACTATTGACCAAATGCTCAGTATTAGCTGAGTAATAAAAATGAAATATATAAGGTTGACTTGAAAATTATTAAAAACAAAATCCCTGGGAAAATTTTTCAAAAGATGTTCTTTAAAAACAAAGAGCATTATAATCCATAAAAAAAGATTAACAGCCATAGGGACAAAAGACCAAGCCAAAGCAGCCCTGACATGCTTATATTCTGCCATCCCTTTCATCCATTTGCCGGTTTTATAAATAACCCATGAGGCAAAAGAAAAAACTAAATAACCCCAAAAAGGAGCCAATATTAAACATCCCAAAAGAAGTAAAGGAAAAGACACTTTTTCAGCTAAGGCAAAGCTTTGAGCAGAACCTAACAAAGCGCTAAGCCCATAAATAGCACTAAGAGCAATTAAATTTTTATCAGGATTTTCCGCTATTACTTTTTGAATGGTTTCTTTTGGTTTTACCCAAATTGATAACCATAACTTCAAATCAGAATTTGTAGACATATTGTTTCTCCTAATTTCTTCACTTAATTTTTAATATAATTAATTAAAATTAATTTTGCAAGAATAAAATAGAAACAATATTAAGATGCAACTAAGCGTTGCATCTTAATTGTAATTATTTACTACACTTGTCGCCGTCATGTTTATGACAAGCGCAGCAGCATTTAGAGACAAGCATCTTAATACCAAAGAGACCGGCAAGACCTATCAAGATATAGGCAAATTTTGCCCACATCATGTTGAATCCTAGAAAGTCTTGGATTAAATTGTATTGAAAAAGGCCATAAAGACCCCAATTTATCCCCCCGATAGTAAGCAATAAAAGAACAAGAAATTTAATAAATTTCACAATAACCCCCAAAGTTATGTTCTAACCTGATATTAAAAAATTATTATTTTCAGCGCTACTATTTTTAAAAAAAATTGACTTTAGAAGATTATGTCTTTAAACTAAAATAGTAAAAAAATAGAAAAAAACATGGATCAAAATTCATTCGATAACCTTCAAAAGCTATGCCGCATAAAATGCACCAAAGATGAAGAAAAAGAGCTCTTGCATGCCCTGCAAAGCATCTTAAAATATATTGAGCAATTAAATGAGCTTGATACTGAAAATGTAGAGCCCTGCAGACATGTTTTGATGAATATGCAAAAAAACATATTTCGACAAGATATTGTTAAAGAAACTTTACTAAGAGAGACCTTTTTGGAAAATGCCCCCGAACAAATCGGAGGAATGATCAAAGTTCCCCCCATTTTAAAATCAACTTAAGAAAAAAACATGTATAAATTATCCGCTTTAGAAATCCATCACCTTTTTATTAACAAAAAATTATCTGCCAAAGAAATCGCTGCCTATTTTCTTAAAAGGATCAAAGCAACTGATAAGGACTTAAAAGCCTTTTTGCATGTTTTAGAAGAAAAAGCTTTAAAAAAAGCGGCTATTTTAGATAAAAAATTGGCTGAAAATAAACCTCTTGGAAAATTTGCTTCTGTCCCGATCGCTATTAAAGACAATATTAACATTAAAGGTGAGATTTCTACCTGTGGCTCCAAATTTTTATCCAATTTTAAAGCCCCTTTTGATGCCACGGTGATACGGCTTTTAGAAGAAGAAGACGCTATTTTAATTGGTAAAACTAACCAAGATGAATTTGCAATGGGCTCCTCTACCGAAAACTCCGCCTTTTTCCCCACTTCTAACCCTTGGGCCCTTGATTGCGTGCCTGGCGGCTCGTCCGGCGGCTCTGCCGCAGCCGTAGCCTCTAGGATTTGCCCAGTAGCCCTCGGCAGTGATACCGGTGGCTCGGTAAGACAACCAGCTTCCCTTTGTGGCATTGTAGGCTTAAAACCAACCTACGGAAGAGTATCTCGTTATGGACTAGTAGCTTACGCCTCTTCTTTAGACCAGATTGGCCCCTTTGGCCACAACATAAAAGATGTGGCCTTTACCATGGAAGTGATCGCCAAGCACTGCGAAAAGGATTCCACCAGTTTAAAACTTCCTCCCGAGACCTTTTTAGATAATTTGCCCCACAATCTAAAAGGAGTACAAATTGGTATTCCAACCTCATTTTTAAAAGACCTCAAAGGCGAGGTAGCGAAAAACCTTCAATCAAGCATAGAAGTATTTAAAAGCCTTGGCGCAGAGATTATAGAAATCAACCTCGACATCTTAAAATACTCAATTGCCACATACTATATTTTAGCAACCGCCGAAGCCTCCACTAACCTTGCAAGGTTTGATGGTATAAGATATGGAACCAGGTCCAAAAAGGCAAAAACCTTGGATGAAGTATTTGATCTTTCCCGTGATGAAGGATTTGGAGCGGAGGTAAAAAGAAGAATTATGCTTGGCACCTTTGTGCTTAGCGCCGGTTTTCAAGATGCCTATTACAAAAAAGCCCAAAAGGTCAGAACCCTTATCATAAACTCTTTTGAAAAGGCCTTTTCCAAATGTGATTTTATATTGATGCCCTCAACCACTACCGCTGCATTTAAAAAGGGAGAAATTCAAGATCCTATCACCATGTATTTACAAGACATATTTACAGTCAGCGTCAATTTAGCCGGCATTCCTGCAATAAGCGTCCCCTCCGGCTTCACCCAAGACAAAAAACCGCTTGGTATGCAGCTTCTTGCCCCTGTTTTACATGACGTTAATTTAATGAAATATGCCTATGCTTTTGAACAAGCAATAAAACTTGATAAAATCCCCCCTCTTTTCGACAAGGAGTTTTAATATGTCAGATAAATTTCATGAATGGCAAGCGGTCATTGGCCTTGAGATCCACGTTCAGCTAAACACCAAATCCAAACTTTTCAGTGTAGCTCCCAACAGATTCGGGGATGAGCCCAATGTCAACATAACCGAGGTATGCACCGGCCAACCGGGAGCCCTTCCGGTTTTAAATGAAGAGGCTTTAAAAAAAGCGATACTCTTTGGTCTTGCTATCAATGGCAAAATTTCTCAGTTCAGCACATTTGATCGAAAATCCTATTTTTACCCGGACAGCCCCAGAAACTTTCAAATTACCCAATTTGACAACCCCATAGTCCAAGGGGGGACCATTATTGCCGACGTCAATGGAAAAACCAAAGAATTTAAAGTTCATCACGCCCATATTGAAGATGATGCCGGGATGTTAAAACACTTTTCTACCTTCGCCGGTGTGGATTATAATAGAGCCGGAGTTCCCTTGATCGAGGTTGTTTCCGAACCTTGCATGCACTCTTCTAAAGAGGCCTCAGCCTATGCCATGGCCCTAAAAGCAATTATGCAATATATCAATGCCTCCGATTGCAACATGGAAGAGGGTTCTTTGCGAGTTGATGTAAACATATCTGTAAGACCTAAAAATGAAAAAAAGCTTCGCAATAAAATCGAAATAAAAAACTTGAACTCTTTTGCATTTATTGAAGCAGCCATCGAGCTTGAGATTCAAAGGCAAATTTCCCTCTATACCGAAAATCCTCATGAAGATATGAACAAGTTAATACCCCCCTCTACCTATCGCTATGATCCTAGCAAAAAAGAGCTGATCTTAATGCGTAGAAAAGAGACCTCTGATGATTATCGCTATTTTCCCGAACCTGATCTAGTTCCCATTATCTTAGCCCCTAGCTATATTGAAGAGATCAAAAAAACTCTTCCTGAGCTACCCCACGAGCGGTTTAAAAGATATGTATCAGAGCTTGGTCTTTCTGAATATAACGCTTCCATATTAGTTAACGATAAAAAGCTAGCCGACTATTTTGAAGAAGCGTTAAAAATTGCTCCAAACGCTAAAAATCTTTGCAACTGGATCACAGTAGAATTTTTTGGCAGGCTTAAAGAAAATCAAACTCTTTTTTCTTTGAACATCCCCTCTAATCACATTGCTAAACTTGTCAACATGGTAGACAAAGGAACAATTACCGGAAAAATTGCTAAATCGGTAGCTGACGAAATGATTTTAAAGCCGATTTTAGACCCTGAAGAGATTGTTAAAATGAACCCTGATTTTCAACCTATTGCCGACACCTCGATAATCGAGCCTTTAGTTGACCAGGTAATTAAAGAAAATCCTCAAGCGGTGCAAGACTATAAAGCGGGTAAGACCAAAGCTTTTGCAAGCTTGATTGGACAAGTTATGAAGCTTACCAAAGGCAAATCATCACCTGATGTCGTTAACGCCCTTTTAAAAAAGAAACTTGATCAATAAGTTAGCTCATGGCCTTGGATGAAAATTCTCAAAGGCTTTTTTTAGATGACCTCCCGAGATATGGGTATATCTATCGGTGGTTGAGATATCTTCATGCCCGAGCATATCTTGAATAAGCCTTAGATCGGCTCCATTTTCCAACAGATGAGTTGCAAAAGAGTGCCTCAGGGTATGAGGAGAAATGATTTTTTTAATATCAGCTTTTTTAGCATAAAATTTGACTCTGTTCCAAACGGTTATTCTATCTATTCTTTTTTGAGATTTAGTCACAAACAAAAAATCATTTTCAGATTTGGCGCTTGTTCTAAAATTGACTAAATAGTGATCTATGGCCAAGATGGCCTTTTGGCCAATAGGGACAACTCTTTCTTTTTTTCCCTTGCCGTTCACTTTAATAAAATTATCATCCACTTCATTGATTTTTAAAAAACAAGCCTCGGAGACTCTTAGCCCTGTAGCATATAATAGCTCTAAAATGGCCTTATCTCTTGATCCAATGAAGGTATCAACATTAGGCTGGGAAAGAAGCCTTTCAACCTCTTCATAGCTCATTACAGCAGGAATCAATTGCCAGATTTTAGGCATCTCAAAATAATAGCTTATATCAAGAGGTATAACCCCCTCTTTTTTTAAAAACCTAAAAAAAACCTTTATGGCTATAAAGGTCCTACAAATGCTAGAGCCTTTAAGCTCTTTTTTTTGTAAAAAAGCTAAAAAGTCAATAATATGTTCTTGTTTAACTTCTCTAAAATGAGAAACGGTCCCCTTTATAAAATCACAAAAGGAGTTGATATCTCTAAAATAGGCCTCGGAAGTGTTTATAGAGAGCCCTTTTTCGGCAGAAATATAGGCTAAAAAACCTTTAACATGAAGATCGAGCATAAGCTAAGACTTTATTTAAGCTTATAGCACCACTCATATTTTGCCGGCAATGCAAGAATGATATTTTGTCCAAATTTTGAATAAAGAACATTTAAAAGGATCAAAACGCTTATGAGAACAGTAAAGCCTCCTAAAATCTGAATAGCAACTAAAGAGACTGACGCAACTGATGCGACTAATATTACCGATTGCAAGATTCCATACATACCGGTTAAAAGATTATTTCTAAAATTTGTGGTAGAAATATTTTGCACTTCTTTAATAAGCTCTTTAGCATTTTCAACTGCATGATTATCACTGCGATCGAGTCTCTCAATGATAGAATCGGCCTTTTTAATTTTATCAACAATACCCGAATCTAACCGTCTTATTGAACGCAAGAGTTTAACAGCCTGGCTTTTTACAGCCTGATCATGATCATTTATTTTTTCGCAGATAATTTTATCTCTTAAATAAGCCAGAGCCCCTCTCAATTTTTGTTTTTCAGTAAGCTGCGAGTTATTTAAAAAGCTATCAATTTGTTTAGATAAGATCTTATTTTTTCTCATGTTATAAAATGCATATAAACTATATCCGATACAAAGAGATGAAAAAATGAGCCCAGAAGTCAAACTCAAGGCGGCAATAGCCATCGGTAATAAATAATAGGTAACTAAGGCCAAGCAGGTTAAAGCAACGATGGTAATAACCCCTTGCAAAATTTTATACTTGGCAAGTTTTATTCCTTCCTCATCGCCGATGCTTGCGGAGTCAACATAGCTTTTTACTCCCTCATAGAGCATGCCGATGCCGAGTATGCCATTAAGAGCGGTAAAAATTATATCAGAAGGGGTTTTGGGGATATTTAAAAGTGAAGAAATTTTATCTTTTAAAGATATGAACCAAATTATCCATACGACCAAGTCCACTCCGAATATTTTTTGCAGGAAATGAGATTCCTTGTTCATTTTAACTTCATCTAAGACATTATTGTCTGAAACTTTTGTGTCTTTGATAAGCCCGGTTCTTATTGCATATTTTTGAATTTTCCTAATGTTGTCAAAAGAGTTATTTGAAATCTCATCCGTTACTTCTATAAATGGAGATTCATCAATACAGTATTTTAACTTTCCATCAGAAGCATTTATATGTAGATAACATAGAGTATATTCATTCATTTTATCAATTTCATTACTCGAATTTTTTAACAGGTCATCGACAATTTTATTTAAATTCAAATATGATTCTTTAGAGATCTTACTAAGGCTTCTTCCGGAGAGATTTTCCCCTTGGAAAGATAGTTGAACATCAAAATATTTATTTGTGTTGGTTCCAATTCTCATACAAATTATATCATTAGTTTTGACAATTGTAACAAACTATAATTAAAATGTAAAGGTTTAAATATCAATTATTTAACAAATGTTTTTTTAAAAAAACACATTAAATATTTAATTAAAACCATTCAATAATTTATTATTTTTTCATTGTAAATCAGTTGATTAAGCAAGCACCTAATTGTCAATAATTTGAATTTGCCATTCTTGTAAAAATAAGATGCTAATAATAAACTATTTACGTAGCTCGCCAAAAGGTAAAATTGATATAAATAAAAATTGCATTTAAATCAAAAAATGATTATAATTAAGTTAGTAAATTAATAAGAGAATATTAAAGAGGGTTAATAAAATGGCAGGAAGTTCTGTAACGTCTGCAAGTTCAAAATCTAGTCGTGCATCTTCAGTGCCACAAAGGG
The DNA here is from genome assembly GCA_016219355.1 of Chlamydiota bacterium. Classification (GTDB taxonomy): domain Bacteria; phylum Chlamydiota; class Chlamydiia; order Chlamydiales; family SM23-39; genus JACRNF01. Next base: position 4,559 of record JACRNF010000001.1, on the reverse strand, counting down.
AGGGGCTCGTCGTCGACCCCGCCGAAAGTCCACAAAGGTCAACAAACTGTATTCCAAAACTTAAGGTTATAAATACTCAAAATACTTATAATATTATAGGTTGTGACCCACAAAGTAATAGTATGGCTAATCGAGTTGCAGACCTAGCTAGATCTGTATTTGAAATAACTGTAAAACCTTATAATATTCAAAATCAAAACAATCAACTTAACGATCTATCCGATTTTAGAATGCATTTTTGGGGAAAACGCGTTATTGTCGTTTATAAAGAAAATGATGAAAATGAAAAAACATGGACTGTAGATTTAGAAGAAAATAATAATTTTAATGTAGAATTTGCAGAGAAGAAGCCATCACCAACGCGGCTTGATGACAAATCATTTCCAAAAAAACGGGATAAGAATTCGACTTTATCAATTAGAGCAATAGGCGCTGTTGCTTTAAAGGGTGATCAAGTAGGAAGAGTCAACAACGAAACTCTTAAAACATATGAAGTTAACTTAGGGCTTAAACAAGATAGTTCAGGCGCAACAGGAAATCCAAGTCCAACACCAACCGGAAAAAGAACAAATGGCGACAGTGAAGAAGATGGTTCTCATAAAGTAGAGGATAAAAGCAAGAAAGCCACGGGAGCAGCTCCAGCACAACTCTCTGATGATCCAGTAGCTGAAGTTATTGGCTCAGTAAGACATAAAGCAAAAGAAGACCCTCAAGCTGAGGTGGCACGAGGTCCTGCAGAAGCTTTATTACAGGCAAGAACGACAGCTGAACGTCAAACTCATCAATCAGAACAAGAGATCCCAAAAGGATTACTGACTGCCGCAATGGATGGCATGCAGAACTTTTGGAAAAACCATACTCCCTTTTTTAGAAGAAAAAAGACCAATGCCACTGAAACAGTTGTAAACTCTGCTGATGCAGAGATAGCATTACAAGCCACGATAGCCGCTGAAGCAGCTGCCAAAAGAGAGTCAGCACAATCCACTGGTTCAGTAGATAGAACAGCTGGCGACCTTTCCGTCGCTAATACAGAAGCCGGGTCAGATGGTTCCCCTGAGACTCCTCGAGCTCTACCGGAATCGATGGGAGCATTTGATGAGCGGCATGCAGAAGCTGGTCTAGCTGAAGCAGAGAAAGGAGGAATAGCCGCAGCGACTCAAGCTGCCGCCCCAGCCACTGCTACTACCGACTTTGGTTCTCAAGCTACTGATGATACTGAACGCTAGCCCACCCCGCAAAGTAGCTACAGTTAACGCTGAAACAAGAGCTTTGGCAAGGGATTTAGCATCACGAATAAATGCTGATAGCGAATTCAGAACAGTAACTTCAGCAAGACATACTCGAAATGGGGTTCATATCCGCTAGACATGAAGAAGCTGTAGGCCCGTCCTAAACTCAGCTCTAAACGAAATTGCAGACAATGGCAACACCTCAAAAAGGTCTATTTAAAGACCAATCTACCTCACCAAGGCCTAAGGTTTGCGTATCCCTTAGCAATTGAAAATTCTTGTAATTTCGCTGCAAATTTCTTGTTGGCAGGGTATAGCAATTTCCAGCAAATCTTATCCCTCTCATCATCGTTTTGTAGAGCATGGATCATCTCTTCAGACATGGGACGATTAGTATGAGGATTCGTCGGAGGATATAGACCAGAATGCTCGCCTTTGTGTATTTCAGAATTTTTTATCAACGTTCTTAACATTCCTAAATCATAATGGCGACTAGAGAAAAAGCTCTTAAGCAAAACAGGCGTATCAATTACTCTTGGATATTTTTGACGAACTGAAACAGGATCATAAAAATCCTTTTCGGAATAGCCGAAATGTATGACTTCTGTGACTTTACTAACCAATGTTCCAACAAATATTATTCCATAATAAACCTTTTCAACAACATAAACAGGAACACTCACTATTCCTCTAATTATAGAGGCTCCAAATTTGATCTGATCAACAGCCTTAGTAAATCTCTCATAATATGTTTGTGAATTTTCAGCCGACTTTCTATCAATTGGCCTTTCATTTTTTTTCTTATCATCAACTTCGGATTGTTTAGTTAAGACTACTGGATTACTAGGAGTCGCATCTTTGTTACCCACAACTTCAGGCTGTCTTGGCTGGTCAGTTCCAGACGGCTTAACTACTTTTGGCTCACGATGTAGAGCTCCCCAACCAAATACGCCAATGCCGATCAAAGAAAAAGCAGCTCCTACTAAAGAAATTGCCCAAAGCCCTAAAATAGATGTAACTACAGCTATCGATGCTGCAACACACCCTATAACAATTCCAGTTTTTTCAAATCTTGTAAAACCAATTGAATCAACTCTTATAGCCATATATTTCCCTCATAAATCTTAAAAGATAGCTATGTTAAGTAAATAAATATTTGAAATCAATTAAATTTTATCGCGAGGCAGACCTTGCTTTAAATTCTTGCAAAGCCTTTAAATATTCAGGCTCAGGCTGATATTTTTTACTTATAAGTCTTTTTGACTCCAAATCCTTCACTAAATCGCAAGGTAAAGGGAGATTAGTTCTAGGATTTGTGGGATTTTTAGATTGAGTTCTACAAGTCTTGATCCAAATAATTAATTGCCCAAGATCGAAGTAATTGTTATTAATTTTAACTGGGTTCTCTATTGGCCCTAAGGAAATAGGGTCGTTATAATCATCCTCTGTATACTTCTTAGGCTCAGGATTTGATGGAGGAACGACTTTCACTGAATTTAAATACCGTCCCCATGTAATTAACCCCATACTTAATGCAAACGAAGCCCCAAGCGCCATATAAACTGTAATTCCCATGCTTGGAATAAGCAAAGCAGCTAATGCCCCAACCTTGAAAGTCGTTATAAGCCAAATAGTTGCCCCAGTCGTGGCGGCTGCCAATGCGACACCTAATGACAATTGAACTTGTCCAGATCTTATTGGATTTATCATGTTGATACCCCTTAAATTGTAACGATTACTAACTCATTCTCTTTTAGTTAAAGAATCAGAGAGAATTTTAAAAGCTAAGATTTTTATTAATAATTGATTTTTTTTCAACAACTAAAATGGTCAATTATTTTTTTTTTTTTTTTTTTAATTTTTTAAGACAAAAATTTTGAAAAGCTCAAGCTAATATTTATATTTTTAAATACAACATTTATGCAATAAATTTTTAAATTAATCTGAAAATAAAAAAACCCGGCTTTTTAAGAGCCAGGTTTCGTTCAAAATACTACTAAAAAAATATTAGATTAGAATAACACCACCTAATCTTTCCAAAAACGAACGTGGTTTTGGTCTTGGACCAAAGACTACGCTAGCAGCATCTGCTTCAGCTTTAGCCCTTTTCTCAGCATCAGCTTCAGCTTTTACTACAGAAGGTTTTAAAGACTCAGAAGCAAAATTCTTATATCCAAAAGTTGCGAGCATTTCTCTTCTTGCAGCCAATATATTACCGCCGATCAATACATCACCTCTTTTCAATACCTCTACATCGCCTTTAGCAGCTGCAACAGCAAAAGCTTTGTCTTCAGCAGCATCAGCCTTTAGTTTCTTTGTTGCAACATAGTTAGAAACTCCTAAACTAAGAGCTCCTGCTAATACGGCAATCGAAACGCCGAGAAGAACTAAATGACCACCAGTTACGGCAGCGAAAACAATAGCTGATATAGCTAAAGCGCCGAGAACTGCCGATGTAACTCTTTGTACAGTTGAACTCCAATTTTTTGGATTAATTGTTTGTCTTGCTGATACAAAAGTAGTGGTTGCTCAAGTTTTGTAATTATTCTGCCATAATTATAGTATTAACTCAACAATAATTAATAATTTTTAATTTGTAAAATATCACTGATTTAATTAAAAATTTAAATGTAGCTAAAAATAAAAATTAAATTTTAATTAATCAGTGATGAATTGCATTTCAAGAGAGAGAAAAAATTATAGCCACATCATTACTCCATCGTTGCAATTATAGCTTTATTGAGCAACCTCTGCTTGTCTTTAACACCGCTGTTTATAATTAAAGCTATCACCCGCTTAAAGTAACAAGACCGACCTTAGCTAATTCAAAATCTAAAAACAATTGTTTTTAATTTACAATGTTCACTGAGACAATTAAAATTTAATTAAAGCTGAGAATAAAATTGCCTTTTAATTAATTGATTTTGACTTGCATAATATGAGAAAAATGCATAAACTTAAACCGCAATAAACCCAAGTTGATCTTATGGAAGAAAATTTATTAAAAAAGATTGCTTTTTTAGAGACAAAAATTGACATTGTCGAAACTGAATTAGACAATCTAAACACTCTTTTAATCCAATGCGGCTTTAGCGAAGGGATCAAAACCATAAAAGAAAGCGCTTTTTCTTTAATCTTAGAAAAACAAGAAAGAATGCAAAAATATTACTAGCGCTATTTTTTATCAAATGACGCCATTAAATAGGGGTAGGAATGACCTTTCGATCACCCCTCCCTCCGAACCGTACGTACGATTTTCCCGTATACGGCTCTCCAGTTAATAGTTTCCTCATCGGGACCGACACGCTATCTCCTTGACTCTATGGGTTT
>JACRNF010000089.1 GCA_016219355.1 Chlamydiota bacterium | reverse complement strand
CCTTTATTGATTGTTTTTTTAGTGAATTAATAATTTTAAAGGAAAAATTCTTTTTTTTATATCTCCTGTCAATTCTTTTTTTTATATAGTTTTTTCGTTGATTTTTGACCGAAACTCTTCGCTCTTAAAGTGAATGAGGCCAGAATATTAACCTCAGCTTTTATGTTTAATCCACTCAGAATCAACAATCTTTTTGCTATTTTGTTTTCTTTTTTTCTCAAAAATAGACCTTTTGTCTATTTTTTTCGAAAACAAGAATGCAAACTTCTAAAAAAACTTAGTTGATCCTGAGGGAAGAAACCTGAAAGCTGAGGTTATTAGTTAAAGCCAAGTTTAGCAAATTCTTTTGGAATGGGAGCTGAAAAACTCATTTTTGCCCCTGTAAAAGGATGGATAAATTCTAAAATATGGGCATGCAGACAAATCCTGTGAACGGGATTTGATGTTAAAGGATTATATTTTTTGTCTCCTACAATCGGATGGCCCGCTTCTTTGCATTGAACCCGGATTTGATGTTTTCTTCCGGTTTCAAGCTCTAGCTGTAAAAAAGAATAGTTTTTGGTTTTTTTTAGGACACGGTAATTGGTTGTTGCTATCTTTCCTTCTTCAGGATTATCGGTTGTTCTAACCTCAAAATCTTTAAATTCGATTAGCCTACTTTCCCAAACGCCTTTATCTTTTTTTACCTCTCCTTCAACAATAGCAACATAGATCCTTTTAAAATCATGCTTTTTAAACATTTTATTCAGCTCTATGGTGGAGAGTTTTCCCCTTGCAAAAATTAATACTCCGGAAGTTTCTTTGTCGATTCTGTGAACGGCAAAAATTTGTGAAGAATGAAAATGCCTTTGCAAAATACCCAAAGCATGGACAGCGTTTTTCTCATCGAGAGGAACACTTAATAACCCTACAGGTTTATCGATTACAATTAGGTGTTTATCGCTATAGAGAATTTCAACATCGCATGAAATAGTTCTGGGAGGGGCGCCAATTCTCACTGTTTGTCCTACATGCAGATCATGGTTTGCTTTAACCTCTATGGTCTCGTCAACGAAGACAAGCTTGTTTTTTAAAAGATCTCGCAATGTATTGTTTGAAGAATTTGGATGGATCTCTCTTAATGCATCCAGAAGCTTTATAGGACTTTTAACTAATAGTTTTTTCAAAATTTTTCTATGGCTTTTTTGATTGAACGATTATTATAGCATATTTGTGAAAATAGGTGCTGCTTAATTTTACCGAGATTTTTTAGATCATGACAAATTATTTTTTTAAGAGCATGGGATTTAAATTAAAGGAGTTAAATTAACTTCCCGTTGAATGATAGCGGCGAACTCCTATTTTCCAGAGTTTAAATGATAAAAATAGAAAGACAATGCCTAAAAAAGGGGAAATACACCCTACCCAGAATGGAAAAGTCTCATGTCTTAGTAAAATAGCAATAGGATAATAGGCAACGCAGGAGAGCGGTATCACAAAAGTAAAAAAAAGCCTAAAAGCCCGATTGTAAATACTCATGGGATATTCTCCGGCTTGAACTCCACCATATGTTGTAATATTCATTATTTCTAACGATTCTGTAGTCCAAAAGGCTAAAGTTGCTTCTATGACAAATATTCCATAAAACAAAGAAGCGGTCCCGACAATAGATAGGATAATAACCACGCTATGCAAAGAAAAAAGAGAAATTTTAAGTTTAGAGCATCCATATATTAATATGAAAAGGCCTAAAAAAAATCTTCCTGTTTTCATGAACTCGATTTCTCTTGTTGCTACTTGAACTAAAGTTCCCAAAGGACGCAGTAAAATTCGATCAAAATCTCCCCTTTTTACTACTTCGCTGAATTTAGCAAAACTTCTTGCAAAAGCTTCAGCAATAGCAAATCCCATGTAGATGATCCCTAAAATTAGCATTAGCTCAAAAAGGGTCCATCCCTTCACCATTTTAAACCGATTGAAAAGGGCCCAAATTACGAAAATATCAATAAAAGTAGTAATAAAAGTTGCAAGGGTCAATAGGCCAAAAGAGGCTTTATGCTGTAAATTAGACCTTAAGGAAACGAAGCAAAGCTTCACATATAGCGATAACAAAATTATCCTCCTTAAATTACATGTCGGCTGATTGCTCTAATCATCAGCCACTTTCCCAGAATAACTAATATCAATGTCCAAAGAACTTGAAATCCGAGATAATAATGAGCCTCATTTATAGAAATAATGCCGGTATAAAATCTGATCGGGATGTCAACGACCCCTCTGAAAGGCTGCAAATACAAAAATGGTTTTAAAACATTTGGAAATAAAGGCAAAGGAATCATGCTTCCCGAGAGTAAGAATACGGTATTGGGCAAGATCTTCAATATCCCATCGGAGTAAATGGTCCAAAAAAGAGTGATGGTTATAATAGTTGTGATTGCTGAAGCGAGTATGAATGATAGTAATAAAGAGAAGATAAAGAGTAAAGCTGCAGGCCAAGATATCGGAAGCTGCAGGCCCAAAAATAAGGTTGCAATTAAAAATATAGGAATAGCCCTCATTAAAAATGGGATGGTTCTGATAGCTAGCGATCTATAAAACCAAAGCCAATAAAGGTTTATCGGCCTTACCAGCTCATAGGCGACATCTCCGCTGACAATTTGAGAACCAATCTCTCTATCAATGGTCCAGGGCAAAAGAGTGAAGCAAGCTTGGGCGAGCCAGATAAAGGTAATGGCTTGGGGAAGAGAAATAGGCTTATCGGTATTAGCTTGGGCATAAAAGGCGGTTAAAATCATAACGTTTACGATGCCCCAAAAAATTTGAGTCCCAAAGCCGGCTAAGGCTGCAGCTCGGTATTGGACCAAAATAAAAAAACGGGCCTTTAAAACTGCAATGTATCCTTTCATAAAGTTGCATTTTTATAAAATTTTGCAATAATTTCTTCGATAGGGGGATTTTCAACAAAAAGATCTCTAATTTGATGCTTGGTTGCTATGCGATTGATCAACTGGGGGGCCGTTATTTTTGAAGGATCAAAACTTAGCCAGACTCGATGACCTTCCTGCTTGATTAAAGTTGCCTCAGGCTCTTTGATGGTATCATGTTCGTTCAATAGGTCGACTATCAGTCTTCTTTGAGGAGAGATTTTTTTTCTGACAGTTTCTAAAGTTCCGTCGAGAAAAATTTTCCCCTCATTTAAAATCAGAACTCTGCTGCATAAAAATTCAATATCATCCATATCATGAGTAGTAAGTATGATAGTTACTTTTTTTTCTTTGTTAAGTTTTAAAATAAAATCTCTTAAAGCAAGCTTACTTACGGCATCCAGACCAATTGTCGGTTCATCTAAAAATAAAATTTTAGGAGAGTGAAGCAGTGAAGCTGCAAGATCGCATTTCATTCTTTGCCCTAAACTTAGCTGCCTTGCAGGTATATGGCAAAGTTTGGATAGTTCCAATACCTCTATAAGAGAATCAAGGGCGCTTTTGTAAGCTTTCTCCTCAATTTTATAAATATCTTTCAAAAGCTCAAAAGATTCAATCACTGGTAAGTCCCACCAAAGCTGGGTCCTTTGGCCAAAAACAACGCCGATCTCTTTCACTGTTTCGATCCTATTCTCCCATGGGGTTTTGCCCAAAACCTTAACTTCGCCCCCATTCGGCACTAAAATGCCGGAGAGGATTTTTACCGTAGTGCTTTTACCTGCTCCGTTAGGCCCAATATAGCCGATTAATTCTCCTTCATCGATATTAAATGAAACATGATCTAACGCTGTTTTAACGATTTGTTCTCTAGAAAAAAGAGACGTTAACCCTCCCCAAATTCCTTTTTTTCTTTTGGAAATTAGATATTTTTTACATAAAGAATTTACGGAAATTATGCTCATAATAATATTTGGATAAAAATAGTTTGATCAAATTTAATTAAGTCTATAAAATTGCTGTTTTATAATCAATTTTATTTAGCGCAAAGAAACATAAATTAGGTTTTTTAGGTAAAAAAATGAATAAAAATGATTCTGATGTTGAAAATTTTTTAAGAAGCCATGGCATTGATTATATTTTACACATACATCCGGCGGTTTTTACCTGCGATGAAGCCAAAAAAATTTGTAAGGATATTCCCGGTCTACCTTGTAAAAATCTTTTTTTGCAAGATAGGGAAGGTAAAAGATTTTTTCTGGTAATTTTACCTGCAGAAAAGAAATTAGATTTTGCAAAATTTGCTAAATTGATGGAAGCTAATAAGGTTGTTTTTGGCGATAATAAGATGTTACAGGAAAAACTTAAAGTAGAGCCGGGCAGTGTTTCGTTATTTGGGATTTTGAACGATCAACAAAAAGAGGTTGAATTGTGCATTGATCAAGAGGTTTATCAGGCCGATATTGTCAGTTTTCATCCTAATATTAATACTGCTACTATTGAGCTTGCTAAAGAGATGTTTCACAAATTTTTAAAATCTCTGGATCGAAACTTTAAGATTCTAGAGCTTTAAAATTCTTTATGAAAAAAACGAAAAATTTTAAGCCTTATGTCATCTTTATCAATGGGCCTTCCAGCTCAGGAAAAACAACTCTGGCAAAAGCTATTCAAGAACATTTTTCTTTTCCATTTCTTCATGTCAGTTTAGACAAAATGATCGGGATGATGCCTGCGAAGCTGAATAACTGGGAAGGAAAAAAGGCTGATCAAGGTTTTAGCTGGAAAAAATCAAAAGATCTAGATGGTGTCACAATGCATATCTTTCAAAAAGGGATTTTTGCAGAAAAAATCTGTGCCTCGTTTAAAAAGGTTGTTTTAGCTTTGTTAGAGCAAGGACATTATATCATCATCGATGATGTAGCTTTTGGTAAACAAGCGCTGGAGGAATGGAGAAAAGTTTTAAAAGGCTATCTGGTTATATTTGTTGGATTAAAGGTTTCTCTTTCGGTTTTAGAAAAACGGGAAAAAGAGAGAAAAAATCGGATTATTGGCTCTGCTAGAGCTCAGTATTATTCAGTGCATGAAGAGGCGTCTTATGATTTGGAGTTTGATACTGCGTCTGAACCATTAGAATCAATTTTAGCCAAAATTCAAAAAAAAGTAATTTAAGCGGCGCAATTTTAGTTGGCATGGGACGGATGGAGCCAAAATGCTGCAACGCCGATAATTGTTGCAGAAGTTAAATATGCCGGTATCATCACCATAGGAAAAAGTATTGTTAAAGCAGTTAAAGCTGCCGACGTTCCTAAAACAGGCATTGTCTTAGATTTTATTTCATGCAAAATATTAGCAAGATTAAATTGCTCAGCAAGGGCTCGATCTTCCGAACTAAAAATGCGGCGGGCGGTTACTAATGCAGAGCCTATTAACAGAGTCCAAAAACAAAACGGGATCATTACATGGGTAAAGGTAATAATTAAACCTGCTACAGTTGCAAGTGTTGTTAAGGCAAGTAATGCAACTATCGTAATTTTTTGCCATCTTGGCATTCTACTAAAGTGGGTAGTGATAAACCCTATTAAGTCACGATTTGGTCTTGCTGCTTCTGTACTGTTAGCCATTTTTTAATCTCCTGTTTTTATTTATTATTATTTTAAGAATCTTCGCAATTAAAATCAATTAAATTGATTGCTTGGAATATTAATTAAATAAATTTTAGTAATTAAAATTATAATAAGAGCTGAAATGTGTTAAAAATTATTCATTTAAAAAATTTAAATTTCTTAGGAATTCTATATTTGAATTATATTAAATAAAAAGTTAATTTTGATTTTCAAAGAGGATAAAAAAAGATGAATTTCTCTGCCATTTTATCTATAAGCATCGGAGCAAGTTTAGGAGCGATCCTTCGCTATTGGCTTGGATTAACTATGAATTTTATATTCCCTACCATCCCATTAGGCACATTGGCAGCAAACATTATTGGTGGATTCCTTATTGGAATTTTTATGGGGATGGCAAAAAGTTATATGTTTTTTTCAGAAACAGCTAGGCTTGCAATTATCACAGGATTTCTTGGCGGATTAACTACATTTTCAACATTTTCGGCTGAAGCTGTAAATTTACTTAATCATCAAGAATATTTTTGGTTTTCAGCCATAATTTTTGGACATGTAGCAGGTAGTATTTTAGCTACTATTGGCGGTATATACACTATTAAATTCTTTACTACTTAATGGGGGAGTAATGAAAGGGATAAGTTTAAGATTTTATATGCAAGAGATGCGAAAACACAATGGTATCTCCATGCATGAATGGCTTTTAGAATTCGCTAAAAAAAATGGAATAAGAGGAGGCTCTGCTTTTAGAGCGATAGCGGGATATGGTGGGCATGGAGTAATGCATGAGGAACATTTTTTTGAACTAGCTGCAAATGTTCCAATAGAGGTTTGTTTTTTTATGAAAAAAGAAGAATCGATAAGATTTTTAAAACTTTTGAAAAATGAAAATGCAGATCTCTTTTACTCGATTGCTGAGGCTGAGTTTGGGAGAATCAGTGAATTTTAAAGTCTAAGGCTATTCAGAAGGTGCTAACACACTTTTGAATACTTTGAAATTTCCTTTTACATCGTTATGATCTCCGATTATAGCAAAAACAGGTTTTATTAATTCGTTGTATTTTTTACCTAGGGTAGGATGTTTTTCGTTCAATACGTCACTAAAAAAAACTGCCATATCGTTGGGATCATTTTTAAATGCGCCGCACCCAAAAGCAGATAAAACAATTGCATTATGGCCTGAATCAATCGCTGCTCTTAAAATAGATCGGATCTTTTGCTTTGTTAGAGCTATCTCTCTTTTTGATATTTTCCTGATTGGTTCATCGCGGTTTTGTAAATTGATTGCAGCTGCAGAAATAATATCATGTGTAACTATTTCAGCCTCTTCTCTTAGTCTATAACCTTTTGCTTCAGAATCTCTCAATTGAGGTACTTCTAAAGTTACAAGACAGCCTTCATCAGGTATATGATAATTACCGCCCATCTTCTCCAAAGTGCTAGCTTGGCCTAAATCTAAAGTAGGACACTGACGATGTATCGATTCTTCCTGAGCTCCGGCTCCGGTTGCATATCCACCACCTGGATGGGTTGCATTAGCCATATTTAAAACTGCAGTTTTGTAGCCTTTTTTTTGAAGTAGTTCCGATGCTTCTAAAGAATCCATATTTAATACTTTTAACGTTAATGAATGGACTGGAATTTGAGGATGTTTAATTTTTAAATCGTCATTGGGATTTTTTTTAATAAAACTAGGATTGCACGTATGCTTAACATCTACTTTATTTCCTTTTTCAGTGATATAATGTTGGTGAGTTTTCATTTGTTCATTTTGATCGAAAATATTTTTTCGGAGCTTTCGTTTTACATCAGGATTACTGAGATTAAATTCATTTTGCCATTTTTGGCTATCATGCGTTGGAGAGTGTTTTTCTGGGACCTTTTCTTTATCTGCAGTTATAAGACCTTCACGAGTTGCAAATTCCATCACTTTTTGTTTATGACTACCCATGTAGTTTAAAAGTTCTGTAAAATTAATTGTTGGTTCTTGCTGAACGCATTTTAGCAAATTTTTCAACAAACGGTGTTCTTTAAACAAATAAAGCGATAAGGCCATCTTGAAGAGCCGAATATCATATCCGCTCCACTGACCAGGTTTTAAGGTTTTTCCCTTTTCGACATCCCATCCCCACGCAGTTGCTACCAATTTTATCCCTTGGCGATAGCTATCCATAAACTCATCATTCTTCATAAGAATGTTAATTTCCGATTCGCTTAATTGATACAAATTATCATAAGTCTTTGATTGTCTATCTATAGGAAACATCCACCAATCGAAATGTTCAGCTCCTGCAGCAATTTTAGGCAATCCTTCTTTTTCAACCACTTCTTTGAGCCGTTTCAGGTCCTCTTTTTGTTTTCGTTTGATTAAAGCTATTTTTTCTATGTCATTAGGAACTTTTTCTTTTGGAGCTTCTTCGATTTTTTTCTCGGTTGGACTTTCTACTTGAGAGCTTTCCCTTCTTTTCAAAATATAACCTATGGCAAGTGCAGAAATCCCGATTGCTCCCAAAATTACTGTAGTTGTAAGCATAGCTGGATTTAGAAAATACAGACTCATTGCAGCCATTAAGCCAATAATGCCTAGAACATTAAAAATTGTTGGGGCTATTTTTTTTAGTTTCTGTGAAATATCGTCTAATTTTAAAGCTGAAGGAGTAGCTGGCATTTTTATTAATAATAATATTACAGTAGAGTCAATTTAATTACAATTAAAAACTTTAATTTGAATTTATATAATTAAAAAACAAGCTGTGTGGTAATATAAATTAAATATTGTAAAAAATAATTTTAATGTATCGTTTAAATTTTTTATTTTTTATAAAGAAAATCTGCTGTTTTTTGCCAAAGTTGGTCATTCATATAGAAATATTTTGCATCAAATAAGCATTTATCAAAATAAGACTTTCAATAAAAATGACTTTCAAATATTTTTTTTCCTAATCTAGATAAAAAAAATTTACAAGGACTCTTATGAAAATCAAAATTTTAAAATTTTTTCTTGTTTGTATTTTCTTTCAATCACTTTTTGCAAGTGACATCATTTTTATTGGTATTGCCGGAGGCTCTGGCTCTGGTAAAACCACTTTGGCCAATAAAATACATCAGCAGTTTTTAGAAGATTCTATTATTATTAGTCAGGACAATTACTACAAACCGCTTTCTTCTTTTCCTTTAGAAGCTCAAGGTAAAATAAATTTTGACCATCCTGATGCGATTGATTTTTTACTTTTAAAAGAGCATCTTTTGCAATTAAAAGAGGGAAAGGGGATCGATGAACCTATCTATGATTTTATCACTAGTGATAGAAAAAAGGAGACAATTTCTATCATGCCGAAAAAAATTATCATTTTGGAAGGGGTTTTAATCTTTACGCAAGAATCGATACGAGATCTTTTAGATATAAAAATTTATGTAGATACCGATAGCGATATTCGTCTTTTGAGAAGAATTGAGAGAGATATCAAAGAAAGAGGAAGAAGTTTTGAAGGTATAAAGACTCAATACTTAGAAAGTGTACATCCCATGCATTTAGCTTTTGTTGAACCTAGCAAAAAATATGCAGATTTTATAGTACCCCGAGGTGGAGAAAATCAAATTGCTTTAGATCTGATTATATCGCATTTAAAGCAGTGCATGCACTAAAGCAAGTAAAGTAAAAATTATTTCCAAAGGGCATCCTTTTAAAATAATGATTGATGCAAAATTTATTATTTCTGCATTATTTAAATGTATTCCATTGAATGGAAGTTCATTTTTTAGAGTTGATTTTTTGCCGCATAATTGGCATTGGGCTTGGGCTTCTTCGCGACAAGTAAGATAGGATTTTAAATTTTCATATTCATACAAATTGCCTTTTTGATACTCAGCACTTTCTATTCCAGGATTTTGGATTTTCTGAATGTTGAATGTAGCTAACTCGAAATTGATTTTTGAAATGGGAAGAAAAGAACTGATCTCATTTATTATTCTAATATGCGTATCTAGCTTACCTTGGAGGCAAGCTTTCTTCTTTTCTTTTTCGATTCAGGAATTTTGGCTCTCTATACCAAAGAAGGAGTTTTTAAATCTGACACACTGAGAGTTTCCTCTCTGTTTAATGGCAGATCACAGTTGCATGGGACTTGTGGAGCATCCCATGGTGTGTATGTATCTCTTCCAACTAACTTCTGCATAAGTTTGCCTTTTTGCCCCCTAATCAACCAGTTTCCCTTGATTCTCACGGTTCAAGCCCCTTTCTTTAGGAAGGGGTGATTGACTCCAATGTTCAATTTGCGAAATAACTCGGTCACTCAATTTTTCGCCGTTTTTGGCTTTTTCCTTTGCAAGCCCGTCAATTAAATACTGAGAAGGGTATTCACTTTTTAGCGCAGACACTACTACTTCCTTAAATTCCTTGGCAGCTCTGTGTTCTTTGATGAATTCATCCGACCCCCGGGCAGCACGCAATTTTGCCTCATAAATGATTGCAACTTGTTTAAACTGATCTAAGGTTATGTTCTTACCCTGTACATTTAAATGTTTAAAGATATACGAATATCGAAGCTTACTGAGAGCTCCATCCAATTGAGAACTTTTTAGCGCTGCTTCTTTTTCATCATCAGATGCGCTGCATTCTAAATAAGCATTTTGAAAATATGTCGACGCTTCGATTTCCTCTTTTCCGGCAGTTGTTGCGCAATAGGCAGCATTCGCTATGTTGTAATCTTCAGCAGCATCAATTAATGATACCATTAATCTAGAATATGACACCTTGGGGTGGTAATAGCTATGCAGATTCGCAGCTTTTGCTGACTTTAGATCCCACTGTTCTTCCCATGCACGCCTTTCTCTTGCACGCCTCACGTTTTCTGGGTTATCAAATTCTGGGTCATCAAGCGTCAGTAGCTCAGAATAAGGGACTCCATATTCTGACATTTTTAATACTTCTTCCTGAAATACCCTCTCAGTTTTGCGGACAGCAAGCAATTTTGCCTCATAAATGATTGCAACTTGTTTAAACTGATCTAAGGTTATGTTCGTACTCCATACATTTAAATGGTTAAAGATATACGAATATTGAAGCTTACTGAGAGCGTTATCCAGTTTAGAACTTTCTAGCACCGCTTCTTTTTTATCATCAGATGCGCTGCATTCTAAATAAGCATTTTGAAAATATGTCTCCGCCTCGATTTTCTCTCTTCCGGCAGTTTTTGCTTGATCGAGAGCATCTTTTAATTCCAAATATCTATAATAACCAGTTAAACGCATAGAAAATCCTCAATATAAAATTGTTTTTATGCCGAACATTCTAGTTAGTTTGATTATATATTTTCCAATGAAAAATTTATGGAATATACTATATAAAAAAGTTTAAATTTGCATAAAAATATTTAAAACAGGATTTTTTTAATTTCATACGATAAAACAGCGAAGTTTTTAGGAAAGGTTGAACATAATTACCAATAGTCCAAAGCCTTGTTTATCTTCATTTTTGTGCATTAAGACAAAAAACCAATATATTTTTGTGACATTCCCACGTTTTATGAAGATATAATTGCATAACTATGAGTGGTAAAATTTTTAAATTTATCTAGCCTGAGTTTACGAGTTAGCTAATTTTTCCAACCTTTTTTTTTAATTATTTTTTGAGTTTTTCATAGACAAAAATGCTTAAATTTTTTTATCAA
>JACRNF010000088.1 GCA_016219355.1 Chlamydiota bacterium | reverse complement strand
GGTATCGACAACTTTACTTAGCAAAATGGAAGAGTATTCAATTTCTTGCTGCGCTTGGGAGAGCTTTACCTGTACTAATAGCATGTCGGGAGCCGAAAGGCTTTTTCCCTGCTTGCTCATGGCCGAAATTTGATTTTGGGCGGCAAGCAGTTTGTTTTGTCCGTCGGTCAATAGACCGACAAATTTGGCAAGAGGCCCTCCTTTTTTGTCCACATCAGTTGGAGAGGGGACATTGCCTCCCAGTTTTTCCACCGCACTTTTTAAATGATCATTAGCGTCGTTTAGTTTTGAATTTAAAAGTTTTTCTTGCGATCTTTTAAAAGCAAGCTGAGGGGTTTTTATGTTTTTTTCTATTTCTCCCAAAGAATCTTGGGCGTTGCTGACCTGGCCGAGCAATGATTGAAAAGAGGGTGTGGTCGAAATAGCCGATTTTGAGGCAAGCTCCATTTGAGATATTTCACTAGGAGTCGCCGGCTTTCCTGGCGCCTCTTTTAAATAAGATTGAAAAGAGCCAGAATCGGGCTTGCCCGATTTATCACTTTCCAATCCTTTATCTTTTCCAATTTTCTCCGGCCCTGCAAGGCCTGATGGGTCGGTCGGTCCGGTCGGCATTATTTTGCCTTTGCTTTAGGTTTTTTAACTTCTAAAGGAGTAGGCTCTTTTTTGACAAATTTATCGATAAAATCTAAGGCCGTCTGCGATAATTTTTTGATAAATTTATCGGATGATTTAACTGTTTCCATAAGCAGTTTTTCACCTTTTAATACATCATTTGGGGTCATGCTGAGGCTAATTCCCAAAAAGGCTTTGGCCATTTCATTTTGAGGGTCTTGTTTTAAAACGGACTCAAATGAGTTGATGGCTTTATTTAGCTCTAGCTTATGCAGGCTCAAATAGCCCATGCCGATTTTATTAAGATAATTTTTTCCATCTGCCAGTTCGGCTGCCTGAAAAAGTTTTGTGGCGGCATCTTCATCAAATTGATTGACGGCGATAAATCCTGCCTCTAAGAAGAGCACGAAGTCGGTTTTGTATTTTTGTAAGTCGCTCATTTTTTTTCCTCATGTTAATTATTGTGGTTTTTGGTTACGTACCGCGTTATTAATGCAAGAGTTAACCTGGCTGATCAGGTTTGAAATCGATTCTCCTACCTGGGTTACCTGGCTCATATAAAACTGCGCAAGTAAAAACTTGCCAGGATTGGCAGAGGACATTGAGCTTGCTAAACCACGGATAAAAGAAATGGTTTTACTTTGCAGCTGTTGATAATTTTTAATCATTGTCTGAAAGGTCAGCCTTGTTGCCCCCGGACTAATATATTGCGACATAAATTTTCCTCAAATGTTAAGCTTTTATGGATTTGTTCAATACTTTTTGCAAAGACAAATAACCGTTTAAAAGAACTCCCCATTGGTCCAATTCCTCTTTTTTTCCACCCTTTTTAATCAGGTTTTTGAGCTCTTTGATGTAGTTTTCAATTTTGGCAAAGATCTCTTTTGCTTTCTCGGGATTTTCTTTTAATTCAACTTCTAAATCGAAGTTAAATTTGTTTTTGTTTTTTTCTAAACCGTACATACTGACTCCTTTTTTCCCCTCAGGGGCTATAACTTATTTTATATTTTACGCCATCTTTTTCAAGTAAAATTGCATCGGCGGTGATAGAAGTGATTTTCATTCCATCCAAATTATCCCCAAGACCGATGATTTTTCCATTGATAACCGCTGTAACGTTTTTGTTTTTTTGTTTAGCCAAACCGCTGACATTATATTTTGATGAAAGATCAAGCATTGCACTGCTTGCGTTTGATGCAATAGCTAGGCTTTTTACCGTATGGATCCCATTTATCGATTTGAATTCTTTCAACAGCTTGTCATAGTTCTTTTCTTTTTTTTCATCGTATCTTCCATCTAAAATCAAATCGCCCGCCGTTAATTTAAAAACAATCCCGGACATGTTTTTAGCAAGGAGCATACTGCCGATTTGGGCTTTTAAAATCTCATCGACCGCAATTCTATTTTCCAACCTATCCAAATATGGGAAGTTGGTATTTATATATTCCCAAGCTTCTGCCGCTTGTTCTGCAGTTTGCACATATCCTTGAGCGACAAATCTTCCCGCTTTTGGGGAATGGACGCTTATACCTCTATACGCCTCATTTTCGGTTAAGGTATCGTTCATGTTTTTCCAAACATATTCATCGATCACGATATTATCTTCTACTTGGCTGACAAAGCTTAGCTCTTTTATGTTATATAAAAGCTCTTGTTTATCCACCGGCGTCAAGACATGTCCCACTAAAAATAAAGCTTCTCCTGCAGGGTTATATGAAAAGGTAACTGCTTCAAATTTTTCCAAAGTTTTTTTAATAACTTTTGCCGGCTCATTTTTTGCTAGTTCCACGCCTCTTGGCCTGAGCAGTCCAAAAAAGCTTAAAAATAAAGCAAATACCACAACTACTAAAACTCCCCCTCCTATTAAATGAGAATAAGGGATAGTCTGCTTTTTCCAATTTAGTTCCGCTTCCTCAGGTTTTGCTTCTTCAACTTTTACAACCTCTTCTTTTTTTTCTTCAACAATCGGACCTGGCGTATATATGGTCTCAGAAGCGCTTTTTTGATCTAAGACTAAAAAGCTAGAGGTACCTATATATACAAGGTCCTGGGTGGATATAACGCTCTTTTCTTTAATTGCCTTGCCATTTACGAAAGTACCGTTTTTAGATCCAAGGTCCTCAATAAAGACAACTCCCATCTCATCAATTTCGACCTTAGCATGCTGTTTAGAGACGCTTAGGTCATTAAAAGCGATATCACAAGCGGTTGAGTCTTTGCCCAGGATATAAACGTTCCCTTTTTCCATTCCGAATTCGGCGCCGCTATTTGGCCCCGATATCACCTTTAATACAAAAGTGGCCTCTTCTGTAATAAACGGTTCGACCAATTTTTCTTCTTTAGTGGCCTCTTCGTAGATAGTTTCATATTCGGGTTTTTCTTCTTTTGGAGCTTCTTCCTCTACTTCTTCTTCAAATTCAAAAAATTCAAAGATAGAGTTACCGATCTTGATCCTATCTCCATCGATCAGTAAATATTCATCTACGGTGATTTCATTGACTTCGACCGGATTTGTCTCGGATAGATTTTTTATGAAAATCCCTTCATCGGTCTTAAATAACCTAGCATGTTTTCTAGAGACGCTATTATCGTCTAACACTAAGTTTGCTTGGTCAGGATCTCTTCCGATTATCCAATCCTCGCCTACATCTAAATCTAATTTTAGCCCCTTCAAGGGTCCTTCAGTTGCTAGTAAATGCATTTAGTATATCGATTCCTCAAGCTTTTTTTTCATCATGATAATTTCACTTTTCCAATAGATGAGATAATTTACAAAATCTTCCAGCCTCTCTTTAAACAGGCTGTAGTTTATTTCATAAGGCAAAGTCATAGAGAGAGTCAAGTACTTTTCATCTTGGTCAAGGCCAATTGCGCATTCTCCCGTAATTTTGCCAAGCAAGTTTGCTTTCATCAGCTCAATGAAAAGCATTTCTCTTTTTTGCATCGGGCAAAGTATAAGATCGCTTTTTAAAAAGATTTTTTTTTCCTTTTTCCATAATTTTACTCTCGCCTCAGGATTGATATTTATAAGATAGCTTTTATCTTTTTCTTGATGCTTTACTTCAATTTTTAGATCGTCCGATAGTTTCTTTAAAAGCTTTTCCATTTGTTAACCAATCTTGCCTGCCTTTTACATTTTGATGATTTTTTATTTTCTAGAAAAGAAAAAAATACAAGAAGATGCGCAAAAGCATAAGTTTTTGCTTGGCTTTCCTCAAATTTTATGAAAAATATTAAGTAGAAATAAAGGGACATTAAAGGGGCATTGCCCCTTTAATGGGAGGTTAAAGGAGGGCAAAGCCCTCCTTATATGGGGCGCTGCCCCAAACCCCGGCAAAGGAGCAGAGCTCCTTTGCAATCCTTGTTGATGAATTTGTAGATATTGTCAGACTATTTTTGGTGCATTGAACGGGGTTTTGTCTACAACTTCTATTGTTTTTGTAGTTGAAATATATTTTTCAAAATCCTGTTTCCAATCAAAAAATTTCATACCAGCGCCAACTAGAAGGGCGCCTGCAATAATTGCTCCTACAATTGCTAGTAAGCCCCATCCTGAGAATATAAAAGCAGCCACTGCTGAAATTTCAAGGGCTATAACTACAAATGGTATAAGTG
Organism: Chlamydiota bacterium; assembly: GCA_016219355.1. Lineage (GTDB taxonomy): Bacteria > Chlamydiota > Chlamydiia > Chlamydiales > SM23-39 > JACRNF01. The sequence continues at coordinate 1,571 of JACRNF010000088.1, read as the reverse complement.
GGGATAAAGCTACAATACCCCCTATAAGCGCACCTGTTCCAATAAGAATGTAGCTCGATATACAAAGTGCGTTTTTTATAAAATCTTGATTCTCTATTATTTTTTGTTCGAGCTTGCTGCTCAATATTAAACTTGACATATTATTACCTTTGTTTATTATTTATTTAATTACAATTAACTTAATAATCACTATTAATATAATAATATAAAAATTAATAAAATGCAATTAAAGACATTATTATAAAAACATTAAAAAAACATATTTAAAAAACTTTGCAAAAGCACTTCGTCTGTTGCGTTCGGAAATTGAATTCAAGTAATCCTATTATTTAAGGTGATAATATTAAGGAAGTTAATTGTAGATAGTTGCTGCAATTAAATTAATTGAATTATAATTTTAAATTTGTTATAATTATAATTATAAATAAGAAAAGAGTTGTTTTTATGACAAATAGATTGGCTTATCTTTTATATAAAAATCCTGCAAATGAACAGGGTAATAGATATGTCGGTGTGTTAGATGCTGAATGTACCAAATCTTTGGGACCTGGTTTAATTAACAAATATGCGTTTGATTTGCAGATTGCCCAGAGGGATGGCTTGCTTTATCAATATAAATTCACTGTTGAGGCTGGCTCGGATAAGGATGCAATGTGCATTATGTCGGCCTTGGGACAACAAATTTCTAAAACTAAAGGTTTTTGGGACAAAAAAGCTATCTCTTGCCAGGTTAATCGAGATAAAGACGGCAAGGTCGAGGTTGTTTTAAAATTGGATGGTGGAGATAGTGAAAAAATCGAGTTACCTGATGATCGCTTGCTTAAGGCCAGCAATGTATTAAAACAATTTAAGGTTGAGTCGGGTGAGAATCCGGCTAAAAGAACTATAGAGAGGTTGGGTAATCTTCAAAATGATTTGCAGGCTGCGCAAAATAAAGTAATGGCTCTTTTAGAAAGGAAAGATATATTAGAGAAAAAAACACGTTCCAATGATGAAAACAAGGAGTTGGAGCTTTTAAAAGCTAAGCCAACCCTTAAAAATGCTCCTCCGTTAAGAAACAGTAATGGAGAGGAGTATGCTAAAAAATCTGATGGGCTTTTTGGAAAACTTGGTAAATTGGGCAATGGTATTAGAAACTTGGGACCTGTCAAAAACTATTGGTTCGCTTATAGATTAGAGGATTTGCCAAAACAAATTGAACAGTCGTTAAAAGAAGTTAACGATTTACAAAAAGAGGCAATAGCTTGCAGAGATGCAGTAGGAGGGCTTTATGTAAAACATAAGGAATTTGTAGATAAAGAAAATAATAAAGCAGCTTATTCTCCACAAGAGCTTGTTCAGTTGGCTTTACAGAAGGCTGAGATCGAAAAACAGATCATAGCTGCAATTAGTAAACTTAAGGATATTAAGGAACTTGCCGATAAAGTCGATAGCTTAAAGGAACAAGCAGAAAGTTTTACGCAAGAACCTGTTTCATCATAAGTCATTACTGTTTAAATAATTAGCTCTAATTTCAGTAAAATATTTATTATCAACAACTTATATTTCAATTAATCCTCTCATTATAAGAT
>JACRNF010000002.1 GCA_016219355.1 Chlamydiota bacterium | reverse complement strand
TTTGTAAAAGGTTGGCTGTTGATAATGTTTTCTTTTCCTGACAATGAGGGCCTCTTTTCATACAATAATCTCTCTACGAAAATTTTCCGTAAAAAAAGTATATCATATCTATACGAAATTATTTAAGCGGGAATTGCTGTTGCATCAGGGTTTGGTGCTTTGATTTTAGTAGCCTATCCCAATTAATATCAAAAACCTTTCATAGATCACTTTATTATTTTTTTATGCCTGACAAATGATTTTTTATTTCCCAAAGTTTTTGTCCATATAAAAGAAATAATATTTTTTTAAAAGCTATTTTCGGGCCTTCTCGCATAATTGCTGAAATGTTCTGCATGGTAAAAGAAACTCGAATATTAACCGTTTTTTTTATACACTCATATGTTAAGTATTGTATTGCTCATATTTCTCTTTTAGAAATACGAGCAATACAATGTACAAAGCCGAGATTGAAATTAAATTATAGTGTCAAATTGATGGTAACATTGCATTCGCCATATCAAAGCCGAACCCTTAAAGGGTCCCCTTTTGAACTTCTCGATTTAAAAAATATTCCGGAACACATTGCTATAATAATGGATGGCAATCGCCGGTGGGCTAAAAAAAATAACTTGCCGGCGATGATGGGCCATTGGGAAGGATCGGAGTGTTTGACGAATATCGTCAAGGCCTGTATTGAATTAAAAGTTAAAGTTCTAACCGTTTTTGCTTTTTCTACCGAAAATTGGACAAGATCATCGAAAGAAATTTCGATGTTAATGCATCTTTTTGATGCTTATTTAGCCTATCAGTGCCGATTTTTACAAAAAGAAGGGGTGAGATTAGATACCATTGGGGATATTTCAGCTCTTTCGCCCAAGGTGCAAAACTCGCTTTATCAAACAAAAACCAAAACTGCCGAAGGAAAAAAATTAGACCTGGTTATTGCTATTAACTACGGCTCAAGAGATGAAATAAGAAGAGCTATGCTAAAAATGTTAAAAGATTACGATGAAAAAAAAATTTCTAAAGAAAATTTTACGGAAGATCTTTTCTCAAAATATCTAGATACTGCAAAATGGAGAGATCCGGAGCTTGTGATAAGGACGAGTGGTGAGCAAAGACTTAGCAATTTTTTATTATGGCAGAGTTCCTATAGCGAGTTTTATGCTACTTCAACCTTATGGCCCGATTTTACCAAAGAGCTTTTTTATGAAGCTATTTTGGAATATCAAAGAAGAAAAAGAAGACTTGGAGGTTCATGAGTAATTTTGTAAATTTTAAAAAAAGATTTTTAGAGTCCATAATTTTAATCGGGCTGATTATTTTAATGCTTACGTTCTCCGATGTTTTTTTTGTTAAAATTATCACTGTGGCTGCCGTTTCATTTTTAGCTGCCGTGGCCTCTTTTGAATTTTTAAAACTTTTGGAGCAAAAAAATATTGTTATTCCTAAACCGTTTTTCATTATCTCTGCCGTTTTACAAATCATCTCATTTTTTTTAGCTTCGCAAATAGGATTTGGATCTCTTCCTTTGGCCTTTTTCTTTTTATTTTTGTTTGTCACCTTTTTATTGCAGTTTAAAACAATCGAAGGTTCCATTTTAAAAATAGCCTCCACTATTTTTTCTTTTATCTACGTTACCGCGCCTCTTGGCCTTATGCTGAGCATATTATATAAGGTGGAAGGGGATGGGATGCTTTGGCTGATTTATCTTCTTTTGGTCACTAAAATTGCCGATATCGGAGGATATCTTGGTGGAAGCCTTTTTGGAAGAAATAAGCTATCGCCGAACATCAGCCCAAACAAGACTATAGAAGGGTTTATCTCCGGCCTTTTGTTATCACTCTTAGCTAGCATTACTTTTGGTTTTTTATTTCAAGGGTTTGAGGGATTTGACCTATCTTTTCTACAATCTTGTATTTTAGGATTTTTACTAGGCACTGTTGGACAAATAGGTGATCTTTGTGAGTCTTTATTAAAAAGAGATGCTGCTATTAAAGATAGCAATGCTTTAGCCGGCCTGGGTGGCGTTTTGGACATGCTCGATTCTCTTGTGTTTAATGTTCCTTTGCTTTATTTCTTTTTACAAACTGAGGGACTGTTTTTATGATAATTGCGATAGATGGACCGGCCGGATCAGGTAAATCTACAGTTGCAAGGTTAGTTGCTAAAAAGCTTAACTTTGATTACTTTGACACCGGGGCCATGTATCGTTGTTTCACTTGGTTTGTTATTCAACAAAAACAAGATCCTGATAATGAAGAAGCCTTGATTCCGCTCTTGGAAAAATTTTCCATGAACGTTACAGAAGAAGCTGGCAAAAAAAAATATTATGTGAATGATACCGATGTTACTGACGTCATCCGCACTCATGAAGTTACCTCTTTAGTTTCCATAGTTTCTGCTAAGCAAAATGTTAGATCGGCCCTTGTAAAAATACAAAGAATATCGGCTGAGGGAAAAAATATGGTTTGTGAAGGAAGAGACATGGCAACCGTGGTGTTTCCCAAAGCAGATCTTAAAATCTATCTTACTGCCAACCCTTCCATCAGAGCTACCAGAAGATTTCATGAGCTTTCGGAAAAACATCCTGAAAGAAGTAAAATTTCCCATGAAACAATTTTAGCCGATATTAAAAAAAGGGATCATCTAGATTCGAAAAGAGCTATTTCACCTTTAAAAAAAGCTAAGGATGCGATCTATTTAGATACTACTAACCTTTCAATTGATGAGGTAGTTGAAGCGATTTTGCAAAAGTTTAGAAAAAAATGTAGATCGCAAATGCATTTTTTCTACCGCTTGATTATATCTTTAGACCATTTATTTTTAAATTTTTTTTACCGCCAAAAGGTTTATGGTCTTAATAACCTTAAACCCGGCGGCGGCCTTTTATGTTCTAACCACGTCTCTTTTTATGATCCGATGGTTGTTTCCTCCGCTTGCTATGAAGAGATTCATTTTTTAGCAAGAGAATCACTTTTTAAAAACAAATTTTTTAAAAAATTAATTGAGAAATTAAATACTCATCCCATTTCGGCTGAAAACAACTTGCAAACTTTTAAAACTATCCTATCTCTCATTAAAGAAAATAAAAAAGTTTTGATTTTTCCGGAAGGGACAAGATCTCCAACCGAAGAAATAGCCAAGTTACTTCCTGGCATAGCGGTTATTGCTACCATGTCTAAATGCATGATTATACCAGTGTACGTGCATGGCACTTATGATGTTTGGTCTAGAAAAAGAAAATTACCAAAGCTTTTTGGCAAGATTGCATGCGTTTTTGGCTCTCCCATCTATTTTGATGATTTTGCTCATTTGGATAAAAAAGCAAAATCTCAAGCAATTTTAACCCGCATTGAACTATCATTAAAAAATTTGAAAAACTGGTGCGAAGAGGGATTTAGAAAAGATCCTCCTTAGTACAATCAGCTTTGGGAATGCGGCCAAGATGACTCGAACATCCACCGGCAAAGCCGACTAGAACCTGAATCTAGCGCGTCTACCAATTCCGCCATGGCCGCAAACCTTAAATTATATATTAAGTTGGAAAAAAAATTAATCTATTTATAATGGATAGCAAAAGATGTAAGTCCCTTGCTAAGGTTTTTTCCTTAATTCAGGGATTCTAAAATTCTATCATAGAGGTAAATATGTCTAGTAAATTAATAAAAGAGTTAACAGCTAATAACTTTACTAAAGAGATTGCCAAAGGGCTCTTTTTAGTCGATTTTTTTGCCGTCTGGTGCGGTCCTTGCCGGATGCTTGCTCCTATTTTGGAAGATGTGGCCGAACAGCTTCAAGGGAAGGCAACAATAGCTAAAGTGGATATTGATAAGGATGAAAGTTTGGCTGCACAGTTTGATGTCAGCTCTGTTCCCACCATGATTATATTTAAAGATGGCAAGGTTCTGGAAAAGGTTATTGGGCTAAGAGATGCTAAAGCTCTAAAGGCTTTAGTTGAAAAACATTTGTAATGCTTCGTTATTTGTTGATTACAACTGTTTTCTTAGTAATCGGGGGGCTTTTTCTACACTATGATATGGAGATGCCCTACGTGAGTAATTGGTTAGGTAAGCTTCCCGGCGATCTTATCTTTAAAAAAGATACTATATTGTATTATTTCCCCATTGCCTCTGCCGGTATCGTAGGGCTTGTGGTTTATTTATTTTTGAGCTTATTTAAAAAAACAAAGAAATGAGCTTTCTATCCGGATTTGCCGAGCCTTAAAAATGAACCTAGAAACAGCTAGAAAGCTAAAATTTCTAGGTTGATTCTAGGCTTAACCTTTATTATGTAGGAACAACTTTTAATCAAAATCAAAAACGGCCCAATTAAAATAAGCTTAAGTCTTTATAATTATAAGACAATTTCAAAATTATTAATATCGTTAAATTATATATCGATCAATATTTTATTATTAGTAAATAAAATGTAATAAGTGTAATTCTGTATTAAATTAGCAATTCTTATTTTTTTATTAAAAAAAGCTCTGTGTTTTTATGAATGTAAAAAAATCTTGTTAAAAAAATCTTATTTTAATATAGAGAGAATATGAGGGTGAATGTAATGCGCTTATTGTTAATAGCAGTTTCTATAATTTTTAATAATTTTGCATTTTCGGATGAAGCTAAAGATTTGCCTATCCAAAGCTCGTCCCAAGTTGAAAATATTAACGCTATCTTAAAAGAGATTCTAGGTGAAAATAATGAAGAGCTTTTAGCATATCAAGAGCCGGTAGAAAATATTAACGACGTTCAAGAAAAGATTTCAGATGTAAAAACCGAGGAGCCAATAGCATTACCTTCGACAATTGAAGAGCCAGCAGCAAATGTTCCCAATGTTCAAGAAGAGACAATCAATGTAAAAATAGAAGAGCCTGCCTCATTGGTTGAGGCATGTCAACCGTCTACAGAAAATATTAGCAACGTCCAAGAAGAGACTGTCAATATTAAAACCCAAGAATCTACAGCTCTACCTGCAGTAGTTCAGGCATCGACAGAAAATATTAGCAATGCTCAAGAAACTGCAAATGTAAAACCTGAAGAACTTGCTTCCACTGAAGCGGTAGATCCAAATGTTCAGAAAATCTGCGGCATTTTATTATTGTCCCCTTGTTCCAATCAAGATACATCGGATGTAAAAGGAGTTGTTGTAAGGAATTTAGAGCTGCACGGCCCTTTTTCTCATTTGCTACCTTATATAGAGCCATTTATCGGCCAGGAACTAACCACTGATTCTATAAATGATATTAAAAAAGCGATAAAAAACTTTTATCAAGATTGTCATTACCCATTTATTTTAGTAGAAGCGCCGGAGCAAAAAGTTACCGAAGGGGTACTTACCTTCATCGTTTATGAAAGTCATCTAGATAAAATAAGCTATAAGGGAAATGAATATTTTCGGCAAAAAAAATTAAAAAAATATGTTCACTTCAAACCAAAGGAAGCGATCAACTCTCGTCATGTAGCTAAAGATTTGGGCTTGATCAATCGCAACCCCTTTAGAAATGCAACCGCTATCTTTAAGCCGGGTAGCAAAGAGAACACTACCGATTTAGAAATTTGGGTTTCTGATAAAACTCCATATCGTGTTTATGCAGGAGTTGATAATACCGGGATTGTTTCCACAAAACATACCAGGCTCTTTGCCGGGGCTAATTTTGGTAATGTATGGGGTCTTGATCATGTACTTTCCTATCAATTTACAGCAGCTCCAGAAATAAACAAATTTTGGTCTCAGACCGGAAGTTATACACTTCCGATTTTAGGCAGACATTTTTTAACTCTCTTTGGAGGTTTTTCTCAAACCAAACCCTCTCCGAGTATTGAAGATGTAAAAAATTTAGGCAAATCTTCTCAGGTAAGTTTAAGATATATTATTCCCCTTATGCCGCAAAATAATTTTAGTCATGAAGTGGATTTGGGGGCCGATTATAAATATTCCAATATCAACCTTATATATAGGGGCATTCCATTTGTCGGCAATTCGGTTAACATCACCCAACTAGTTGGTATTTATCAAGGAAGATACTCTGTAAAAGAAGTTAGGCTACCCTTTGAGGTGCAGCTATATTTTTCTCCGGGACAAATAATTTCCGATCAATCTCCCGCCTCATTTTCACAGTTTAGATATAAAGCCAAAAATCACTATATCTATACCATGCTGCAATGTTCTCCAACTTTTATGCTCCCCCAAGAATATTATATTTTCTTAAACGTGCAGGGGCAATTTGCCACAGCGAATCTCCTCTCTTCCGAGCAGATGGCTTTAGGGGGCTTTAATACAGTAAGAGGCTATGAAGAAAGAGAAGTTAATAAGGACAACGGCATTTTGACTAATATAGAAATCAGAACTCCCTATTTTAGGGCATGGAAGAAGCTTCCCAGAAAAGACGAATTGCAATTTTTAGTCTTTATAGATTATGGCCTTGGTTGGGACCATACCGCAACTCCCGGTGTAAAAAATTTAATGTATCTATGGGGGGTTGGCCCCGGAGTTAGATACAATATTGCCAACAATTTAGTTTGTAGATTGGATTGTGGATTTAAGATGCATCATACTAATGCAGTTCATAGTACCGATTGGGGAAAATTTCACTTTAGTGTAATAGGAAGTTTTTAGGAAAAAAAATGAAAAAATATTTTATTCTTACCTTACTCTCTTACTCTACACTAACTTTTGCTAATCCCTTGGATCCGCAAGTAGTTAATGGTTCTGCCTCCTTTTTACAAGAAAATAATGAGCTAAACATAAATTGTTCTGATAAAAGCATCATCAACTGGAAGAATTTTAGTATTGACAAGGGAGAAATCACTCGGTTTATTCAGCCTGACTCTAAATCCGTAGTATTAAATAAGGTTATTGGTCAAGACCCCAGCCTGATTTTGGGCTCTTTGCAAGCCAATGGCAAAGTGTTTTTATTAAATCCTAACGGTATTTTGATATCTGAGACGGGGAAAATTGATGTTGGAGGTTTTTTAGCTTCTACATTGGATATAAAAAATGAAGATTTTCTTTTTAATGATAATTTTGAGCTTTTGGGAGATTCTTCAGCCAAGATCGTCAATTTAGGACAAATAGAATCTCTTGGCGATGTTTATATCATAGCCAAGGCCATAGATAACCAAGGACAAGTTACTGCTAAAGAGGGGAAAGTTGGGATTGCTGCAGCTGCAAATGTCTTAATTAAGCCAGGTCAAGAAGAGACCTTATATATACAGCCCGATTTAGCTAGTTTGGATAAGGAAGCGGTTGGTATTGATAATTCTGGTTTGATCCAAGCTATGCAAGCTGAAGTCAAAGCTGATGGAAGCAGTTATGAGCTTGCGATAAGACATACCGGAAAAATAGAGGCTACTTCAATTGAGCAAAAAGGTGGCGCTGTTTATTTAATAGCTAATGGTGGCAGGATTCATGTAAAAGATGGTCAAATTGTTGCTAAAAAGGAAAATGATGGCGGGCTTGTTGAGATTTTAGGAAAAGAAATGATTTTAGAAGAGAAGTCCAAGATCGATGTTACTAACATTAATAATGGTGGCCGTGTTTATATAGGCGGTGGTAAGCAAGGAAAAAATCCTGATTTCATTAATGCCGAGCGCAATTATATCGGTAAAGAGGTTGTTATAGATGCCAGTTCTAAGGAAATAGGTAATGGCGGAGAGGTGATTGTTTGGGCAGATGACCAAACTGTATTTTTGGGAACCATATATAATAAAGGTGGAGCGATCAAAGGTGACGGGGGATTTAATGAGGTTTCGGGTCTTAAGAATCTAATATATGAAGGATTTACCGATACGGTTTCTAAAAATGGAGCTTTAGGCACACTTTTATTAGACCCCTACAATATGTTCATCAGAAATGTAGGAGGTATTAATATGACTCTTTCCGGAGGAGTATATTTTCCTACTGCGACCGGTGCAATTCTTACGGATGCTCAAATTACAACAGCTCTCAATGCGGGAAACCTAATTATTAATACTTCCGGTGCAAGTCCTGCTGGGGCCGACGCTGGAACCATCACGGTTGATACAACAGTCGTATCAATTACTCCATCCGCGGGGCATGGTAATTTATCGATTATTGCAGATAGCAGCATAACATTGGGCAATGTTGTAACTATTACTTTTGTTGATACCTCCAAAACTTTTACTTGCACCGCAGGCAATGCGGGTAATGGCTCTATTAATTTTAATGCTAACTTTACCTTAAGTAATGCAGCATCGGCAACCTTCACAAGCAATGGCACTGGTGTAATTACAACTGTGGCTGCGGCTGCTGCAAAAGTTATTACTTTTTCTGTTGTCCCAACAATATCATTCATAAGTGCCGGTTCAGGCGATATAACACTTGGTGCGACGGCAGCGCTTGCTACGGTTAATTTTGGCTCAGCCGCAACAACCGTGAACATGACCACGAATACAGGAAGTATTAATTTTGGTTCAGGTGTTGCTGCTGCAGGTGCTGCTCTGATAGAAGCTGGTACAAGTCCGGCTACAACCGTACTTACGGTAAGCTCCGGTAATAATATAACATTTAATTTTGGATCCGTTGCTGCTGCTACTTATACGTTTAGTAATTTTGGCAATATAAAATTTTATGCTGCTAATGCAATATCATCAACCACTATTTCCACCGCAGCATCGACACTAACCTTTACCAATGTTCCCACTATTGAATTTAGAACTACAACTGGATCTATACAATTAGGCCAAGGGACTTCGACCGTTGCAAGAACAATAAATTTTGGTAATGCTTCAACAATCAATATGACAACACTTGCCGCCAATCAAGATATTACTTTGGGAGGAACAGGGGGATCCGGCGGTTTAACAATTCAGGCTGGTTCGGCTGCGACTTTAAATGTTACTCCTACAAGATTTATAATTTTAGATGGGATTGGACCGGGCACCACAACTATTCAAAGCTTTGGGACCATAAATTTCTTTTCACCGCCTCCGACAGTTCCTACAAGCGGCAATTTAAACTTGTTGAGGCCTACAATTATATTAGCAAGTATTCAAAATCTATATATCAATCCATACGATATAACTTTTGGAGGAACAACCGCATTCAATATAAATAACACTATCTTGGCCTCAATAACCACTCAGCTTCCTGCAGGAATAACTTTTCCTTCGACTTTTTCATTTACTGATATTGCTACAAATCTAACAATAAATGCAAAGTCGATCACGGTAAATAGAAATATTACAGACACATCTACGACGGGATCGATCACCTTAAACTCAGATGGAGATATTATAGTTCAATCGGTTGCTAGTGCTATTGCAGCTCAAGTTGGCGTGTTTACTGGAAATGTAAGGATAAATGCAGGCAGAGATTTAACTGTGATGGGAGGTCAGAATGCCGGTTTTGCCGCGGGCTCATTTGCGCAAATTGGATTTGCTACGGCAGGAACGAACTCGGATATATATTTAACCGTAGGGCGCGATATATTGGTTCAAGGAGGCCTTTCCACTGCTGTCAATGCCCGTTGTTATGCATTGATTGGGCATGGAGGTGGCTCTCCAGCAATAGGAATTAGACAAGGGAATATTATTTTTAATTCCGTTGGGAGAAATGTATCCATTGTAGCTAATGACAACTCTGGAGGCGCTTCTCCAGCTAGTGGAGTGGAAGGGGCTGCGCATATTGGACATTTTGCATTAGATGCAACCTTTGATGTCACTCTTATTGGAGATATTCGAGGTCCTACTTCCGGCTCTAGGGCGATTATTCCGGGATTTTTAGATGTCGATGGAGGAACTAGAGATCAGGCAGCGGGGCTTTTGGGTCATGCATCAACAAATGTTACAGCTGGAACAACGACCATTACGGGCAATATATTAATTCAATGCAATGAGTCGGAGCTAGATGGAAGAACGGCGGTAAGTGCAACGGGAGCGGCTTATGCAGGGATTGGACATAAAGTAAGATTTGGGGCGCTTGGTCTTAGCGGAAGTATCTCTGGTTCAGTTGATGTAAAAGTTTTAGACAATGCAGTATTGATTGCAAATGGCCAAGGGGGCGCTGCTTTTATTGGCGCTTATAGTAGTTTTGGATCAACCTTTGATAGTACCTGCGCTATTGATTTATCTTTAGTAAACGTAGATGTTGGTGGATATTTAACATGTTTAGGCGGAATTACGAGCGGCAATGCAGAAAATAACTGCATTATTGGGGTATTTGCTCAACTTGCTGGGGCTAGCACAACTGCCCAGACAAAAACAAATCTAAATATTAATGTGGATAAAGGTTTTGCTTTCGTTTCAAGACTTGGAGCGCCAAGTTATATTTCCAGCGGCCAAATTCCAACCTTGGGAAGAACTACCAATATCAATGTCGGTATGGATTTTAATCTGCTTGGAGAGGCCTTTTCTGCGGATCTTGTGGCTATAGATACTTTAAATTTAAATGTGGGAGGAGATCTTAGTGTAATCAATAAAGCGCCATCTCCTGAGGCTACTTTTATTAGCTCTGAAAATACTATGGCGATCACGGTAGGGGGAAGTCTTTATATGGATGGGTATTGCATTTCATCATTTTCTAGCTCTAACGGCGGCTACGGATATATCCGCAATAATGGGGGAAGCGGCAGCGGCAATATGACCATTTTAATTGGGGAAAATTTACATATGAATCCCATAACCAGGATCCAAAATAATGCTACCGGAGGACAAGTTACCATAGTTGTCGATAATGATTTTCCAACCCCTTGGCAAAGAGGTAATGGGCGTGTAATGATGTTTATGCATGCTTCTATATCAACTAAAAGCAATGCCTCGCCCATAAGAATTTTTACCTCTGAACAATCTTTAAATATGATAGAAGTTATAGACTCTTCGGAGTTTGCCCGTATAAACGGCCAGGCTTTTATCCCCGGAACCGAGTTTGTCAATACTTCTAAAGAGATTTGGGGAGTATATTATCCAAGCTCTTTAGGAGGAACAGTCTCTCCTTTTGTAACATTTTTTTATAAGAATTTTCCCATGATTTCGCTTGATGCTATTTTAAGATTAGATCCAGATTTTTTTATCTCCGACTTTGAAATTTTTAATAAGCCTTTCTATAAGTTTTTTAGCCTTTGGCCCGATGAACCGATTTTAAGAGACGATACCGTTAATAATTTCTAAAGAGCCCTCCTTTTTTTGGAGGATATTTATGAGGGGTTGATAAGTTTAAATGTAGTTAATATGAAAAAATTTTTCTTTTCTTTTTTTTTCTGCTTAGGCTCTTTGGCTGCAAATCCCGTTGATCCCAATGTTATGAATGGAGAGGTATTTTTTTCACAAAACGAAAACACCTTAAATATCAAGGCTTCAGATAAAAGTATTATCAATTGGAAAAGTTATAGCATCGAAAATGGAGAAATCACACGGTTTATCCAACCCACAAATGACTCTTTAGTTTTAAATAGAGTTATAGGACAAGATCCAAGTAAGATTTTTGGCAGTCTTGAAGCCAATGGCAAAGTGCTTTTACTCAATCCCAACGGTATTTTGATCGGCGAAACTGGCAAAATAGATGTTGGAGGGCTTTTAGCCTCAACATTAAATTTAAAAGATGAGGATTTTTTAGCTAGCGATAGTTGGAAAATGAGCGCCGAGTTGGGTAGCTCAATTATCAATCTTGGAAAAATAAATTCTTACGGCGATGTTTATCTTATTTCACAAAAAGTTGAAAATATTGGAGATATTACTTCTACAAATGGAAAAGCTCAAATTGCAGTAGCCTCTAGTGTAATCATTCAACCCAAAGAATCGGAATCTGTCTATATTTTATCGGACATTGCTTCTTTGGATACCAAAGAAATCGGGATAAATAACTCAGGATTAATCAAGGCTTTGCAAGCTGAGCTTAAAACCGATAGAAATCCTTATGAACTTGCCATAAAACATACCGGGACTATCGAGGCTGTCTCATTAGAAAAAAAAGAGGGGGCTGTTTATTTAACTTCTAAAAATGGAAAAATAGATGTAGGGGGAAAAATTATTGCCCAAAAAGAGCTAAATGGTGGCGATGTTAAAATTTTAGCCAAAGAAATTGTTGTAGAAGATGGAGCGATTATTAATACCTCAAATAAAAATGGTGGGGGCAATATCTATATCGGTGAAAAACATGGATGCTCCGATTTTGTAGATATTAAAAAGGATGTGATATTTAATGCCGACGCTTATGAAATAGGCAATGGGGGAAAAATAGTAGTTAATGCTAATAATAATGTCTCATTTTTAGGCAATATAACGGCAGTTGGTGGGAGCATTAAAGGAAATGGAGGATTCGTTGAGATCTCTTCTAAAAATGTCAATATTTTAGGAGATGTAAAAACCGGCGCTGTACATGGTAAATGGGGAATGTTTTATATCGATCCTACTAATGTTGCGATTTCAGATGTTGATCAAAATGTTACCGCTCCTCCTTATCCGCCTGAAGGAGGCCCGTATAATTATGCTTTTGATAATGCTACAGCAACTATTTCAGCTTCACATCTAGTCGATTTTTTAAATAGCAATAACGTTACCATCAATACCGATAATCAATATGCAGGGGAAGGGGATATCACCATTTCAAATGATGTGGTATGGTCTTCCGATTCGAATTTGACTTTGATTGCCAATAGAAACATTTTTATAAATGCCAAAGTAGAAAATAGCAAGTATGATGGGTTGGACTTTTTTACTGCCAAAGCTGATCGTATAGATGTAAACAACTCTATCAATGCAGTTGGTAGCAATGTTAAGCTCTACATAGGGCAGATCAGCGATGGAATCTTAAATTTAAATGAAAATATTAATGCTGCAACAATTTCTATTTATGGAGGCTCCAATAACAATACTTTCAATATTGCAGTTAGTCCATATATTCATACAATATTGTTGGACGGAGGTCCAATAAATTTAAAGCAAAAAAACATTGTTAATAAATTTTCAAGTGCTACTTGGAATATATCCGGTGAAAATTTCGGCTCTCTTGGGATGATCGCTTTTAGCAATATCAATAAAATAGTGGCAGCAGAGTCGGACAGTGTTACAGTCACGGGAGGTGGATCAATAGATCGAATTGAGCTTGGTGAGCATAATACTTTTAACTTAAATGGCGGAAGTGTATCTAAGCTTGATGCAAAACAAGGGTTAGCCTCTATCAATATTAATGATGGAAGCATAGATTTCATTGTTTCGGCCGAGGATGGTAATAATTTTACCTTGAGCGGAGGAGAGGTCAACTTTATTTTATGCAATTCCGGAAGCAATAAATTTTATTTTAATGGAGGTAATGTTGCCCAATCAATTATTGCCAATATCGCCGATGACTTTTTCTATTTTATAAATGGACATGGAATATCGGGCAGTATCGATGGAGGTGGAGGCATTAATGAAATAAATTACAATAATTACGGATCTTTTCCCGTAGTTAATTTGCAAACTATGACAGCAACCGGGATCGGAAATGGATTTTCAAATATCAATTCTGTAGTAGGCGATCAAACCTATTTTGGAAAAGTTATTGCCGATAACAATTCTAATACCTGGAATATTACTTCCGATAACGCTGGAAATATCAATGATACTGTAACTTTTGCTCAAATATCTCAATTGTTTGCAGGCGATGGAGACGATACGTTTAACATTCGGGGCAAAGTCAACGAGATTTTCGGAGGAAATGGAAACAACATATTTAATATTTACGGCGCCGGTAATGTTAGTTCGGCCATCACCGGAGGGTCAGTTAGCGATACTTTTAATTTATTTGAATCTGCCAATATCGATGGTAAAATTATCGGAGGAAGCGGCGATAATTTACTCAGCTATCAAAATTACGGAGCTGCAGTCACAGTTGATGTATTGAACCAGGCGGCAACGGGAATAGGACAAGGTTTTTCCAATATTCAAACTTTTATCGGCGATGAAAATTATTTTGGGACTTTTAAAGGGGATAATACAGCTAATGTTTGGACTATATCGGGGATAAATAGTGGCGATATCAACGGAAATCTCTTTTTTTCTAATTTCGATCATATCGTTGCCGGAAACAATGTCGATAATTTTTACTTAAATTCCCTAGGATCGGTAAGTTTGATAAATGGAGGAGGGGGCAATAATACTTATTATATCAATGGAGGAGATGTCAGTGATGAAATTATAGGAAACGGAGGAGAGGATAAATTCTTATTTTCAGCAAGTAATACAATTACCGGAAGCATTGATGGCGGCTCAAGAGGAAAAAATATTTTAGATTATAGTGGCTTTAATTTAAATGTAGATATCGATCTTTCTTTGGGCAGAGCAACCGGAGTTGGCGGTGGGTTTAGTAATATTGATACTATTATTGGCAATTGCGACGGCATAAGTAAGGTTACCACTATCAAGGGAAATGACACATCTACTTGGACAATAGATAAGGTAAACGGAGGAAAAATTATTTCAAATACAACTATTGATTTTTCCAATGCTTCACATATAAAAGGTGGAGATGTAAGCAATACTTTTAATTTAGAGCTAAACGGTAGCGTTGAAAAGATTACAGGCGGAATAGGAAACAATTACTGCTATTTTAAAGGTGGGGATGTTAGCGATACCGTTTATGGTAAGGGACAGATCAATACCTTTTATTTTGAAAATGGAGCTTCAATAACCGGAGCTGTCAATGCAGATGACGGTACGACAAATACCCTTAATTATCAAAATTTTGGCTCTGCAGTAACCGTAAATTTACAAACTTCCACAGCAAGCGGTATTGGAGGGACGTTTTCTAATATACAGGCAATTGTTGGGGACTCTACCTTTTTTGGAAATATCATTGGGCTAAATAGCTTAACCACTTGGAACATAAAATCCAAAAATGGAGGAGATGTTGATAATATCTCTTTTTCCAATATTAATATTTTAAGTGGTAAAAATTTAGGTAATGCTTTTTATTTCTATCCTCAAGGAGTTGTTGATAGTATCTTATGTGAGATTGGAGGCATTAATACTTTGGATTACTCCAACTATGCGGCTAGTATAAGCATCAATCTGCAAAATAATCAAGCGAGCGGTATTACTACTGCTTTTACAAATATTAATACTATTGTAGGTTCTGCCGATTATTATAATTCCTTGAAAGGCTTTGACAATTCTACTTGGAATATCACTGGAGCGTATATAGGAACTGTTGAGGGATCTGTTTTAGTTAATTTTTCTAATATCACAGATCTTCTTGGAGGAGATGTAAGTAATATTTATACTCTTGGCGCCAATGCAAAAATGACCTCAATTACCGGAGGTGCCGGAAGCGATACGTTTTATCTGATTGATCAGACAATCCCCGGCGTAAACATCAATGCCGGATATGGAGGAGTTAAAGAGTTAAATTATGAAAATTACGGCTCTTATGTTCAAATCAATCTTTCAAATAGTAGTGCCAGCGGCAATATAAACATCCAAAATTTTAATAAATTTGTGGGAGATAGTGTTAATTTTGGCAGTTTATGCTTATTGGGAAATTACTCTGTTTTTAATATTACCGGTGCAAATTTAGGCAATATCAACAATCAGATAAATTTTTCTAAAATTTCTGATTTAACAGGATCTGGTGGAAATAATACATTTCATGTTTCAGCAGGAGGATCTATTACCGGAACATTAACCGGACAAGGTAGCGGAAATACTTTGGACTTTACCGGTTTTGGTTCCGCTATTGCAGTGGATTTGAGTCAAAAGACGGCTACAGCTATTGGAGATGGTTTTTCTGATATTCAAGCATTTATCGGCGATGCAAATTTTGATAATTCCATAAAGGGGGAAGATTATTCTACTACATGGAATATCACCGGAAATTATTTAGGAACAGTTGTGGGATTAGAAAACAGCTCTTTTACCAATTTTATCAAGTTGATCGGAGGGTCTTTAGATAATAATTTTAATATCAATGGAACCATGAAAGAAATTAGAGGAGGAAGCGCTAACAATTATTTTAATTTAACAGCAGGCAGTGTTGATAAAATTGCCGGTGGTAAAGCAAATATTTATACCATCCAAACAGGTTGTAACGTCACAACTTCTATTGTCGGGGGATCCGGCGAAGATACTTTCATTTTTAATTCCGGCGCAGCAATTGATGGGACGATAGATGGGGGAAGCGGCGGGGTCAAACGATTAAATTATCAAAATTATGGAGCGGCGATTTCGATTGATCTTACTAATAATAGCGCTAGCGGTACTGGAGGAATTAGCAACATAAATAACATTATCGGCGATCAATCTTATTTCGGCAGTATAAAAGGTCCGGATTTAGAAAATACTTGGAGCATTACGGATAAAAATAAGGGTTCGATCAATGATACGATTAGCTTTTCTAATATCAGTAATATAACCGGTTCAAATACTAACGATACATTTGTTTTTTCTAAAAACGGCTGTATAACAGGTAATTTAGATGGAGGGAGCGGTTTAACCAAAAAACTGGATCTATCTTCCATGACCTCAGTTACAAATATTGATTTTTCGGCAAACACCGCCAGTAAAATCAGAGGGTTCTTTTCCAATATCAATTATGTAATCGGAAGCGCTACCAATCAAGGGACTTTAAAAAGCGATGACCTTTCAACATCTTGGAAAGTTACCAATGTAAATAGCGGCGAATTTACCAATAATAAAACAATACAATTTTTTAATTTTTCCGATATTGTCGGAACATCCGGCAGCGAAATTTTTGAGGTAACAGCCACAGGTGTTATCAATTCAATAACCGGCGGTCCTTTAGACAATACTTTTTATTTTAAAAATGGATCTAATGTAAAAACAATGGTTACGGGAGGAGTGCAAAATAATACTTTGAATTATCAAAATTATGGGGCTGCGATTTCGGTGGATCTTACTAATAACACTGCGAGCGGAGCAGGTGGTATTCTTAATATTAATAGTATTGTTGGAGATTTATCCTCTTTTGGCACTTTAAAAGCCCCCAATCAAGGAAATATTTGGAATATTACAGGTACCAATACGGGATCAATTAATGATATGATCAGTTTTTCCAATATCAGTAATTTAATCGGTTCAAATACTAACGATACATTTGTTTTTTCTAGCGTCGGCTCTATAACAGGTAATTTAGATGGAGGTAGCGGCTTAATCAAAAAACTGGATTTTTCTTCGGTCACTTCTGCCGCAACTATAGATTTTGGAGCAAATACTGCTAGTAAAATCGGAGGGCTCTTTTCTAATATCAATTATGTAATTGGAAGCTCTAGCAATCAGGGCACTTTAAAAAATGATCCTCTTTCAACAGCTTGGAAGGTTACTGATGTAAATGGCGGCAATTTTACCAATAATAAAACAATACAGTTTTTTAAAATTTCCGATATTGTGGGAACGTCCGGCAGTGAAACTTTTGAGGTAACAGCTACCGGTGTTATCAATTCAGTAACAGGCGGTCCTTTAGATAACACTTTTTCTTTTAAAGAAGGGGGCAATGTAACAACAACAGTTAGCGGAGGCGCGCAAACTAACACTTTTTATTTCTATGATAATGTCTCTATCGACGCTTCAATAATGGGAGTAAATGGTAGTAATAGTACTTTAAATTATGAGAATTTCACAGGATCGAGCTCTATTAATTTTAGAACTTTTTCCTCTTCGGGATTCAGCGGCAGTTTTTCTAATATCAATAATATTATCGGTAATGGCACAAGCAAAATAACCGGACCCACAAATGTTAGTACTTGGAATATAACAGGAAAAAATAGCGGAAACATTCAGGGAGATTTTAATATAAACTTTTCTAAAGTCAATTGTCTTATAATTGGCCCCAACAACGATACTGTCAATTTGATGATTCCTTGATGCCTTGAATTCTTAAATATTTTTATCTTTTGATAAAAAACTTTGTATCGATTTTTGTAGGATTTTAAGCGGTTGGAAATTCGCAAACTGACTATTTTGCATATTGCGTACATATTTTTGGACTATTTATCAAGTATCGTAAATAAACAACCTTTAACATTTTAACTGTCCAATTTTTTAAAAAGATAGTCTATGTCTTTAGCCTCTTATGGTCTTCTTCTGGAAAATCAATAGTCATTTGAGCTAAATGTTCTTTGGCACTCAGGGCTTTTCTCCTTTTTCTTTTATACTAGCACATTTAAAGAAATAAATTATAACGGAGCATCCGACAAATGAATCCACTTTCATAGAGAACTGGTCTATGGTCGAGAGAATAAGTTAGTTATTACTTACTGAAAACAAAACACTTAAAAATATTTGTATTGTTCCGCGACTTTTAATTCTACAAACTCCGCGGAACAAACGCGTTTTTATATTTCAAGCGCGGCTTTTGTTTTTTTATATTCAGCGGAATAAACATGTTTTTCTGTTTTAACCGCTGATTATATGTTTGTCAAGCCAGCGGATAAAACGCAAGAATACATTTTATCCGCTGGCTATAAATACAATAACAGGATCGCCAATAAGTTATAAAAATATTTATAAAGTCAAAGAATCGTTACTGTGGATAAGCGATAAAGTGCTAATCAATTGCTTATTTTTTGGGAAATTTTTTTTAAAATTTTAACACGAAAGTGTTTGCAGAAAAATAACTTCCTAGTCAAGCTTCCTAGTAGATAAAGGAGAAAAAAATGTTAGATTGCTAATGAAAAAACTTGGGAATTTAAACGGATTTTATAAGACGGATATCGTCACAAGTAGTTCTAATTTAACAAATTATCTTGAAATTTGATTTCGCGAGTCTGGCTACAAAGCCACTCTCAATAAATCCAATATTTTTGTCTGTTCCTGATCTGGCCGTGTTTTTACTCCTTCAATCACCACCGAACCAATTTTAACTTTTTCTGAACGCAAGGCTTTTAATCTCTCAAGTACGAGAGAAAAATTGTATCTTCTTTCTTGTCCCGTACCATCTTTTTTTAACAATGGACCTAAACGTTCACATATATGCCATTGAAGATAATAGGGTAACATGCAAAGAAAAATATGAGCTTTAATTCGATTATCCAAATGATGGCGAACGGGCCTTATTTCTAAAACGGTCGTTTTAATTATTCTAAATGCTTTTTCAACATGGGCAAGTTTTTTATAAGTTTTTACAACTTCTTCTGATGAAAGAATTTCTGTGGGAACATCCGTTCTAATAATATAGCAACCATCTAATTGTTCTTCTTGGGCAATCTTATCTGCTTTCAAAGAAAAAGTTAGAACTTGATTTTCAACAGTCCATGTGAAAAATTTTTCCATAGGATAGGTCTTCCAAATTTTACCTACTGCGGCGCTCTTTTTTTGATTGGAAATCTTTTTTGGAATTTTACCAAGTTCTTCTTCTACTTTTTTAATAAGATCTAATCTAGTCTGCCGTTCTTCTTCTTTTCTTTGGGGATTAAAACAGAGGACATAGCGTATTTGAGAATTTTCAGGATCTACAACAGTAAAATATTTTGTTTGAAAAAAATTAAGAGAAATTACTTTTTTCTCTAAAAGATTTTCCATTTGTTTATGAGTTAAGGCTGTAATTGTTTGAAATCCTTCAGCATTAACTTCCTCAATTCTTTTAGGCGTTAACATGCCTCTGTCTCCAACGAAAATCACATTTTTTACATTAAATTTATTTGAGATTTTTTTTGCTTGTCCCTGAACTGTTACTTGATCTGGAATGTTTCCTGCAAAAGTTTCTGTTGCAATCGGACAGCCTTTTTTATCGGTTAGAAGTCCAATATTAACCTGTTCAAACCCTCTTTTACGATCTCTATTGTATCCATAAGTAACAATCTCTGAATCTTCATATTCTCCTTCAAAATAAGTTGATGTGATATCGAATAAAACAACACACCCTTTTTCTAGATGTTTTTTTGCGAGTTTATTTTGAATAGCTTCCTGTCTTTTAAGTAATAAATCCAAAGGTCCATAACAATGTTTTTGCACATCAGGTTTTGTATTGTATGGATGGCCGCAAAGCTCCCAGAGAACCGTATCGGAAAACAAATGTGTCAAAAGGAGCTTGCTTCCGGGATAAATAATTCTACCTATTATCATGGCTAGAATATCCTCTCTCCATTGAATCTTTTTTGAAAAGATCATACTGTCTATCCCAAGATCTCTAATAATAGAAAGAAGCGCCCAAGATGCTCCATACTCTTTTGAAGCAAAAGTTTGCAAATCTTTATAATCGATATTTTGAGATGGTCCCTTTTTAAAAAACCGTTTAATTTCTTCTATGCATGCATCCGGAAGTTTAGAAATATTGGCAATAGTTCGATGAAGTACTTTGTTCTTTTCACGAAAGGTCTCTCTAATCAGAGTTGTCTTATATTTTTTTCCATTCTTTTTTGAAACAATCTCATCTATAAACATGGCTGGCTACACTTTTTTCGAAATATTAAAACAAATTTCGTGAATATAGTCAAAAGATTTTTTAAAATTTATTTTTCTTTTAATTACTGGCTACAATTTGAAAATTATTTTTGCACAAGTGATTAACAATTAAGAGTTTAGTGAAATTGAGTTGTTTTGCAAGATCTTGATAATAAGAAACTTGCGGAAGCTTTCTCGAGATATTTAAATAATTTCCGTTTAAAACCTAAATCCTTGCTGTCTTAGAGCCTCATATAAACCGATTGCTACTGAATTAGCCAAATTTAAACACCTGGCATTTTCTTTCATTGGAATTTTGACAAATCGATCTTCCCAAGTTTCAAAGAAAATTGCAGGAAGGCCTTTGCTTTCCGAGCCAAAAATTAAGAGAGCATTTTTTTAGTACTTAATTTTGAAGTGTTTTAAAAAAGGGTCTGACGCTGGTTAAGCAAATTTAATTTCTAGATGCTTTCCTAAGGCGATTGCAGCCAAAATTAAAGATTTCAAACTGCAATTTTTCTTGGGGTCCAACAATCTATCTACTGCAGTTCTACTCGTATTCATTCTCTTAGCAAATTGGGATTTTGTTAGCTTCTGTTTTTTTAATTCTTCTTCAAGTTGATAAGCAATTACTCTTTTCATAGCTTCGGTATTGCATTCTTCAAAAATACCATCTTCTTTGAGGAAGTCCTCAAAATTTGATCCTCTATGTTTGTTTTTCATGCGCCCTCCGCTTCATATTTTTTGGCTCTATTTTTTGCTAGTTTTAAATCATCAAGTGGAGTCTTTGATGTTTTCTTTACGAGACCATGCAAAAGGACAATTTCTCCCTTGATCATTTTAAAAATCACTCGAGCTATGCCATTGTGAATATGAGAACGTATTTCCCATAAGCCTCCTCCAAGATTTCTAACTAGAGGCATGCCCAAAGGCCATCTCAATTGAACTGCCCTAATGTCCCTTCCAATCTCCTTTCGGGTTTCTTTATCTAGCCCGCATATCCACTCTCTTACCGGCTCATTTCCACTTGGTTCTTCCCGATAGAAAACGACAGGAATGGGATGATGAGGCGTATTCATTAGCAGAACTCATTTTATCTTAATTGTACCATTTATGGTGCATTAAAAGAAATAAAAAAAAATAGATCTCGGATCTAGAAAATATTTTAGAGGTCTGTTACCGAAGTTAAAACCTAAATCCTTGCTGTCTTAAAGCCTCATATAAACCGATTGCTACCGAATTAGCCAAATTTAAACATCTGGCATTTTCTTTCATTGGAATTTTTACAAATCGATTTTCCCAAGTTTCAAAAAAAACAGGAGGAAGGCCTTTACTTTCGGATCCAAAAATTAAGAGAGTATTTTTTTCATACTTAACTTCTGTATAAGATTTTTTTGCCTTGCTAGAAAAAAAATAAAAAGGCTCTTCAAGGTTTTGTAAAAAAGAAAAAAGATCTTCAAGCTCTAAAACGCTCACACCTTCAAAGTAATCAAGCCCTGCTCTTTTTAGCTGTCTATTTGATATGGAAAAACCGTAGGGCTTGACTAAGATAAGCTCTGTATTGGTCACCGAACAGGTTCTAATGATATTGCCGGTATTTTGAGGAATTTCCGGCTGAAATAAAACAATTTTCATCGAACTTTTTTATCGGCGATTTCCGGAGGTGTTTGAACTGAGCCGCCGTCAGCTTTAACAACCTCAACTTCAAAAATTAATAAAGCGTTAGGATTAAAGGTTTGTTTGCCAAAGCCTAAACTCGGATGCATATATATAATTCTTTTTTCTCCCTCTTTCATACCAATAAGCCCTTTACTGAGGCCCGGAATGATTTCATTAAGAGAAACTCTTTCTTCTTGATTAATAAATTTGTCCCCATTGATATATTTTCCGACATATCGAACAATAGGGGAGTTATAAATAGCTATTGATTTTCCAATTCCGGGAGTTAATATTTTGTATTGTAATTTATCTTTTTCAAGCTCAATGACACTTTGGTCTTTTATATTGTTTTGTAAAAAAGAGTTAGCTTCAATTAAATTTTTCTCGGAAATTTTTTCTAAAACTTTTTCTTGCAAAAGACTAAGCGCTTTTAAACATTCCTCTTCGCTCATGGGAGATTCTTTGTTATCCGAGCCGTTTTTTAACCCTTTGATCACTTGTTTAACATCAAGGTCAAGACCCATATCGCTTAAGTTTTTACCGATCATATGGCCGAGCGCTTCGGAGAGCTTTTCGGGGTCTATCTCTTTTTTTTCATCGGCAAAAGAGGCAAAACTTAAAAGTACAAATAAATAGATTAAACGAAACATAGTTGATCCTTAAGGCCAAGCAATTTTTTCTGGTTCGGCCTTCAATTTTAATTCTTTAAGCTGCTGACTTGTTGCAGGTGATGGCGCTTGAAGCATCACATCAGAAGCTTTTTGGGTTTTGGGGAAGGCGATAACATCTCTAATATTTTCTGTTTTTGTAAGTATCATGACGATCCTATCTAAGCCAAGTGCGCAGCCAAGATGTGGAGGTGTGCCATATTTTAAAGCGTCAATAAAAAAGCCAAATTTGGCTTTGAGATCTTCATCGGAAAATTTTAATAGTTTAAAAATCTTGGCTTGCAGAGCGCTATCATGGATTCTTTGAGATCCGGATGCAAGTTCATATCCATTTAAAACTAAATCGTAAGCTAAGGCTCTAACTTTTAAAGGATCTTTATCTAAAAGATGCATGTCTTCAAAATTGGGCGAGGTAAAGGGATGATGCTCTGCCGTGATGTCATTAGTTTCTTTATCGATGGTAAACATCGGAAAGTCCATTACCCATAAGAATTCAAAAACATTTTCTTTGATGAGGTTTCTTTGCCTTGCGATATGCCGTCTTAAATGATCAAGACCTTGGTTTACCCGATCTTGGGGCCCTGCGGCAATTAAGATAAGGTCATTATTTTCAACGTTCATTCTATTTTCGATCTCTTTTAAAAGATCTTCAGAGAAGAATTTAACGATGCTAGAGGTAAATCCCTCTGGAGATTTTTTCATCCAGGCAAGCCCTTTGATGCCAAATTTGCCAACAACTGACTCATATTCTTCGATTTGCTTTCTAGAAATTTCGGCTCCATTTTTTACACAAAGGGCCTTGACAACCCCTTCATTTTTGAGCTCTTCTAGCAAAACAGAGAAGGTGGATTTTTGAACGATATCATCGAGTCTAACTAAAGGCATATCAAAGCGAACGTCCGGTTTGTCGGTCCCATATTTTTCTAATGCCTCTTTATGAGACATATGAGGAAATGGAGCTCCAATGTCTATTCCAAGGCAAGTTTGAAAAATATGCTGCATCAGATTTTCACAAATTTCAAAAAGTCCTTCGGGTGTATTAAAACTCATCTCAATATCGATTTGGGTAAATTCAGGTTGACGATCGGCCCTTAAATCTTCGTCTCTAAAACATTGGGCTATTTGAAAATAACGGTCCATGCCGGATATCATGAGTAGCTGTTTAAATATTTGTGGAGATTGGGGAAGGGCGTAAAAATTACCGGGATAGACTCTTGAGGCAACTAAATAATCGCGAGCACCTTCCGGAGTGGATTTACAAAGTATTGGAGTGGTAATTTCTAAAAAATTTTGCGAGTCCATAAAGTTTCTAACAGCAAGCATCAGTTTATGACGCATCACTAGCTTGGAAGATACGTCTCCTCTTCTAATATCCAAATAACGATATTTCAACCTAGTTTCTTCGTTCACATCTATAGTGGAGTCGCAAATGGAAAATGGAGGAGTGAGAGCTTTTGACAAAATTTCTAATTCTTCTACTTGTACTTCTATTTCACCGGTAGAGAGCTTGGGATTGACCATCCCTTCGGCTCTGGGAATCACTTTTCCATGGATGGAGATGACCCATTCGTTTCTAATTTCTGAAGCTTTTTCATGTATTGACAAAGATAGCTTGGGATCAAAAACCAATTGCGTTAAACCAAATCGATCTCTCAAATCAATAAAAATTAAACCGCCGTGGTCTCTTCTTTTATTGACCCATCCGGATAGGGTGACTTTTTCGCCGATATGTAATTTATTTAAAGTCCGGCAATCGTAAGTTCTTCTAAAATCAAACATGTTTTAAGCCTTTAAAATTCTGGTATTGGTTTTGAATAAGTTCAACTAATTTGTCTAAATCGATCTCTTCTTGGGACCGATTGGCTAAATTTTTAAGTTGAGCTTTATTAATTTTTAATTCTTCCTCTCCTAAAATTACACAATTTAGGGCTCCAAGTTTATTGGCATTTTGCAACCCCTTTTGAATTTTTTGGGAAGTCAAATCAATCTCGGTAGGGATTTGCATATGTCTTAGTTCTGAGGCTAATTTAAAACAGATCTCTTTTGCCGTTTCGTCCAATGGAATAAAATAGACGAAGGGGAAGGATTCTGAAGGAAAAGGAGAATTTTGTTTAATCATGGTTTGTAAAAGTCTTTCTATTCCCATACCAAAGCCAATGCCGCTAAGATCGGGTCCACCGAAGTTGGAAAGA
The DNA here is from genome assembly GCA_016219355.1 of Chlamydiota bacterium. GTDB lineage: Bacteria > Chlamydiota > Chlamydiia > Chlamydiales > SM23-39 > JACRNF01. The sequence goes on along the minus strand of JACRNF010000002.1, from coordinate 3,564 downwards.
AGCTTATCATATCTTCCTCCACCTCCTAAAGAGCTTTGGGCTCCTAAGTCGGAGCTTACCGCTTCAAAGACAGTATTGTCATAGTAGTCAAGTCCGCGAACTAATTTCTGATCAATTTTATAACTAATTTTCAAATTATCTAAAAATTTTAAAAGAGAGGTAAAATGATTTTTAGAGCGGGAGGTCAAATAATCAAATATATTGGGGCCGGTTTTTAAAATTTCAATATCTTTTTCGTCTTTAGAATCTAAAATCCTAAGTGGATTTTTATCAAACCGCTCTTGAGAATCTTTGGAAAGGTTTAACAAACTAGGCTGCAAAAATTCTTGCAGAGCCCGTTTAAAATTTTTTCTTGATTCAGCATCTCCAACTGTATTGATCAAAAGAGTGATATTTTTAAGGTTTGTCCTTCTATACACTTCCAACATTAGGTCGATCACTTCTGCATCTTGTTCAAAAGAGGTATTTCCAATGGCTTCAACGCCGAACTGATGATGTTGTCTATATCGTCCCGCTTGTGGCCGATCGTAACGGAACATGGGCTCAAAGTAATAAAGTTTATGAAGTTTGCCTAAAGAAGAAAGGTTGTTTTCAATAAAAGCTCTCATGATGGGAGCGGTCCCCTCAGGTCTTAAGGTCATGGACCTTTCAGCTTTATCCAAAAAGGTGTACATTTCTTTGCTGACGATATCGGAAGTTTCTCCGACTCCTCGAATAAAAAGCTCGGTTCTTTCAAAAATAGGGGTCCTGATCTCTTTATAGCCATAATCTAAAGCGACTTTATGGATAATTGACTCAATATAATGCCATTTTTCTGATAATTGCCATGGATTTTCAGCTCCATAGGGCAAAATATCGAAAAGTCCTTTGGGGATTTGATACTGCATAAAAAAACCATTAACTCTGACTTTGTATATTATATGAAATGTGAATAGAAAATAAAAGCAAAAGTTTTTTTATGGTTTTTTATACCAAAACCAATTTTTCAGATTGTTTGGGTATAATTTATTTTTTAAAAAAATCGGGATTTTGATATCTTTTATTCCTGCTCTTAACAAGGAAAAAGTAATGGCGGATTTATTATTAGGAATAAGAAATGCATATAGAGGGGTTTCTAGTCAAGTTTTGCTAAAATATCATTGGGGAGTAGAACATCCTAAGACTATAGTTACCACAAGCATTGCTGTGGCAGCCTGTGCTGCTTATTTTTTTCCTGTTACTATCGGAAGTTTCGCCTTTGTAGTGTTTGGTGGTAAATATTTAATTGGCAAGGTAAAGTACGGAAATAGTATCTACACCTGCTTGGCAAAGAAGAGAAGGGCAATCCAGTGAAACTGATTTACTTGTACTGCGAATCATGCAATTAGAGGAGCAAGTAAGACAACTTATGGGGACAATGATACGAGTGCAAAACGAATTGTCGGAAAGGGTGGGTATTTCGATGCAGCAATCTATTAGAATTCAACAACTTGAAAATGCCGTGGAACTTCTTCAAAGAAGATTCGGAACTCCAGTTCCTGTTCGAGTGCGTTAGTCGTTTGTTTTTAGCAGAGCGTCTAAAAAATCTATCCAGGATTTTAGCTGAGAGCTCTCGTTCTTTGTCTGATATTCCAAATGAAGATTTTTTAATAACTCCATATAGGGAAAAGGGATCCACTTATAACCGGCAAACTCTGATAAATAATAACCCAAAGAATAATCTTCTTTTTGGGGAAAGTGGTGCATCTCTTCAATGAATTTTTTTATCTTATCCGTGACTTGAGCATTGTCTAAAATTAAAAATTCAAAATCTTTTAAAAATTTTAGCCAGTTAAAGGCAAAATAATTTAAATAGGTGGGATTTTGGGAAAAGTCTTGTTTGGCGAGCTGCTCTAAAGAAGTTTTAATTAAAATTAAATCATGGAAAATTTCTGAGCCTTTAAAAGGAGTTGCCGATTTTTTTTTAAAAAGGTTTAACAGGTTTTTAATGGTAGTTAAAAAATAAAGATAAAAAAACAATCTTTTTGACACCTCGATATTAGGATACCCCCGCTCTTCTTTAGACTCTTTTTCGGTTGCCGAAGAGACTTTAACATGTTCAAATGGATCTTTTCCCGAATGTATTGGAGGGGTTGGAAAATCGCTCATATATGTACCTATTTAATTTCCTTATATGAAATCTTTGATAAGAGAGCAAAAAAAATTTATAATTTTTATACGAAAAAAGCCTTTAGAGTTAAAAAAAGTTTGACAGAACTAATGTTTAGAAGCTACCCTTGTTTTTACTTAAAGATAAGGCTCCCAATATTTAAGGAGAGAATCCAATGAGTATTTTAGATCTGTTTAAACCGGCTCCGTATACTAATGAAATATCTGATGATAAAGAAGTTAAGAAACTTTTTAGGTATTGGCGCATTCGCACCCTTTATAGTATGTATGTTGGTTACGCCTTATTTTATTTTACCAGAAAAAGCGTAACCTTTGCCATGCCGGCCATGGCCAAGGATCTTGGACTTGATAAAGTTGAGCTTGGGATGTTTGGAACGATTCTATCTTTAACTTATGGGGCCTCTAAATTTTTAAGCGGGGTAATGAGCGATAGGTCTAACCCTAGATATTTTATGTCTGTTGGGCTTATATTGACCGGGATCTTCAATATTTTATTTGGTTTTTCTTCCACTTTTCTTGTTTTGGCCATTTTTTGGGGGTTGAACGGTTGGTTTCAAGGATGGGGCTGGCCCCCTTGCGCTAAATTACTTACCCATTGGTATTCTCAATCCGAAAGAGGTTCTTGGTGGAGCATTTGGAATACTTCCCATAACATAGGCGGGGGATTGATCCCGCTATTTGTGGCTTTTATCGCTCAGCAGTTTAATTGGCGATATGCGATGTATACTCCCGGGGTTATTTGTATTTTTGGCGGTCTTTTTTTAATGAATAGATTAAGGGATACTCCTAGATCCTTAGGTTTGCCGACAATTGAAAAATTTAAAAATGATTATCCAAATTCATATAAAGAAAATGACAAAGTGGAGCTTTCGGCCAAAGAAATTTTATTTACATATGTTATCAAAAATAAATTCATTTGGCTTTTAGCCGTTGCCTCTTTTTTTGTTTATATTATTAGAACCGCCGCAAATGACTGGACCCTTCTTTATTTAGTAGAAGCCAAAGGGTATTCTTATTTTGCTTCAGGTTCGGGGATTTTTTGGTTTGAAATGGGAGGCTTTTTGGGAAGCATCTGCGCTGGATGGGGATCCGACCTTCTTTTTAAAGGAAAGAGGGGTCCTGTCAATGCTTTATTTGCGATAGGGGTGATTTTTGTTTTACTTGCTTTTTGGAAACTGCCCATAACCTATTTTGTCTTGGATATTTTTTTCTTATTTTTAATCGGCTTTTTTATATTCGGGCCTCAAATGCTTATTGGAGTTGCCGCAGCTGAGCTTTCGCATAAAAAAGCGGCTGGGACCGCTACCGGTTTTATTGGCTGGTTCGGTTATCTTGGAGCGGCTGTTGCCGGAGCCCCCTTAGGGGGTATCATCAAGCATTATGGCTGGAGCGGCTTTTTCTTTGTGTTATGTTTAT
>JACRNF010000087.1 GCA_016219355.1 Chlamydiota bacterium | reverse complement strand
TTAAAGGCGGCTTCAACGAAAAATTTTTTAATGCGTGGTATTAATCCACTAATAAATTTTGCTCAAAAACAAAACTAAAATAGGAAAAAACATGAACGAAAAAAATTTAAATGAGTTCATTAAGTGGGGCTCTCAAAATGAAGAAAACAGAAAAAAAGCTATTAACGGCGCTCTTTATCTAATTGCCGTTTTAAATGAGACTTCAGGAAAAAAATTATCCGATACCGATTTAAAGAATATTAAAGGCGGCTTTAACAAACTATTTTTTAATACTTTTGTCTAATCTTAAATCTTTGGCGACTCGCTTTAAAACGACGAGTCGCCATTAAAAAAACACCTCTTTTTACAAAAGCTCTAAAAACAAAGAAAAATCAAATTTTTCAGGTTATTTTGGTATAATTAAAACTTTTTATCTAAATTTTTCTCGCAAGAAAAAACTTAGTTGTGTTAACCACTAAATTAACAAGCCAAAAAATTTCAAGATTAATAATATGAATGTTCATAAAGCAAAAATGTTTGCCAAAAGCTTAAAAAAGCTAAGAAAATTTCTATTTCAGCTATATAAGCAAAAAATTCAAATTGAAAAAAAGGACAGAATTAAATATTGCATCACTCTTCCATCTCAACATTATGAAAAAAAACGAAAAAGCACTTTAAAAATATTTTACAAGCCTACCTTGCCTAAAATTTTTATCGATCCGGATTTTAATTTTCATATTAGGCCCCCTTTTTATAGCCAATTTTCGTTTGAAGATAGAGAATATTTACTTACATTTGATCAAACAAAAAAAATGATCCAACTCCTAAATGAGATAATTCAATATCTCAGCGCCAATGATATTGAAATAATCAATGCCACTAAAAAACCAGTGAAATCGACAAGGTATTGGGATCCTTCTAACTGGAAAAAAATCTGGTCTGAAGATTTAAAAAATACACAAGGCAATCATTATAAAAAGTATATTTATCCAACCATCTTGGCTCATCTTTCAAAACTATTAAAAAAACAAAGCGCTATTGTCGAGTTTTGCTCCGGAGATGGCGCCCTTGCTAAAATGATCTTTGATTTACATTCGTCCAAAATTAAAAACTATACTCTAATAGATTTTAATGAAAGTAGCTGCCAAAACGCTCAAAAAAAATTGAAAAAAAATTCTAATGCAAGTTTCTTGCAACAAGATGTCACTATTTATCCATCAAAAATAAAAAAGGGATCAGTGGATATTGTGCTTGGGATTGGAGCTTTAACCCACTACGTGTTGAAAGATAAATCTTCTGCGATTAAAGCACTATCAAACGCCTCTAAAATGCTGAAAAAAAATGGTTTTTTAGTTTTAACAGGCCTTACTCAACAATGGCTATCTTCCGAAGATCTAGAAAAAAAAGGATTAAAAGTCCTTAACCGCTCTACTTTTACAAAAGAAAACAACCTCTTGCAACTATACATTGCTAAAAAAACAATTTAGAAGAGTATATTAACCTCAGTTTTGGGTTTCTTCCCTCTGAATCTGCTAAGATTTTTGAGAAGTTTGATTTCTTTTTTTCGAGGAAAATAGCCAAAGGCTCTATTTTCGAGAAAAAATGAAATCAAAATTGCAAAAAGATTGCTGATTCTGAGTGGATTAAACCCAAAACTGAGGTTATTACTCAACATTTTTTCATTTCTCAGACAATCTCGATGTTTTTGATTTTTTAAAATGACCTATTTTTCAATAAAAGCCTTAAAAAAACAAAGAAAAATCCGATTAAAAGCTTGCCATAATAAATAAAAATATCTATAGATCAGATAGAGGGAAGTGTGAAATGGACAAAGAACAAAAAAAATTATTTCGAGAAGATGCTTTAAAAAGTTTTTCCTCGATTGAAGAGCTTAACAAATTACTAAAAATTGTAAAACCAATTGATTGGGTTTGCCTAATTTCCATTCTTTTTATCATCATCACAACCATTGCTTGGTGTTTCTTAGGTAAGATAACTTCTATTGCCTCAGGAGAAGGGATCTTTTTGGATTTTTCTAAAATTTATTCTTTAAACTCCCCTGCTACCGGTGAAATATCCCAAATCTATTTCAATATAGCCTCGATTGTAAAAAAAGATGAAGTAGTAGCAACCGTTTTTGATTTTAAAAACCAAAAATATATCGACGTTAAAAGTCCGTATAACGGCCTTATTGTAGACATTCATGCGAATAGAGGCGATAATTTAAACAATAATGAACTGATTGCCGATCTAGTGTTAGAATCTACCGGTGGAAAGGAGGCAAAGTTTTATTGTTTTTTACCTATCAAAGAAGGCGATAGAGTCAGAGATAAAATGAGGGCAAACGTTTATCTTTGGAGCGAAAATAAAAAAAATATAAAACCGATTAAAGCCATTGTCGAAAAAGTATCCTATTTTCCCGCGTCTGAAGTCTATTTTAAAGAAATTTTCCTAAATAAATCATACTATGATTTTTTAACAAGATCCACACAAGTAATACCGGTAATCGTAACTCCCTTAAATCAAGAAGAAATCATTGAAAAAAATGTGCTTTTAGGCTCGTTTGTAAACATTGAAGTAATTATTGAAACAAAAAAACCAATTTCATACTTATTGCCTTATTTTGAAAAATCAAATTAACATGATGAAAATATTTTTTAAAAGAAAACGGATCAAGACCCCAACGATCATACAAATGGAAGTTGCCGAATGCGGGTCAACGGCTCTTGCAATAATCTTAGCTTTTTACAAAAAATTCATTCCGTTAGAAGAATTAAGAGAAATTTGCGGAGTGACAAGAGACGGAAGCAGCGCCTTTCAACTTATTAAAGCAGCCAGAACCTTAAAACTTAAAACCGACGGCTATAAAAGAGAAATAAATGAATTATACGATTTGAAATTCCCATTTATTGCCTACTGGCAATTTAATCACTTCGTAGTTGTAGAAGGATATATCGGAAAATCTTTTTATATCAACGATCCCTCTTTGGGCCCAAGAAAGGTAAGCTTTGATGAATTTAATCAATCCTTCACCGGAATTACCATTGAACTTGAACCTGAAGAGGGGTTTGAAAAAAGTAAAAAAATTGATACTTTTACAAATAGCGTTAAAGAAAGACTTGGTTCTTCAAAAAAAGAGCTACTTTTTCTTTTAATAACTTCTTTTACATTGATCTTTCCCGGGCTTGGATTTGCCGTTTTTGTACAATTCTTTTTTGATAAAGTAATTGCGTTTGATTTAAATAAAACCATCTATTTCTCATCATTATTTGTGTTGCTCGGAATTTCCTCTCTTCTATCTTGGATGCAGCTCAATATCTTGGCCAAGTTAAATACCAAGCTTTCAATAGAGTGGTCAACAAACTCCATCTGGCATGTTTTTAAACTTCCCATTCGGTTTTTCTTAAACAGATATTCAGGAGAGATCGCCAATCGATTATATAACAATGATTTTGTGGCTTTTACCTTGACCGGACAGCTGATTGCAACTTTCGCCAATTTACTATTTGTAATCTTTTATCTTTTTTTAATTATTCAAATCAATTTAACCATAGGACTCATTGCAATTGGAGCTGCTCTCATAAATTTATCCTTACTTAAATCGATCAACAATTCCAGGACCAATGCTTTTTATAGATTTCAAAAAGATTTCGGCAATACTATTGGAATCACCGTATCAGGCCTAAGAGATATCGATACCCTAAAATCTTCTTGCAGCGAAACTCCTTATTATTCTAGATGGCTGGGATATTTTACCAAAACCCTTGCAGATGTACAGGAGATCAATCTAAAGGATGTATTTTTAACTGCAGCCCCTCCAATTGTGCAAATGCTCACCACTGCTTTTTATATTACTATTGCAACAAATATGATCTTAAATGAAAGAATCTCTATCGGATCTTTCCTAGCCTTACAAATCCTTTTGATGAATTTTTTAACTCCCCTATCCCAATTCATCAATTTCGGCCAAATGGTCCAAGAGATAAAATCGCAATTTTCAAGAATCGACGATCTATTAAAAAATAAAATTGATCCATGTTATCTATCGACCTGTTGCGATACCTCGTCAAAATTGGACGGGTATGTCGATATAAATAATATTTCTTTTGGCTATAACCCTTTTGTTTCACCTACTATTGAAAATATCTCACTCAGCGCTCAGCCCGGACAATCTGTAGCTATCTGCGGCTCTACAGGATCGGGAAAAACCACTTTATTAAATTTGATCAAAGGGCTTTATACACCACAAGCAGGTGAAATTTTATTTGATAAAAAAAAGTTATCCGACCTGGACCGGAAAAAATTTGTCCGCTCTTTTGCTTGCGTAGATCAAAACATCTTTATCTTTGAGGGAACCTTTAAAGATAATATTACACTTTGGGATGAAACATTTTTAGATGAAGATCTAATCAAGGCAGCAAAAGATGCCTGCATTCATGAAGAAATTATCATTAATAATTTAGGTTATAATCATCGGTTGTTAGAAGAAGGAAGAAATTTAAGCGGCGGACAAAGGCAAAGAATTGAAATTGCAAGAGCTTTAATTAAAAATCCCACAATTTTACTTTTAGATGAAGCGACATCATCTGTCGATTCAGATACTGAAAAACAAATTATCAGCAACATTAAAAGAAGGGGTTGCAGCTGCATTATGGTAGCTCATAGGCTCTCTACAATCAAAGACTGCGATGAGATAATTGTACTTGATGATGGTAAAGTTATCGAAAGAGGCTCTCATAATGAGTTAAAAGAAAAAAAAGGAAGATATTACCACCTGGTTCAAGCTCAGGAGATTCATGCAAACTAATCTTTTCTCACTAGGTCAAATTTTACATTCTTTTGATTTTAAATCTAAATTAAACATGGTTATTGATGACTCAATTTTTCTAGTGCAAAAAGGATCCGTTGACCTATATGCAATTGAAACTAAAGAAGATCTGACGCATCAAAAAAAAATCTTTTTAACTAACAGATCTGCAGGTGAGCTAATTTTTCCGTTTTCCCTTCTACCCAAAGATATTATTATCGAGGCAGATGTAGAAGCAGACTCAATTATTCGAAAAATCTCTATCAAGGAGATTAATGATAATTTAAAAACCATATTTTTATCCGATCTTGCAAAGCAAATCGATTCTTGGATATTGGATATTATGGCAAGGTTAATCATTACAACTCCGCCCCACGCTCAAATTTACATTTCTAATCAGAATAATTTTACCCAATCATTTGAACTCTTGCAAACCACCGAAATAAGAGGGCCTTCAGATAAAAAATCCAAAGATCAAATTACTTGGATTAAAATAAATAAAGGAGAGCTTTTTTTATTTGATCAAAAAAATATGGTGGTAACTGAAAAAGACACCCCTTTTCCCATGACATATCTCTCTTGGATCCAAGCAGAAAATTATTTTCAAGTAACCTCTTTAAACACCGAAACAATACTTACAGAATATAACTGGCAGACAATTCTTTTTAATTTTCATTTAAACATTGCAAAGCTCGTCATTATTTTTTTAGAAAAAAAGCAAAAGGAAGAGCTTAAAAGATATAGGATAAAAAATAAGCTGGAATACAATTTTTTGCAAAAAGCCATCTATAAAATTGTATCTATCTTTTAAAAACCTAAAATATTTTATGAAAAATCGGACGATCCCCTTAAAGAAACCCTGCAAATAATTTCTCATTTTACTAATATCAAATTTGATCTTGCAAAACCTTGTCACGCTAGTGATATTGACAACAAGCTATTTGAAATTTGTGAAAATTCTTACATAAGACATCGAAAAGTTGTCTTTGATAAAGATTGGTATAAATATGACTCCGGCCATATTTTAGGATTTGATAAAATCAACCAAAAACCAGTGGCATTGATACGTAAAAGATACCACTATGAAATGTTTTCTTTCGATCATGGAAGAAATATCAAAATCACCAAAAAAAATGTAGAAAATTTATATAACTTTGGATACACCTTTTATCCTCCATTTGCCCACGACGAAATTATAACTAATAAAAAAGCTTTGCATTTTTGTTTTAAAAACCTTGGCCGGGATATTTTTAATGTCATTTTGTTTATAATCGGAAGTATCCTAGTAAGCTTCTTTTTACCCTTCGGGATCAATTTAATTTTTAATAAAATCATCCCTACTTTTAATATAAGTCTTTTTCATCAAGTAGTGCTCGGTCTATTTATCACTGCTATCAGCGGTGGGATTTTTGCTTTTATAAGCTCATTTTCTATCTTAAGATTACAATCAATTATCAGAGCAAAATTTCAAACGGCCCTTTGGGATAGATTGTTAAGGCTCCCATTACAATTTTTTAGAAAATTCGGCATTGGCGATCTGCAAAGAAGAGCTTTTGAGCTGTTTGAAATTCAAAGGATTTTATCAAGCGCATTTCTAACCTCCCTTTTATTTGGCTTATTTTCTCTTATGTATTTATTTGTAATGTTTTACTTTTCTCCACTTTTAGCTTTAGTCGGTTTAGGCACAGTTACACTGATTGTATCCACGATTATTTTTTTTCTAATAAAAAAAATAGAGCTGGACACCAAAGTGCTCAATGAACTGGGAACCTTCAATAGCTTTATGCTCCAAATTATCTCCGGAATAGAGAAAATTAGATTTACGGAATCGGAAACAATCCTGTTTTCCAAATGGTCTGATAAATATTTAGATATCAAAGATAAAAGCTTAAAAGCCAATTCTTATGCCAATATAATGCAGGTGTTAAATAGCGCTCTTTTGATTTTAGGGGTTATTGTTACCTTTTTGGTAGGATTACAATTAATCAATAAAACTTTGAGCTTGGGCAGTTTTATTGCCTTTAACTCGGCCTTTGGGGCCTTTTCAATGGCCATTTATTCAGCCACTTATACTATGATAAACTATTTTGGCATGATCATTCCTAGGTGGAAAAGATCAAAAGTTATTTTAGAGCACAAGACCGAAATTGAAGAGGGAAAAATCGATCCGCTTATTCTTGAAGGATTTGTGGAGCTGGATAATGTTTGTTTTAAATACGATGAAGAAAGCCCTCTTGTATTAAATCAAGTCTCATTAAAAGCAAATCCTGGTGAATTTATTGCAATTGTTGGTCCAACAAACAGTGGCAAATCTTCTATCTTTAAACTTTTATTGAAACATTATGTACCGCAATCGGGCTCCATCTCCATTGACAACAAGGAATTAAATGATCTAGATATTTTTAAACTGCGTAGACAAATCGGCACCGTCTTGCAAGAGAGTGAAATTATTTCAGGAACTATTGAGGACAACCTATTCATCCATGACGAAGCCTCTTATAAACAAGCTCTTGAGATCATGAAAATTACCGAATTTGATGAAATTTTAAAAACTCTTCCCCTTGGCATCAAAACGTATATCGCCGATAAAGGAAAAAATTTCTCAGGAGGGCAAAAACAACAACTTCTATTAACACGCGCTCTTATCAGACAGCCGAAAATTTTGCTCCTTGATGAAGCCACTTGCTATTTAGACAATAAACTTCAAAAAAGCATCTCTTCCCATATTGAAAAACTAAAGATGACTAGAATTGTTATATCGCATCGTTTGGATACAATCGCCTTAGCAGATAGAATCTATATCATTATTAAAGGAAAAATAGTCGATGTTGGCACCTTCGATGAACTGATTAAAAGAAATCAATTTTTTGCAAATCTTGTTGAAAAACAAAATTTATAGACTTCTCAAATACACTGATCATTTTGTATAATGTTAATTTATAACTTTTAAGGAAAAAATTATGAAAATCGGCTGCATTAAAGAAACCCTGGATGAAAAAAGAATAGCGCTTCTTCCCCAAGTCGTAGAAAAACTAACCCTTCTTAATAGCGAAGTTTTAATTGAGCAAGGGCTGGGGGCCAATTTACAAATACCTGATGAAGCGTATAAAAAAGCTAAAGCTCAAATTCTTGATAAAAAAACCATATTGCAAACTGCCGACATCATACTTAGGGTTAAAAAACCATCCTTAGAAGAAATTGCCCTTTTAAAAAAAGGAGCGATCTATATTAGCTTTTTAGATCCCTTTAACGAACCTCAAATACTCGACGCCTTTATCCAAAATAACATCACTGCAATCAGCATGGAGATGATACCCAGGACCACAATAGCCCAAAAAATGGACGCCCTAAGTTCTCAAGCAACTCTTGCAGGTTATGCAGCGGTAATTTTAGCATCGGAACAATTACCTCGTATTTTGCCCATGATGACTACAGCCGCTACAACTATTTCTCCTGCCAAGGTGTTCATCATTGGAGCCGGCGTTGCAGGGCTACAAGCCATTGCAACAGCCCACCGGCTTGGAGCTAGAGTTGACGCCTTTGACACTAGGGCAGCGGTAGAAGAGCAAGTTAAGTCATTAGGGGCCCGCTTTGTTAAAATTGATCTTGGCAAAACTGAAGAAACCAAACAAGGGTATGCAAAAGAGCTCACAACCGAACAGCTCGAAAAACAAAAACAGGAAATGACCAAAGTCTTATCCCAAAGCGATATCACTATCACGACCGCTTTAATATTTGGAAAAAAAGCTCCACGCATTATCACGCAAGACATGATCAAGCAAATGAAGCCCTCTAGCATCATTGTCGATATGGCTGTTGAAACAGGCGGCAACGTAGAAGGATCTGCCTTAAATAAAACCGTAGAATGCAACGGCGTTAAAATTATAAGCGGCGCTAATCTTGCCGGTAAAGTCGCCGATCATGCGAGCTTACTATATGCTTTCAATCTTTATTCTTTGCTCCAACACTTCTGGGACAAAGAAAAAGGATTTCAGCTAAAGTTTGAAGATGAAATTATCAAAAGCTCGGTAATTACCCATAACGGAAAAAAGTTGTTTGGCGTAAAATAACTTCTAAAACTTAAAATAAGTTTATAGTTTTTCAAATTTTTATCTTGATAGGTTTTCATCATTTCATTAAATTGTTCTTCCGTTTGTTATAAACTTCAAGGACTTTATATGACATCATCTTCACAAAGCTTTGCAAGGCGCTATAATAGCATCGTAATTGTTGGCGGCCAATTTGGAGACGAGGGAAAAGGCAAAGTAATCGATTATCTATCTCAAAAAGCCGATCTTATCGTTAGAGCGCAAGGAGGCAATAATGCCGGGCATACCGTGATGGTTGCAAACGAAGAATTTAAACTCCATTTAGTCCCTTCGGGAATTTTAAACCCCGCGTGCCAGTGCTTTATTGGAGCAGGCGTTGTCCTAGATCCTAAAGTGCTATTAGAAGAAATTGCGCATTTGCAAAGCCGAGGCATTAATTTTAACAATAGATTTTGGATATCTCCTTATACCCATATAATTTTGCCCTATCATCAGCTGTTGGACAATATATCGGAAAAGGCCAAAGGAAAAGGGGCCATCGGAACTACCGGAAGAGGGATCGGACCTTGTTATTCCGATAAAATCAATCGTATTGGAATACGAATGATCGATTTTATAAATCAGGTCCGTTTTAAAGAGCTTCTTTTTCAAAACATTGAAAAAGTCAATGTTCAACTACAAAATGTTTATCAAGCTCCCCTTCTTGATCCGGAAATAATTTTTGAAGAATACCGACCACTTGCAAAAGAGCTTACGATTTTTTTGAAAAATGATTGTGAATATCATATCAACCAAGCTATAAATTTAGGAAAAATGGTTTTGTTTGAAGGGGCCCAAGGAACATTTTTGGATAATATTTTCGGCACATTTCCCTACGTTACTTCTTCTAATACAGTTTCATCCGGTATCGCCTGCGGCGCAGGCGTAGGCCCTTCCCGCATCCGACATACAACTGCCGTTGTTAAAGCTTATACTACAAGGGTCGGCAATGGCCCAATGCCGACCGAGATCGCCGATAATGAAAATCTCTTCGATGCTAAAAAAGCAAGAGAATATGGGACTACAACCGGCAGAAAACGAAGAATCGGCTGGTTCGACGCCCCTTTAGTCAAAATGGGAGTAATGTTAAATGGAGCCGATAGCTTAGCCATCATGAAGCTAGACATCTTGGATGATCTTAAAAAAATAAAAATCTGCACCGGCTATATTTATGAAAATCAAACATATGATCATATTCCCGCGTGCGTTAACTTAAAAGATGCAGAACCTGTTTTTGAAGAGATGGAAGGTTGGCTAACTTCAACAACAAATATCAAAACCTTTGAGGAACTTCCATTAAATGCCAAGCTTTATCTTAAGAAAATTCAAGAGCTTTGCAATAGCAAAATTTGGATGGTCTCAGTAGGGCCTCAAAGAGATGAGACCATAATCATTTTAGAAAATTTAGATTTTTAATAACCTCAGTTTTGGGTTTCTTTCCTCATAATCTGCAAAGATTTTTGATGAGTTTGTTTATTTTTTCCTCAAAAATAGGCAAAGGGCCTAGTTTTGAGGAAAAAATAAACAAACTTGCAAAAAGATTGCTGATTTTGAGAGAATTAAACCCAAAACTGAGGTATAATATGGATTATACACATTATCAATCCCCTTTTTCTACCCGTTATGCAAGCGAAGAGATGAGCTCTATTTTTTCTCTTCAAAACCGGTTTTCAACTTGGAGAAAAATTTGGGTAAGCCTTGCAGAAGCAGAAAAAGAACTTGGTCTCAATATTTCTCATACGCAAATTCAAGAACTAAAAGATCATGTCAATACGATAAATTTTGAAAAGGCCAACCAGTTTGAAAAAGAATGCAGGCATGATGTATTTGCTCATATTTTAGCCTATGGAGAAGATTGTCCCAAAGCAAAGCCCATAATCCATTTGGGCGCAACATCCTGCCTTATCACTGATAATGCCGATGTGATCATCATGAAAGATGCCCTAAAGCTCATACGAAAAAAAACCGCTTTTTTAATGCAAGTATTAGCCAACAAAGCAATTGAGACTAAAAGTATGCCGGTTTTAAGCTACACCCATTTTCAAGCGGCGCAGCCTACCACTGTAGGAAAAAGAATCTGCATGTGGCTAAATGATTTTTTTATCGATCTAAAAGAGCTGGACTACAGATTAAAAGAAATTAGCTTTTTAGGATTAAAAGGGGCAACAGGCACCCAAGCTTCTTTTCTTGAGCTTTTAAAAGATAAAGAAAAAGTGAAAAAACTAGAATCCCTTTTTGCCAAAAAATTATCATTTGCTAATGTTTTTATAATATCGGGACAAACCTATACTAGAAAGCAAGACAGCTTAGTATTGGATACATTATCTAATCTAGCAATCAGCGCTCATAAAATATCTACAGATCTTAGGCTTTTAGCCCATGAAAAAGAAATAGAAGAGTCTTTTGGCAAAAACCAAGTTGGCTCTTCCGCTATGCCTTATAAACAAAATCCTATGTTAAATGAAAGGGTCTGTTCCTTAGCAAGGTATGTTTTAACTTTATGTGAAAATCCCAAATATACCGCCTCTTTACAATGGCTGGAAAGAACGCTTGATGATTCGGCAAACCGCCGTCTTTGTATACCAGAAGCATTTTTAGCAACTGACACTATTTTAGATCTTTTGATCAACATTGTGCAAAACATGAAAATCAATCCTTCGGTAATTCAAAAAAATTTAAGCCACGAGCTTCCATTTATGGCCACCGAAAATATTTTGATGGCCTCTGTAAATAAAGGGAAAGATCGGCAAGTTATCCATGAGCGGTTAAAAGAGCATTGCCTAAAAGCTAAAAATGAAGGCGTTAATACAGATTTATTAGAAGAAATTGCTAATGACAAAGAAATTTCATTAAATAAGGCTGAGCTAAATGCTATTATCGCCAATGAAAATTTTACCGGAATGGCTGAAGATCAAGTAGATGAATTTTTAAAAGATGTCATCTACCCATATCTTCAAAAATAATTATTTAACTTCAGCTTTTTTCAAATTGCATGGACCAAATCCCATCGGCAAAAGTTCTGAAAGGGGTTTTTCCAAAATCTCTCCATCAACATCCGCCATAATTACAAGCATGTTCGGATTAAACTCAAAAAGAGATTGCCTACAATTGCCGCAAGGAGAGCCAGGACCTCCTCTGAGTACTACAGCTACCGCAATTATTTCTTCTTGCATTTGTAAAGAAGTGCCTCTATTTTCAAAACTTACAGTTTTGGCAATGGCAGATCCTTCAGCGCAAAGTGTACTGCCATAAGCAGCATTTTCATAATTAGCGCCGGTATAAATATGGCCCGATTTAGTTAAAATAGCAGATCCAACATGAAATTTTGAATAAGGTGCATAAGCAAAAGTTCTTGCCCTTTGAGCTTGCAAAACAAGCTCTCTTTTCATAACCTCTGTCAAAGTTGATGGGCTAAGTTCGATATTTTGAGGATTATCGATGATATTTTTTTCGGTTTGAAGCTCTTTAGCCCATTGTTTTAGCATTTCAAATTCTGTCTCTTTTAAAGCCCCACCTGATTTTTTGGCTTTAATATATGCCAAATCATTTAAAAAGGCGGTATTGATGGAAAGCACATCATCTTTAATGGTTTCATTTGCAGAGAAACTTTCTTGAACATAACTTTGCAACTTCTGCCAGGTTAATTCAATTTGACCAGGCTCTTTGGTCAGCTCAAAATTTTGGGTTTGGTCGTTAAAAGTTACAAAATCTTCACCACAAAAAACTAAACTTGCAATTAGACAAAAAACAGATGTTAAAAAATATCTCATAATTTCCTCCAAAAAAATTCAATTAATTTTAAGACAACTTGAGTTTTAGTCAATATACTTTTTAAAAATTAACTTGGTCTTGGTATTTTTGACACTTCAAAAGCTTTTTTAAGCAAGTCATCTACTCTCTTTGGATCTGAACAATAAAGAGTTGCTGCGCCAGCGCCAACAGCAGCCCCAAACGATCCTAATAATGCACCCAAAAAAGCTCCTGTTCCTGCGCAAGCTACTCTTACAGCAAGATCTGTTTCATCCCTTTCTCGGTTTGGCATCCTTGATGGATATGCTTCCCCTACATTGCCATTTAATTCTGCTCTATTTACTGACATATATTGCTCCTTAAATAAGGCAAAGTAGTTTAAGAAATTTTGTATTAAAAAAAAATCTTTTTAAACAGCTGTAGAAATTAAAAAAATAATTTGATTTTTCCTTCCTATAAACTCAAAAAATTTAAAAAAACCATTGAAAATTGATGATTTAAAAACAAAGATTTCCTTATTATTGTTAGTTTTAGAACTACCAAGGAATTGACAATGTTTAATGTATATACGTTTTTAATCGGATGCAGCATAGCTGCCCTGTTGTACGGAAGCATATTAACTTTTATAATTTTATCTAGCAGCCCCGGAACCGATGCGATGCAAAAAATTGCAAAAGCAATTCAAACGGGCGCAAAAGCCTATCTAAACAGGCAATATAGAATGATCACCTTAGTCGGGATATTCGTATTGTTTATTTTATGGTGGCAGCTGGGTATTTTAGTCTCTCTAGGATTTGTAATCGGCGCTATTTTATCTGGCATCGCCGGCTATATTGGTATGAACATCTCAGTCAGAAGCAACGTTAGAACTACTGAAGCTGCCAAAAGCGGCCTGCAACCGGCTTTAACTTTAGCTTTTAGATCCGGCACCATAACAGGGATGCTCGTTGTAGGACTAGCTCTTCTTGGCATCACTATTTATTACATGATTTTAAAAAGCTTGGGCCTTCCAATGAGATCAACTATTGAAGCTTTGATATCTTTAGGATTTGGAGCCTCTTTGATCTCGATTTTTGCAAGGCTTGGTGGAGGCATATTCACTAAAGGGGCCGATGTGGGCGCCGACTTGGTCGGAAAAATTGAAGCAGACATCCCCGAAGATGATCCTCGGAACCCCGCTGTAATTGCGGACAATGTCGGCGATAACGTCGGCGACTGCGCCGGAATGGCCGCAGACCTTTTTGAAACCTACATTGTTACTATTGTCGGAACCATGCTTTTAGGCTCTATCTTTTTCAAAGATAAAATCAGCGAAAACATGATGCTTTTTCCCCTACTCATCGGAGCCGTTTGCATTATAACTTCTGTTATCGGTTCATTTTTTGTAAGACTTGGGGCTAAAAAAAATATTATGGGGGCCCTTTATAAAGGATTTATCGTTGCTGCTTCGTTATCAGCAGTGGCCATCTGGGGTGTAACCCAATATTGGCTTGGAATTGAAACTTCTTATAGCATTGGAACCGACACTATCACCGGCTTAAATCTTTTTTATTGCGCCTTGACAGGACTTGTTGTTACCGGGCTTTTAATGTGGGTTACGGAATACTACACCTCAACAAAATACCGTCCGGTCAAAAGTATTGCAGAAGCCTCTCAAACAGGTCATGCAACTAATATTATCCAAGGATTGTCCATTTCTATGGAATCCACAGTCCTGCCGGTTGTGATCATTTCAGTCGGTATTTTAGTCTCCTATTTAAATGCAGGTCTTTTTGGTATTGGAATAGCAGCAACTAGCATGCTGGCTCTTGCCGGAATGATTGTAGCTTTAGATTCTTACGGACCGGTTACCGATAATGCAGGGGGCATTGCTGAAATGTCCAATCAACCGAAGCATACGAGAGAAGTAACCGATGCATTAGACGCAGTTGGCAATACTACCAAAGCTGTCACTAAAGGATATGCTATTGGATCAGCCGGGTTTGCAGCATTAGTGTTATTTGCAGCTTATGTGGAAGATGTGCATCATTTTTTCCCCAATCTTAACTGCCAATTTTACTTGCAAGACCCATATGTGGTAATCGGCCTTTTTATGGGAGGATTATTACCATATCTTTTCGGAGCTTTAGGAATGAGATCGGTGGGAAGAGCAGCTTCCGCCATCGTCATGGAAGTTAGACGACAATTTAAAGAAATTGCCGGTATTATGGAAGGCAAAGCCTCTCCCGATTACTCCAAAGCGGTCGATCTGCTTACAAAAGCGGCCATTAAAGAAATGATTATCCCTTCTTTAATTCCGGTAGCGGCGCCTATTGTCTTGTTTTTGGTCCTTAACTTTGCGGTTGGAATGCAACCCGCGCTCACAGCCGTTGGATCACTACTTTTAGGAACAGTGATTACCGGCTTATTTATTGCTCTTTCAATGACTGGAGGCGGCGGAGCTTGGGACAATGCCAAAAAATATATTGAACTTGGCAATTTTGGCGGTAAACGATCCGAAGCCCATAAAGCAGCTGTAACTGGAGATACTGTTGGGGATCCTTACAAAGACACAGTAGGGCCTGCAATTAATCCGATGATTAAAATCATCACAATTTCAGCGCTACTGCTTCTCGCAATCATCTCTAAAAAGTACATGTAATTTTCAAAAAAACTCCAAGAAAATTTTCTTCTTGGAGTTTTTCTTTATTGCCTTTTAAATTTTCCTGCTTAAAAATATTAAAAAAAAGGTGCTTTTATGCTCAAAAAAATCATTTTTCTATCAGTTGCTCTAATTGCGTTTGGAGGAAGCCTTTATTTTTTTTCAACACCTTGGAAGTTAAGAAAACTGCCGAAAGCAGATAAAGAGGGACTTGTCCTAAATGTCAAAAAAATTGAAATAGAGGGAGTGAAACATCCCTTGAACAGCTCGATAATAGAATATGGAAATGATTATTTACTGGTTTTCAGAATACAAAATAAAGCAGAAGATAGCACCGCAATTGTTCTTTTGGACAATAATTTTAAACAAAAAAAACCATATGTAAAAATCGATTTAAAAAGCAAAACAGCACAAGATGCTAGGATTTTTAAATTTAATAACGGCTATTATCTTACATATAATGATCCTCTTTTTGTAAAAGATTATTTATATAGGGCAATGCACCTCGCCTCATTAAATGAAAATTTTGAAGTCAATTTCACAACTTGTTTAGATCTAAACATAAAACCGGTTGAAAAAAACTGGGTCCCTTTTGTTGATGAGGACAAGCTTCTTTTAGCTTACAGCCTTATGCCGCATAAGATCATGGAGCTGCAAGATCTTAAGACCAACTCATTGAAACATTATGTTTATCCCAATAATCCCTGTTTTACCCGGTTTCATTGGGAATTTGGAGCTCCAAGAGGAGGGACTCCGGCAAAGCTTGTTGACGGCGAATATCTCGCTTTTTTTCATAGCTGTTTTAAAGGAATAAATAAAGCATGGTACGTTATGGGAGCTTATACTTTTCAAGCAAAACCACCATTTAAAATCACAAGAGTTTCCAAATATCCCATTATTTTGAGCAATATAACATCTACTAGAATTACCTACCCTGCCGGTTTTGTTTTAGGCAAAGAAAAGGACAAAGAGGTTATTTTTGTCTCGTATGGAGAAAACGATACGTGCTCAAAAATAATGACAATCGACAAAGCTAAACTTTTTGAGAGCTTAAAAAAGGTTGATTAGAAAAGGCTAAAAAGCCGGTAGTGGAAAAAAACATGAGCCTTCCCACTTCTCTTGTAAATAAATAATGATCGACCATGCCTATAAATAAAAAGCTTATAAAAACGCTTAAGAAGGTTATGCTAAGAACATTTAGTGATCCTCTAAGAGTTTTTATCACTAAAGTCAAAACAAAGCCTAAAAAGGCCATTAACGCCAAAATCCCATTTTCGGCACCTGCTAATAAAAAAATATTATGAACATTATCTAGATAAGGCTTGTTTGTAAAATCTTTTACCCTTGAGATAAAATTTTTAAAGCCCACACCTGTAAAAGGTTCTTTTTTAATCATGGTAAGAGCAACACTTGTTTGCTTGATCCTAACAGCATCGGATGATTGATTATGAGAGGTGTAATTTACAATCCCCCCTCTTTGATAGAGTTGATTTGAAAATAAGCCAAGACCTACAAAAACAACAATAATATACGTTAAAAAAGACCAACTAACATTTTGTTTTTTTAATAGCATCAAGGAAAACCAAATACTCCCGGCTATAAAAACTGCAAAAAGACCGGCTCTTGAAAAAGTTGTGATCAAGGCAAAAAATTGCAGAAAAATAAAAAAGAAAAAAAGCAATTTTTGTTTTGTGTTTTGCAAAAGATATAAGCTTAGCATGATTGACATGACTAAAAATCCGGCTAAAATATTTGGATGAAAAAAAAGACCGTAGGACCTTAAAAGCTCATTAGAACTATGAAATTGATCAAAGAGCCATTTTGTTCCTCCATTAACATGAATGATAGGAGAACCTACAGTGTAAATAGAATTATGAACTTCTCCCAAAAAATATAGACCGATCGATTTTTGCAAAAAAAACTGGGCAATAGCTAAAACAGAGTTTAACAAAGCTAAAACTAATACGGACTTTAAGAAAATATTTAAGATAAGCTCTTTTTTTTGCTTAAAGGTTTCAGTAAAAACAAAGAAAAAACAAGAAGCCGTTACAATAAATTTCAAAGCTTCGGAATATCCCTTATAAGAATTAACCCCTGAAGAATATAATAAAGAGAGTCTAATCAAAATTAAAAAAACGGCTAAAAAAATTATCTCTTTTTCTTTAAAAAATCTGCTCAGGTCGATTTTTTTTAATTTGGCAAAAACAAGACTACCAATAAAAAGAAAATCTATTGCATGAAAATAGTTAATATATTCAAAGCCTATTTTTTTAAAAAAACGATAAGTTTCATTAGTTAAAGCAGGAAGAGCAAAAATCACAAAAAAAAAGCAAATCCCTTTCAAAACAAGCTTTTTATCGATCGATTTAAATTTTTCCATAACTCAACCCCTGTTCATAAAAAAGATGACCCAGCATCTTGAAAAAGTCAATATTTTTCAAACTCTTTTTTTTATGCTTGTCAAAAAATTTTTATTATCATAAATTTTTTTTTAAAAAAAGTGAGATCTTATGCCAAGAACATCAAAAGTTGAGAACTTTACACAGCTATATAATCAAATTTGCGAAGATATAAACAGATGTAGCAGGAACATACACGCAACAGCCTTTAAAATTAATAAGTTTATGTGGGATTACAAAGATCTGATCATATTTGCATGCATATCTGTAGCTTCATTTATTTTAGCTCCTTATCGTTTTGCCGCCGGTACAGCCATATTTTATTTAGCGTTTAAAAATAATGCAGTACATCTTGATGCTAATGAAAGAGGAGTATCTACGACTAACTTGGTTTTGAATTTAATTGGAGTAATTGGAACTCTATTTCATTTAAAATTTCATAGCTTAAGCAATGGATTTATATATTTAACTCCCATATTAAGCGGCTTTGTAACCCCAAATATTTATGAAATTTTTAAAAGAGAAAATCATAGAGCTTAGGGATCGTAAGACAATAAAGCATTGATTAGGCTTTTAATTGATCCGACAAATGAGTACCTCTGCTCCTGAATGTAGTAGGTTTAGAGTCCCTTAGATATAGCTTTGATGTGCGTGTTAGAAAATCTGCTTAAGATACGAACTCTAAAGTTTTTTTCAATGTCCCCTCTTTTTTTCAAAATATTATTTACATTTCTTCATTTCAAAGCCAAATTGTTGAAACTGTAAGTAATTGATTATCAAGATTATTTAATATTTAAAAGGTTTAAGGGCCTTTCTCTATATAAAGGTACTCATTTGTCGGATGAACCTTTTAATTTTTTTAAATTTTTAAAATAAATCTTACTATATATTAATTTCTTTAGTAATTTTAGATTGACTAATAATATAGTTAAATACTATAATTAATACTTAATTAGGAGAAAACAATGAGTAGAGATTTTGAGCCAATCTTAGTTATCCATTCAGCACAAAATTTTAACAGTTCTTTATTTCAATCATTTTTTACGCCTTCAATTGAGCCAGATTTCACAAGCTTTATTAATTTTGAACCAAGTTTTATCCGTAATTCGTCTATTGCCGACGATCATTATATAAGTCTTATGCAACCAAATCCTTTTTCCGAAATGATATCAATGTTGGTTTTGTTCACTTTTTTAAATACTGTCCAGCTTAATTCTAACACAAGAGTTATAGATTCTGAAGAAGATGAAGAGTCGCAATCTAATGTTGAAATCCAACGACCCGAATTCTCTTTTTCTGATTTATTTTCTTATTCTCCTCAAACTATGCCAAGGTCGCATGAATTGTGGCAACAATCTAGAGTATCGGCTCAAGATGATGAGGCAATAAGAAGAGCTTATGGCATTTCAGATAGAAGCGGTGATGCTTATGGACACTATGTTGATTCGCAAAACAATGCCCGTTTCGAAGCAGCCAGGGAAAATAGCCAAGAGGGAATAAATGGAGAACGTTATATTAAAGATGTTCTTGAAGCCCATAAAAAATCATTATCATCCGAGGATAATAAAAAAGCATATACTAAAAAACTCAAAGACCTAGATTCTGAAATATTCATTGATATCCCAAGAGAAGTAATACATCATGCAATTCAATCCAAAACCCAATTATCAGTTAATAATACACCAAAATTCTTGCATAAACATATAAACGAGCTCGAACAATTACGAAAAGTTTTTCAGCATCAAAAATCAAAAATGCCAATGGATGATAAAAATCCACTTTGGAAGGATCTTTGTGCGATCGCAATGAAATTATCAAGAGATGCCGATTTCTCTGCCCCCCTGCAAGTTGCAATTGATGAATTTTAAAAAAAAATAATTCATTAATATTCAAGTAGATATGCTATTGCGATTAAGAAAATGGCCTCATTCACTTTCACTGGAGATTTTTCGGTCAATGATCTGACCGCATCAGATAGTCAAAATGCAAAATTTCACCCATAAGGAGTAGAGGTCGGGGGAGTTTCTAAAGTTATGTTGACCGTAAAAGTGAATGAGGCCAAGAAAATCCACTTAAACAGTTTCATAACCCTTTGATATTAAATATTATATATTCATCTTAAGCCAAATACCTTGTAGAAACAAGCTTTTCTCCATAAATTCTATAAACACCAGAATCAAATTAAAAAAGAGCAAAACAGATTAGGATCCTATTTTCTTATCTCACTCACCTACTATCATAAGATTAATTTGTATCCAAAATAAACCATTGCGATAGAAACTACTTTTACCTAAAATCTATTTCTGATACAAAAAAGAATAGAGCAAAGGTTAGCAATGGATACCATAGAGGCAATTTTCTCAAGAAGAAGTGTGCGTAAATTTTCTTGTCAGCCGATTCCAAGCGAGCTCATTACCCTAATCATCAATGCCGCCATGCATGCCCCTTCAGCTTACAATGAACAACCTTGGCAGTTCATCATCATAAATGATAAAAACCTCTTAGAAAAAGTGCCCCCATTTTCCCCTCACGCCGTTATGTGCACATGCGCCACAGTCGGCATCTTAATTTGCGCAGATAAAAACTTTGAAAAAATACCGGAGATGTCCCCCATCGATTGCGCAGCAGCCACCCAAAATCTTCTTTTGGCCGCTCACGCCAAAGGCTTAGGAGCCGTTTGGACCGGCGCTTTCCCCGATAAAAAAATCATGGAAGGGTTTAAAAAATTGCTAAACCTTCCAAATAGCATCATTCCTTTTTCTTTTATCATTTTGGGCTATCCGGTAGAACCTTTGGTAAGAGAGGATCGTTTTAAAATAGATCGGATCCATTTCAACGCTTGGTAAGGTCCGCTTCTTGTCTTAGCTTTTCTTCCTGAGCCTTTTTGCCTCCAAAGGCATAGCAGCTTAAACAACTTCCGTCCTTAGATACCACTCTATGACAGGGAATATTTTCAGGATCTTTGTTTTGATCCAACCATGTCCTTCAGGGCAGGGTCAAGAGCGCCGGCGGCGTAGCCGCCCTTTGTTTGGTCAATGGAGTGTTTGTTGTTGCTAAATGTGGTTAGTAGCAATTGAATCGCTACCGCAACTGTCCGCAAAGAAGCAGGAGGATCACTTCATAACGTGGACGTGATGGCCTTCGAACTCTACAAGTTCTGCCTCAAAGTTTGCAAACACCGACAAAGATAAGGAGTCGGTCTTATAGTATCTTTTTTATAAACACTTCACGACGATATTTTATAACAAAGACCGGATAACCCTGCATTAGAAATACACAGTCTGCTTAAAATATTGTGGTTTTTTTTCATGAATTAAAATAAAGTTTATGCATGAAAAGATTACAAGCTTTCAAATTTGAGTTGCAGCCCAATGGTGAACAGGTACATGACTTGCTTCGCTTTTGCGGGTCGTGTCGTTTTGTTTTCAACAAGGCGCTCAATATTCAAATAGAGAATTACGATGCAGGAAATAAGTTTATTGGCTATGTGGAAATGGCTAAGCTACTCACAGAGTGGCGTAACAGCATTGAAACACCTTGGCTCAAAGAATCTCCTTGCCATCCCTTGCAACAAGCTCTGAAAGACTTGGATAAAGCATTTCAAAACTTCTTTGCAAGAAGAGCCTCTTTTCCATGTTTCAAACGGAAAGGCAGTGGTGATAGTTTTCGCTTTCCCGACCACTTGCAAATTAAACTCGACCAGGCCAATAATCGTATTTTTCTTCCGAAACTCGGCTGGATACGTTACCGAAATAGCCGTAAGGTATTAGGCGAGGTGAGAAATGTCACCATAGCCAGTAAAGGCAAAAAATGGTTTATTTCAATTCAGACCCAGCGCGAAGTTGAGCAGCCTGTGACAAAAGCTACAACTGCAATTGCTGTCGATGTTGGCATTATCCGTTTTGCAGCCATGAACGATGGCAGTTACATTGAGCCTCTCAATAGCTTCAAGAAACATCAAAAAAGTTTAGTCAAGTACCAACGACAAATGAGTCGTAAGGTTAAGTACAGCAATAACTGGAAAAAAGCGAAAGCTAAAGTCCAGCAGGTCTACATAAACATGGCAAATGCCCGTAATGACTTTCTGCATAAAATCACTACAACGATCAGCAAAAACCACGCGCTCGTATGTATCGAAGATTTGCAGATATGCAATATGTCTAAATCAGCAGAAGGAACAAAAGAACAGCCAGGCAAAAAAAAAAAAAAAAAATCGGGACTTAACCGCTGCATTCAG
>JACRNF010000082.1 GCA_016219355.1 Chlamydiota bacterium | reverse complement strand
ATTTCGGCTGTTAAGAAAATTCTTCCTGAAATAGATATCGTATTTGATCATTTTCATGTAGATGCTCTTATGAACAAAGCATTGGATGAAATAAGAAAAGAGCAACAACAAACTTTAAACCAAAAAGAAAAAAAAGTACTTAAGGGAAACCGTTTTTTGCTCTTGAGAAATTATGAAAATTTAGAGCCTGAATTTAAAGATCGCTTAGAAGCAATTCTTCAGGTAAATGAGCCTTTGTTCAAAGCCCATGCGCTTAAAGAGCAGTTTCGTCTTTTTTGGATGCAGGGTTCTCTTCAAAAGGCATGGATATTTCTTGATCAATGGATCTCAGATGCTCTGGCAACTGGAATAAGAAAACTAAAGAAAATGGCTGACACACTTGATAGCCACAGAGTCGGTTTATTGAATTATTTCAAACATAAAATTACCAATGGAGCTGCTGAGGGTATCAATAATAAGATCAAAACTATGAAAAGACAGGCTTATGGATTTAGAGATATGGACTACTTCAAGCTGAGACTATACCACCTTCACAATCAAAGGTACGCATTTGTCGGATGAACCCAATTTAGCTCGCTACCTATGCTCTAAAACTAGTGCAATAGTTATCTCTGTAGGCTACTTAAATTCCCCCGAAGGAAAATTTCCTCTACCTTTAGAACAATGTTTCGATACGTTGATCTGGACCACTGAACATGCAAGTGAGTTTTCAGGAGATACTTCACGACTTGCGGTCATAGGTGATAGTGCAGGCGGAAATATGGCGGCAGCTCTTTGCCTCATGGCGAGGGATCGATCCGGGCCGAGAATCGATTTACAGGTCCTGATTAACCCAGCCATTGACCTGCGCTGTAATGGAACAACTCTTCGACAAAATGATGCCTTAGATACATTACGCTGGCAAGCCAATCAATATCTATCTAATCCGAATGATGTGTATAATCCTTATGTATCGCCACTTATCGCAAATGATTTAAGCAATTTACCGCCAGCAGTTATCATTTTAGCAGAAAAGGACGATCTTTGCGAATCAGGCCACAAATATGCCGATCGCTTGCTCCTTTTTGGAAACAATACTCTCATTTACTGCCAGATGGGCATTGGCCACTTGGCCGGTGATGGAGCAAGGAGCTCTCTTCGGGCCCAAGAATCTTTAAATGTTGCAATAAAAGCTCTTCAAAATGCATTTTTAAAAAAATAAAGAGAGAACAATCTAATATTACTGCCGGCTAGATGAATTTCAAAGATATTTGTTTTTTTCTTCTTAGGCTAGCCTCATTTCTTCACTACAATAGTTTCATGCCTGATAAAATCATAAATGCTTTTGGTTTTGAACCAAGAGTAATAAATTACAACTAATTTAAACCCTCTTAGTAGGCCTATTTTTTACTAAAACGTAACCAAAAAATGAAATTGAAGTAAAAACAGTCATGGCAGTAAAGCCTATTGCAGCTTTTGTTGCATAACCGGCAGAATAGTCCTTAAAATTGTGAGCTTGATTTGAATGAATTAGGATATTTCTGACCCACTGCGATGCAACACCCATTACAGCTCCAAAAGTTCCTCCAACTACTGCGCTGGGTTTTACAATGCTCCAAACCAAACCACCTACCGCTTTAGATGCTTTAAACCATTCCCTAAGAAGAGAATTATTTGTCTCACTATGTTTTGGCCTCACTCTAAGCATATATCTCCTATAAAATATTTTTTTAAATAATATTATACTAAAAAACTCAGTTTTTTGCTATTATTTATTATAAATTTTTCTGGGTTAATTATGTTTGTTTTAGGCATTGAGTCCACCTGCGATGAAACCGCCGCTTCTGTCGTTAAAGATGGTTATGAAATTTTGTCCAATGTTATCTCATCGCAAGTTCCTATCCATAAAAAATATGGAGGGGTTTTTCCAGAGCTTGCCTCAAGGTCCCACATAGAAATGATCATCCCCGTGATAGATGAGGCTCTGCAAAAAGCAAACATCACATTAGAAATGATCGATTTGATCGCCGTAGCAAACGGCCCCGGTCTTATCGGCTCGATATTGATCGGTCTGAATACCGCCAAAGGGCTTGCTCTAGCCCTTAATAAACCCTTTATTGGCATCAATCACATTGAGGCTCATCTTTATGCCGCCATGATGCAAAACTTGAATAACATGACCTTCCCGTCATTAGGTGTGGTTATCTCTGGCGGACATACCATGTTATTGAACATCAAAGACATAGGCCGTTATGAGCTCATTGGTTCAACTATTGATGACGCTATCGGCGAGTGTTTTGATAAAGTGGCAAGTATTTTAGATTTACCATATCCCGGAGGGCCAGAAATTGAAAAGCTTGCAAGTTTAGGCGATCCATTGAAATATCATTTCATACCAGCAAAACCTCAAAAACCGTTTGATTTTTCATTTAGCGGACTAAAAACCAAGATCTTATACTCTATTAAAGGTCAAAATGGAAAAAAAGGAGATAAATGTTTAGTCTCTGAAGAAGAAAAAAAACATATTGCCGCCTCTTTTCAAAAAACCGCCTTTTCAGACTTGATCGATAAGGTTTTTAAAGCGGCCGAAATGAATAATTCTAAAGCGATATATTTTGGCGGTGGAGTTTCCAATAACCAAACCTTAAGAGCCATGGTCAAAAATAAAGCTTTTAGCATTGAAGCTTTTTGGCCGGCAAAGGATCTTAGTTTGGATAACGGAGCAATGATAGCAGGCCTCGCCTTCCATAAATTTAAAAATAAATTCTTTGGCGATGTGTTTAATTTGGAAGCAAAAACATGCATGCCTTTAGTCTAAAAAAAATTCTTTGTTCATTTATATTTTTTTTTGTATCGGGATTTGCCGAAGATCTAAAATATACCCATTTCGTAGACGAATATTTTTCCATTCATGTTGTAGAGTTTGATCCTAAAAAATTTGAGATCTTGCCAATACTTGGCCTAGATGAGTGTTTAGGCAAAGAAAAACTCTCCTCCATTGCTAAAAGATACAACGCCTCTTTAGCTATAAACGGCGGCTTTTTCAAAATCACCGACGAGATCGATGATGGTCTCCCTGACGGTATTTTAAAAATTGAAAATGAGTGGATATCTCTGCCAAAAAAGCCAAGAGCTGCTCTCGGTTGGGATAAAAATTTTAATACTATTTTACTTGATCGTTTATTGACTAACGCTATTTTGCTATTGGATGGAGAAGAATTTTTACTAGATGGTATCAACTGTGTCAAAAAGGGAAATCAAAGAATTGTTTATTTTCCTATTTTTCATAAAACAACGCTAACCTCTTTAAACACTTTAGAATTTACCGTGATCGATAACCAAGTTGCCAAAATATCCCATGGGAGCTCCAAAATACCCGAAGAGGGTTTTATAATATCGGTAGATAAAACTGATCCAATTATCGATAAAATCTTAAATTCGAAACATATCGATACTAAAATTTTTATTTTACCATCCAACAATAGCTCTTGGGATAATATAGATTACATTATAGGAGGAACTCCCCTGCTTATTAAAAATGGAGAAATTATCACCGATTTTTCTATAGAAGCCGTTCAATCCTCGTTTATTATAAAAAAACACGCAAGGAGCGCAATCGGCATCAAACCAAACGGCAACTGGCTATTTGTTGTTGTCGACGTAAGTACAGGTGGAATGACCTTAAATGAGCTAGCTAAATTTTTAAAAGGTCTAGCCCGAGTTTACAAGTTATTTGAAAATCCTAATGTATCTTATTCATTATTAGCTAATAACAACACATAAAATGTTACCCTAACTTTAAAAAATACGCCTACAATCAATTCTGCAT
>JACRNF010000081.1 GCA_016219355.1 Chlamydiota bacterium | reverse complement strand
TTCTGAGCGTTGGACTGCTACCATGAACGTATTTGACCTTATGCTTGGAAAACCTTTCCATGTAAGCAGATACTTTGTGTTCAATCCTAACTTCGGCTTAAGAGCTGCTTGGATCGATCAAGATCTATTAGCTCGTTATAGCTGGAACAGTTCACAATATGTTTCATCTCCAACTAATTTAGTTGAAATGTTTGGAGAAAATGAATATTGGGGCGTTGGTCTTAGAGGCGGCTTCAAAGCTGAATTTATACTAGGCGGCGGTTGGGACCTCTTTGGTGCGTTCAACATTTCTATGTTATTTAGCAAATTTGAGCTTGATCAAGATACTTCTGGTTTCAGTAGTAGAGCAGCTGGAGATTATGAATTCCATAACAACTATTTTACCAATGTGCCAAACTTTGATTTGACAGCTGGTATCTGCTATGGACATTTCTTTAGCAAAAATAAATATATGATGAGCTTTAAACTCGCTTATGAATTCCAAGAATGGTTTCAACAAAATCATTTCAGAAGAAATTATAGCGATGCAAATATCACATATAACGATGAAGTACCACATGGCGATTTAACGCTAAATGGTCTTTCTTTCAGACTTCAATTTGATCTATAATTAGATCTTTTTGAAAAATTAATCCAAAGGCCTTGTGAAAACAAGGCCTTTTTTATTGCCTAATTTTTTTAGAAATTAAAGACCCGCTTTAATGATATCATGCATCCGAATAAGACCAATGATTTTATCTTCTTCAACAACCGGAAGCACTGTTACCTGCTTATCTTTTTGCATTATTCTCAATGCATCGATAGCCAACTTTTCTTTGGTTATTGTTTTAGGCTTATTGGTCATTAAATCTTCAATTTTTTGAAGGTGTAGCTTATCTTTTTTTGATTGTATCGCCCGTCTAAGGTCTCCATCAGTAAAAATCCCTTCTAAGCAATTCTTATCGTCCACCACCAATAAACAACCACATTTTTTATAAGAGAGCTCATGTAAAACATCCATTACAAAATCTTGCTTTTTGCAAAGGGGCAGATCATCTTTTTTGAACATTAGATCTTCTACTGACAAAGAAATTTGCCGGCCAATTGCTCCAGCAGGATGATTGATCGCATACTCATTTAAGGAAAAATTCTTTTCTTTCATAAGAGCTATCGTCAAAATATCGCCAAAGATCAACTGAACCGTCGTAGACGTTGTAGGAGCCAAATTAAAAGGGCATAGCTCCTTTTGAGTAGGCAAAACTATGCTAAGGTCAGATAAAGCCGCTAACTTGCTGTTATCGTTACAAACAACCGCAATCACACTCGCCCCTCTTTTTTTTACAAAGGGAATCAAATTAACCAGCTCATCAGTCGAGCCGCTTTTACTAAAAAATATGAACACATCTTCTTTGCCAACAATTCCAATATCTCCATGCAAAGCATCAATCGGGGGTAAGAAAAGGGCCTTAGTGCCGGTAGAAAGCATCGTCATCGCTATTTTATTAGCAATAAACCCGCTTTTACCAATACCGGTAAAAATAAGGGTCCCCTTGCAAGATAAAAGCTTTTTATGAATAGCTTCCACTTTAGAAATATCTATCGAATCAAAAAAATAATTAAGATATTTTTTAGTATCATCAAAGAGTGATTTTATCATGGGCTAAAACACTTTTTATTTCGTTTATAAAGCTGCATCCATAAATCCCATCAAATACCCGATGGTCAAATGATAGAGCAATATGCATCATAGAGCGTATTTTTATCTCATCATCAATAACTGCAGCTTTTTTCTTAATGGCTCCAAGCCCTATAATTGCAGATTCAGGATACCTGATTATAGGAATACCAATCAAGATTTGTGTCATTCCAAAATTAGTTAATGTGATTGTTCCATCTATAATTTCATTTTGAATTAAAGAATTAGTTCTTGCTTTATTAGCTAGTTCAAATATTTTCTTGGCTATAGTTACAAAATCCAGCTCCGCAATATTTTTAATCACCGGCACCATAACCCCATCTTCTATCCCGACGGCAAGGCCTAAATTAACCTCAGGTTTTAATATAAGAACATCCTCTTTTAAAGAGCTATTGACTAAAGGAAATTTTTTAGCCGCTTTGCCTATAGCTTTAGCCAAAAAAGGAGTTATAGTTAATTTAGCCCCATGTTTTTTTAAAAAAGATTCTTTGTTTTTATCGATGAGCTCTACAATATCGGTAACATCGATCTCGTCAATAATAACTGCAGAAGGTATTTCTCTATGGGAAGTTACCATATTTTCCGCAATCTTGCGTCTTAAAGCCGATAGTTTTAAAGTTTGCCCTTTAACCGGCTCTTTTTTCTCCACAGCAAAATTTTCAAGATCTTTTCTGGAGATCCTTCCCCCGTCTCCCGTTCCCTTGATCTTTTCTAAATCGGATAAAGAAATCCCTTTTTCTTCAGCCAGTTTTAAAACCGCTGGAGAAAAATAATCTGTTTTTGCTGTTTCTTTTACGATAGGAGTTTCTTGCTTTGTCGCTTCGCCAGTTTTAACTATCGCTAAAGGCTCTCCAACTTGCACCTCTTCATTTTCATGCACTAATATCTTATCCAAAATTCCAGCAACCGGAGAGGGAATCTCGCTATTTACCTTGTCAGTTGAGACCTCTAAAAGATTCTCGTCTTTGTCTATTTGATCCCCTTCTTTTTTTAGCCATTTTACCACAGTTGCGCTAACAATACTTTCACCAAGTTTAGGCAGGATAATTTTTATTTCTTCCATATTATTTTTCTCATGTAAATTTATAAATTTTTTTACGAGAAAACAGCAAAGTCTTTAGCTTCGCTGATGAATCGTTTTTAACATTTTTCATGCATGCACCAAGTTCTTTTTTTTCAAACAGCTTTTTTCTATATTTGCAGATGAAGATAATGTGATATTTGATGGTAAATTTTCTATGTTCATTAGAGCTGTAAGGCATGACTTCCTCGCGGATATTCTTTTCATAGTTTTTAGTTTCGGAATTGGTTTGAAAGGAATCTTTTTTCCTTCAATATCCATTAGGATTGCATAGCCAGTAGACATTCTTCCTTTGATAAAAGATTCTTGGTTGTTCCATAAAACTTTGTCATACTTTCTAAATCCCATAATTTTGTGTGTTGGTAAGGGCTGTTCTGATCTGGCGCCAGAAGTTTGCTGGTAATCACCTCTAGGGATTGAAACCTTTTTGTAAATATGAGATGGCAACTGAATGGTTTCTCCATCATGAAGCGCCACACAAATAGCATCTATATAATGTTCTTTTTTGAAACCAAGAAGCTCTCGCTTGTATTTTGTTTCATAACCAAATGTTTCTTTGCAGTTCAAACTCTTTTTTAGATACATGGAGATAGTCGATGCTTGGTTTGCATCGGTTGTACGTGCCTTGCCTCTTTTTTGCAGCTTAAGGGACGCTTTTTCAGGTTCTGATAAACTATGCAATTCATCGTGACAAGTTTCACA
>JACRNF010000085.1 GCA_016219355.1 Chlamydiota bacterium | reverse complement strand
AGGATGATGGCAGTACGGCAGCAGAACGTTTTTTTTTTTCTTAGCATGGTGAGTTATTTGAGTATCTTGTGGAGAATGTAAAAATTCCCGAAAAACCGCAGTTACAAATCAGAATAAAAGATAAGTTGGTGGCTTAAGATGGGTGTGCGAAAAGGTGAATGAGGCCATTTCTTTAATAACCTTGGGACAGCTTAAGTCTTTGATAATCAGAGTCTTTTCCTTTCTAAACCTGTAAGTCCTTTGATAGGAGTTAATTAAGTTGAAACAACATAGGAGATAATATTAGCCTTAATAATAGACGTTATAAGGCTTTGATAATAAATTAAATATATCTTTATTAATTCTTAATTATTTTGTTGTATTTTTTAAAGATTTTTGTTACAATTTAAATAGATATATATAAGAGAAAGAAGAGGCTATTATGGCAATTCTAACCATAAGTTTAGAAAGTAACTTCGCCACAAATAATAAGATACAAGCGATTCAATTTGGAGAAGAAAGCTTTGCTTTAAGTCGATTAACTCAAAGTGCCATTGCAAATTTACAGGAACAAATTCACGATCTAGCAAGCATGTACAAGTTGCGAAATCCTACACAACTTATATATTATAATGATAGGATCGAAATTGTCGCAGCCTTTGATGAAAAACATACTATTTTCCTAACTGACAAAAGTAACTTTCATTCATCAAAAAAATTCTTAAAAGCTGCTAGTGAAATTAGACAATTTATCGATTTTAAAAGCGAGACGTTGTTAGACAAAGAACGTTTATATGAAGAAATAGCACTTAACGGGTTAGCTACACAAAGAAAAGTCATTAAAGAAAAGTTCAAAACTTTAAATGACCGCGCTGAAAAAATCATTCCTTGGTCCGATATTTTTGCAGTCATAAGGAATGGATTAAATATGATACCCGGCGTTGCTCCAATAATCGCAGTTGCGAGGGCTTTGCAAGGTGAGCTTTTTTTCTATCCTCAGGGAGAGTATTGGCAAACCGATGCAACAAACTATGATAATGAAAATAAAGCCTGCGCATTCCATAAAGGAAATATGGATATAATCTATAAGCTAAAAAAAATAAGCGGATTCTTTTCAAAAATTGAAGGATCTCTTTGGGTTATACTTGGAATATCAATGCTCATTGCTCTACATTTCTTAGCTTTAAATCCTGTATGTTTTTGGTTAACATTTGTTCTTTATAATGTAATTTTCCCAATCGGCTATTTCAACATGATAGCCTATAGTTTAATAGGATGGTCTAATATAAGAAAATTTAGAGAAGGACTTTTGGAAATTCAAAATTTAAAAATCGATGACGAAGAAAAAAGAAAATTATCTCTTTCATATATTAGAAAATTTGTAAAAGTATCAAACTTGCACCAAGAAACCCTACAACATGAACCCAATTTGAAAGAAGGGGATGTTGATTCTGAAAAAGAGTATGTAAATAAAGTGCAGAGAAAGATTCTATATTTTGAGAAAATTGTAGGAAAAGATTGGGCTAGAGACGCTATTCTCAATATTGATGACTTTATTAATAAGCTTGATAAGGTTGAGGAATCAAAATTATTTATTCAAGATATTTTAAAAGCATCGGAAGCACAAAAAAGGGAATTTAAATTCACAATCGGCCTTGCCATTATTGGACTTGTTGCTTCTTTAGTTTCTAATGCTCCGGCTATTGCGGCGGCTGCACATGTCGGCAAAGGGATTTTATCGCAAATTAATATAATTTCAAATTACGAGGATAGCATCAGCTGGATGTTTATTAACATGCTCTTCTTGTTTTTGGACAAAGCATCGCTTTATGATCGTTTCTTCACTCATCCTCATCCAGAAGAGAAAGAAAAACCTAAAACAAGAAAACCAACTGTGGAGTCAGATTTAACCGCTCCATTAATTGCTTAAATCTTTTTTGATCAAATCCAAACAGGCCTCTTCTCTATGATCTCCAGATACAAATTTATGTATATTAATATACTTGTCAGGTTTGGAAAACAAATCAGCTAAGCCTGCTTTTTCAATAAAAGAGCCATCTTGCATCAGATAAATTGTACATTTGGCTTGTCTTAGCCAAAGCTGCCTTATCAATTCAGTGTCGTGAGAGGCGATCAAGACAATATGATTAGTCCCAAGGTCATGAATAATTTGCGCAACGTGGGAAGTTAAAGTGGGATCTAAAGCAGATGTTGGTTCATCAAGACAAATAATCGGAGGATTTAAAGCCAAAGCTCTTGCAAGGGATAATCGTTGCTTTTCTCCGCCTGATAGCATGTTGACAGGCCTTTTAGATTTGTCTTTCAACATATATTTTGCTAAAAGATCATTGGATATTAAGGCCGCTTCAGCTTTATTTTTTTTGGCTACCTTTTCTAAGGCCAAAGTAATGTTTTGTTCACAATTTAAATGTTCAAATAGATGATAATTTTGAAAAACCATGCCTACGTCAAAAGGCTTTAAGGGTTTGTCATCTAAATTGATGCTGCCTTTGTCTTTGGTCTCTAAATTGGCTAGAACTCGAAGAAGGGTAGATTTGCCAACGCCTGATTTGCCTAGGAATAAAGCAATCTCACCAAAACCAACTTCAACCGAAATATTTTCCAAAATGGTTTTATTTTTAAATTTTTTGCAAAGATTAGTAATCTTTAGCATACAACCCCATTTTCTTTTCTAAAAGTTTAATAAGAAAAGAGACTATTGAAGTTAAACAAAGATAAATTAAGCCTACTATAAATAAGACCGAAAATACATCGTAGGTACGAGATCTGATTATAGATCCTTGTTTAGAAAGCTCCATTACTCCAATAATGGAAGCTAAACTTGAATCTTTAACAAGGGTGACAAATTCGTTGCCAAGGGCCGGAAGTACCGTACGAATTGCCTGAGGCAAAATAATATAAAAAGAAGTTTGCCAAGGATTTAAACCTAGCACTTTAGCCGCTTCAACCTGCCCTTTAGGAACCGAAGAAATGCCGGAGCGGATTATTTGACTAACATATGCTACAGAATTTAAAGAAAGGGCAGTTATCGCTGACCAAATAGGGGAAATATTAATACCGAGCTCTGGCAAAAGATAAAAAATGGTGATTATTTGCATCAGCAAAGGAGTTCCTCGTATTATTGTTACATAGGTTCCGACGATAGAAGTGATTAGAGGTTTTTTTGTTGAATGCAAAACACCCATGCAAGTTCCGCCTAGAAAACCAAAGAGGCAAGAAAAAAAACCAATCTCAAGAGTAACGAGCGTCCCTTGCAATAGAACTTGCAAAGAGTCCTTCATTAAGGAAAAATCAAGCATTTAGATGCCCCATTTCTTTTTAAGAGCTTCTAATGTTCCGTCATTTTTTAAATCTTCCAAAATTTTTTCAACATCGTTCAAAAGGATAGAATGTTTGGGTGATACCACAACCGAATATGAGTCAAAAGCTTTTGGATCGGTAATAGGAGTAAATGCAAAATTTTGTTTGTTCATCCCATTAATTTTAAAAAAATAATTCACCGTTATATTAGAGGTTATAAATGCGTCGGCTCGATTGCAAGCAAGGGCGGTAAATCCGTCGGAGGGAGAATTTAACCTAACGACATCTATCCCTTCAACATTTTGAGAAGAGAGGTAAAGATCTGCGGTGTATCCTTCATTAACAATCACTTTTTTGCCTTTTAGATCGTTTAGATTGGTAACTTTAGAAGCGCCATCTTTTGTAATGATCATAAAAGGATCCCCTTCAATGTAAGGTTTAGTAAAGATGACTTTTTTGGCCCTCTCTTCATTAAAGGTCATGCCGGCGGCGATTATTTGAACTTTTCCAACCAGGGCTGCAGGAACTAAAGAATCAAAAGGTAAATCAATAATTTTGATGTTCTTATGCATTCTGATGGCAATTTCTTTAGCGACGTCGATATCAAATCCGATAATTTCATTGTTCTCAATATAGGCAAAAGGGGCATATTCGGCGTTGGTTCCAACTATGAGAGTGTTTGTGTCTTTAGGCGGAAAAGCCTTAAGAAAAAAATGGCGAGCAAAAGGTGCCGAAATAAGTGCGCAAGCTAAAAAAATTATGATTACCTTTTTCATAAACACCTCAGATTTGATATTAAAACAGAATAAAGTATAATAACCTGCTTAAAAGATTACAAGGCTAAAAAATCTTAAATTTTTAACAAAATTTGCTTTTTGAAAAAAAAAGATTCACAAAAAATTGGCAAATCAATAAATAGTCTTATTTACAGTTAATACGAGGTTTGATGTGAAATGTCCTTTTTGCGGGTTTGAAGAATCCAAAGTTACCGATTCAAGGTCCGCTATGGAAATGATGGCGATTAAAAGAAGAAGAGAGTGCCTTAAATGTGAGCAAAGGTTTACTACCTTTGAGACCATTGATCTGACGCTGCAGGTAAGAAAACGGGATGGTACCTATCAGGACTTTCAGGAAGAGAAGTTGATTAAAGGGATTGAAGCGGCTTGCCGATATACAAGAGTAAGCCATGATCAGGTTTTGGGCCTTGCTCATAAAATCAGCTCCGATCTAATGGCCTCTCAGATCAGAGAAATCACCTCTAGGGAGCTTGGCGAAATTGTGATGAAACATTTACAAGAATTGGATACTGTTGCATATATTCGCTTTGCTTGTGTATATAAACGTTTTACAGATATTAAGGATTTATTGGACGCGTTAGATTCCATTAAATACAAAGATGAAAATTTTTTGCAAAAAAACACTAAATTAAAGGAAATGAGTTATGCCTCTAAAAAAAAGTGAGATTGAACATTTTAAAAATGAATTATTAGCTATGCGTAATAAAATAACCAATACTATCAAGGTTGCAAAAGAAGAGGTGAAAGCTTTAGACGAGTCTAAAGGTTATTCCCAGCATCAAGCCGATGAGGGGACCGATGATTTTGGAAAAACCATTAATCTTGAGGTTTCCAATAAAGAATTTTCCATATTAAAACAAATTGATAGGGCCCTTCAAAAAATTGAAGAAGGAACTTACGGAATTTGTGATATTTCAGGAAAAGAAATTCCTAAGGCAAGGCTCGATGCTATCCCTTATGCTACCATGACTGTTGATGCTCAACAAAAAATGGAAAAAGGGTTTATTTAATGAAAAAAAGCAAAATTTTTCTTTATTTGACTATCTTTTTATTCCTTTTGTCATTGGATATTTTGCTTAAAGCTTATACTTTTAACTTCATACCTAAAATGAGCTGGGTCCATCCGGCCTATCCTTTTGGCGGTATTGGAGTTTTTAAAGGGCTTGGGATGAGCTTTTCTATCAATCATGTTGAGAATTTAGGGGCTGCTTGGGGTATTTTTGCCAAATACTCAAATTATTTATTGTATTTGCGAATTTTTGTTTTTTTAGGATTAATTGCCTATTTGATTTTTAATAAAAAAGAAAAATGCAAGTTTTTTATTCTGCTCATTACTATTGGGGCCCTTGGCAATATTTTAGATTTTTTGTGGTATGGCACAGTTATTGACATGTTTTATTTTAAATTCGGCCCATATAGTTATCCTGTTTTTAATTTGGCCGATTCGTATATAACTATAGGTATAATCGGTCTTATTTTGTTTCAAATGTTTAAAAAGAGAAAAATTGATGAAAGTTGCGATTCTTGCGATCGGAAATGAAGTTTTACAAGGGCAAGTGGTCAATACTAATTCGGCGTTTATAGCCCAAAAGCTTCGAACTTTGGGTTATGATATAAGCCGCCATGGGGTAGTGGGCGATGACAAACATGAAATTAAATCGGTTTTAAAAGCGCTTAGTGAAAAAAATGAATTGATAATTGTCACTGGTGGCCTTGGGCCCACTATAGACGATAAGACAAAAAACATCGTTTGCGAGCTTTTAAAAATACCTTTGGAATTTAGAGAAGATATAGCTCAAGATATCAAAGAAAGATTTGGCGAAATCGCTTCTTTGGAAGAGCAATCCACCGTGCCTAAAAATGGATTTATTTTAAAAAATGAAATTGGGACGGCGCCTGGTTTTGCTTTTATTAATGCCGGAAAAGCCATGATTTTTTTACCCGGTGTTCCCGAAGAAATGAAGCAGATGTTTTCTTTTCATGCTCTTCCCTTTATTTTAGAGCATTTCCCCCTTACCGAAAAAAAATATCAGGAAGAGATTAATTTTACTCTTCTTCCGGAGATCAAGGTAAATTCTATTTTAAAAAGATTTGAAACCCCTGATTTAGATATTGGGATTTACCCAAGTCATGGGATTTTGAAAGTAATTTTATCAGCGCAAGGCTCAAATCAAAAACAGGCCAAAGACAAATTTGCGCGGCCTAAAGAAGCTCTTTTAAATGAATTTTCCGAATACGTTTTTCACTCAGATAGCGGTCTAATTGAAGAGGCGGTGCAAAATTTATTTACTTTAAAAAAATTAAAACTGGCAACCGCTGAGTCTTGCAGCGGAGGCGGTCTAGCTTTTCGCTTGGCCTCGTTCCCAGGATCATCCGCTTATTTTCTTGGATCCATTGTTGCTTATGCCAATGAAGTAAAACAAAAAGTCCTTGGTGTTAGCGAAAGCACCTTAAAGCATAAAGGGGCGGTAAGCGTTCAAGCAGTCAAAGAAATGGCCTTAGGAGTTTTTAAACTTACCGACGCTGATTATTCCATAGCAATTTCAGGGATTGCTGGCCCAACAGGGGGCTCTGCCGAAAAACCGGTTGGCACCGTTTGCATGGCAATTGCTAAAAAAAATGAGGCAATTGATGCCGGTGTGCTCCATTTTCAAAACAATCGAAAAGTAATCGTTGATATGGCTATTACTTTTGCCCTTGGCATTTTATATCGAAGAGTTGCCCATAACCTTTTTTATTTTGAACCATGAATTATAAACTTATAGACAGCGGAAACTTTTTAAAATTAGAAAAATTTGGCCCTTTTTTACTATCAAGGCCATCTGCTTCGGCCATTTGGCATCCAAAATTACCCCAAAGCGAATGGGACAAGGCCGATTTGATTTTTTCAAGAGAAGGAAAAAACCATTGGATCTATAAAAAAAAGGTTCCTCCATCCTGGGAGGTCAAACTAGATGACATTAAAATGAAAATTGCGCCGACCGATTTTGGCCATTTGGGGGTTTTTCCTGAGCATATTTTACTTTGTCGCTGGATGGAAAAAAAGATTTTAGAACAAAAAAAAGAGCTGAATGTTTTAAATCTTTTTGCTTATAGCGGCCTTGCAACAATTATGGCGGCGAGATCCAAAGCCAAAGTATGCCATGTAGATGCGTCCAAGCCTACCATTTTATGGGCGAGAGAAAATGCAAATTTAAATAATTTACAATCCGCTCCGATTCGCTGGATCGAA
The DNA here is from genome assembly GCA_016219355.1 of Chlamydiota bacterium. Lineage (GTDB taxonomy): Bacteria > Chlamydiota > Chlamydiia > Chlamydiales > SM23-39 > JACRNF01. The sequence goes on along the minus strand of JACRNF010000085.1, from coordinate 9,109 downwards.
GATGATGTGATAAAATTTTTAAAAAGAGAGATCAAAAGAGAAGTATTCTACGACGGCATTATTTTAGATCCTCCATCTTTTGGAAGAGGATCGAAAGGGGAAGTTTTCAAAATCGAAGAAAATTTATTTGAATTACTTGAACTTTGTAAATCGGTCTTGTCCAAAGAGGCAGTTTTTTTTATTTTATCTTCCCATACCACGGGGTTTTCTTCAATTGGGCTAAACAATGTTTTAACTCAGCTTATGCAAAATAGAAAAGGGGTTATAGAATCAGGAGAGATGGTGATTGAGTCTAGCTCTTCTTTTTCTCTTCCTTGCGGTTATTTTTCCAGGTGGTCTAATGCTTGAAATTACCAGCTTTTCTAATCCCAAAATAAAGCAGATCATCAAATTAAGAGATAAAAATGAAAGAGATGCTACCGATCTATTTTTAATCGAAGGATATCGAGAGCTATTAAGATCTTTGGGCCACGTGCAAATTACTCAGCTATTTTTTTGCGAAGATTTTTTCTTAAAAGAAAATGAATTTGATCTAATTGAGAAGATCAAAAATAAAAATGTAGAAATTTTTAAATGCGAAAAAAGGGTCTTTGAAAAAATTTCTTATCGAGATCGGCCCGATGGACTTTTGGCAGTAGCAAAACAAGTCCATTTGGATATTTCGGTTTTAGAAAAAATTGTAAAACAGAAACCTAATCCGTTTTTTGTTATCTGTGAAAGGATTGAAAAGCCGGGCAACTTAGGAACGATCCTTAGATCTGCAGATGGGGCAGGCGCCGACGCTGTAGTCGTTTGCGATCCTGTTACCGATATTTTCAACCCTAATGTAGTAAGATCAAGCACCGGAGCTTTATTTACACAAAAAGTTATAACTTTACCCAAGCAAATCATTTTTGATTTTTTAAAAAAACAAAAGATTCAAATTGTTGCAGCATCTCCTCATGCTAAGGAGATTTTTACAGATGTTGATTTGACAAAATCTCTTGCGATAATAGTAGGAGCAGAACAATATGGCCTTTCAGCTCTTTGGATGGAAAACAGTGATGTTTTAGTGAAAATTCCCATGATGGGAGATGCCGATTCTTTAAATGTGGCCCAAGCAACTACCCTGTTATTATATGAAGTGCAAAGACAAAGAAGAAATAGTATATTGCGATAATCACATTCTCGTGGCTATCAAACCTTGCAATTTGCCCACTCAACCGGATGATTTGGGCCAAGATAATTTTCAAGATCGGATCAAAAATTGGCTAAAGGTCAAATTTCAAAAAAAGGGAAATGTGTTTTTACACTGTGTCCATCGATTAGATAAACCGGTAAGCGGTCTTGTTTTATTTGCCAGAAGCTCTAAAGCCCTTTCAAGATTAAATGAACAGATGCGGCAAAAAAAAATCAAACGGATTTATTATGCATTAATTGAAGGGCATTTTGATAAACAAGAGGGAGATTTAGAACATTATTTGGTCCATCAAAGCCATAAAGCCGCAGTAGTTGGAAAAAATGATGGGAAATTGGCCAAACTTCATTACAGAGTTTTAAAAAAAAATAAAGATACTACCCTTTTAGAAATTGAGCTTGATACCGGAAGGTATCATCAAATCAGAGCTCAATTTGGCCATATTGGCCATCCGATAGTTGGCGATAGCAAATATGGAAGCCACATTTTTTCAAATGAGATAAAGCTTCATCAAGGTAAACTGGAATTTTTCCATCCGGTGACCCAAGAAAAAATGAGTTTTGAAAATAAATTGGACTAAAACTTTTTTTTGCTATATTTTTTTCTTTATAAAACCTCAAGAAAAAATATGTTTGATGAAAATGAAATTTATTCCCTTATTGAAAAAGGCAAAAAAAAATCGGGCTCAATTACCGAAGTTAAACAAATTTTAGCCAAGGCCAAAAAACAGGCCCTTTGTTTTTCTACATCCTCAGAATATGTTCAAGGCCTAAGTGAAGAAGAAACGGCGGTTTTGTTAAACCTTGACTCTTCTAACTTGGAGTTAATGCAAGAACTTTTTGATGCGGCCCTTTATGTAAAAAGGGCCATTTATGGCAATAGGATTGTAATTTTTGCTCCGCTATATGTTTCTAACTATTGCCAAGGTGGATGCCTTTATTGCGGCTTTCGCCACGATAATAAAGCAATTAAAAGAAAAAAGTTAAATCATAATGAGTTGATTGATGAAGTTAAAGCGCTTCAAGCACAAGGCCATAAAAGACTGCTCATGCTTATGGGAGATGATCCTGCCTATACCTTAGATGAATTTGTTGAAGCGATACATGTTGTTTCAAGCGTAAAAACGGCAACAAGCGGCGAGATAAGACGGATCAACGTTGAGATTCCTGCTTTGGACAAGGAAGATTTTAAAAAGTTAAAGGCAACGGATAAAATCGGCACCTATACCCTTTTTCAAGAAACCTACCATAGGCCAACCTATCAAAAAGTTCATCCATATGGACCGAAAAAAGATTATGATTGGCGGCTAAATACTATGGACAGGGCCCTTGAATCAGGGATGGACGATGTCGGGATTGGAGTTTTGTTTGGCCTGTATGATTATCGATTTGAAGTACTCTCTTTATTAAAACATGCCAATCATTTAGACAAAAAATATGGAATAGGGCCTCATACCATTTCAGTGCCAAGAATTCAAAGCGCTTTGAACACTCCTTTCACCGATAATCTAGAGTTTGCTTTAAGTGATTTAGATTTCAAAAAAGTTGTGGCTATTATTCGTTTGGCTGTTCCTTATACCGGCATCATATTGTCTACTAGAGAAAATGAACAGATGAGAAGGGAAGTTTACAATTTGGGAGTCTCTCAAATTTCTGCCGGGTCTAAAACTGAACCGGGCGGATATCATGAGGAAAAATGTTCTTCGGGACAATTTTTTTTAAATGATATAAGGCCTACCCATGAGGTTATTTATGATCTTGTGAAAATGGGCTTTATTCCCAGCTGGTGCACGGCATGCTATCGGTTGAAGCGTACCGGAAAAGTTTTTATGCAAATTGCTAAAAAAGGGGAAATTCAAGATTGCTGCCATCCTAACGCGCTCCTTTCTTTTATTGAGTATTTGCTCGATTATGCTGATCAAAAAACTAGGGAGCTTGGTCTAAACCTTATCGATAAGGAAATAGCAACCGTACCTAATCTAAAAAAAAGAGAACAACTAATTGCCAATATTGAAAAATTAAAAAATGGAACAAGAGACTTATTTATCTAAAGAAGAAATAATTCACTGGCTCAAAGAAAAAGATGCAAATAAATTAGCCTCTTTATATGCTCGCGCCGATAAACTTACTCGAAAGTTATTCGGCACTAAAGTTTTTTTTAGAGGGATTATTGAGTTTGGTAATAGCTGTAATAAAAACTGTTATTATTGCGGCATTAGAAAAGGCAATGAAAAGATATTCAGATATTTAATGCCTAAAAAAGAGATTGTTGAGACGGCTCTTTGGGCTTATAGCCAAGGATATGGCTCGGTTGTGCTGCAATCGGGAGAGATTGATAATGAAAAACGGGTTGAACTTATCCTTGAAGTTATCAAAGAAATTAAAAAGAAAACGAACCTTAGGATCACTCTTAGTTTAGGAGAGCTTTTAAAAGAAAGCTATCTAGAGTTTTTTAAGGCTGGCGCTGATCGGTATCTTCTTAGAATTGAAACTGCCAATAAAAGCTTATATGAAAAACTTCATCCTGAAGGTCATAGTTTTGATAATCGTATTGAGTGTGTACAAAATTTAAAATCGATTGGATATCAAGTAGGGACCGGAGTGATGATCGGACTTCCTTTTCAAACCATTGAAGATTTGGCAGAAGATATCTTGTTTTTTAAAAAACTAGACATTGACATGATTGGGATGGGCCCCTTTATTCCCAATGAAGAGACCCCTTTATTTTCTCAAAAGCAGTATTGTATGAAAGAGGATATGTTTCAACTTTCTTTAAAAATGATCGCCCTTTGTAGGCTGTATTTAAAAGATGTCAATATTTCGGCAACTACTGCCTTGCAAGCATTAAATCGGAAAGGTAGGGAAATAGCTTTGAGCTCCGGAGCCAATATCATTATGCCTATCATTACTCCATTAAAGTATCGGCAAAATTATCTTCTATATCCAAATAAGCCTTGTTTGGATGAAACTGCCGAAATGTGTAAAAGCTGTATTGAAAATAGAATAAAATCGGTAAATAAAAACATAGCTTATAATGAACCTGGAGATCCTCTTCATTTTTTAAACAATGGAAAAATAAATGATTGAAAGAATTAATATCGGGATTTTTGGCAAGATCAATGCCGGCAAATCTACGTTGATGAATGTAATCACTATGCAAAACACTTCGCTAGTTGATGAAAAAAAAGGGACAACCTCCGATGTGAACATGTCTATTATGGAAATTCATGAGATGGGGCCGGTTAAATTATTTGATACTCCCGGCTTAGATGAAGAAGAGCTTTTGGGGGAAAAGAAAAAACCTTTTTGCTAATAACCTCAGTTTTGGGTTTCTTCCCTCTGAATCTGCTAAGATTTTTGAGGAGTTTGATTCCCTTTTTTCGAGGAAAATAGCCAAAGGCTCTATTTTCGAGAAAAAAAGAAATCAAAATTGCAAAAAGATTACTGATTCTGAGTGGATTAAACCCAAAACTGAGGTTAATAAGCAAAAAACAAATTTAGACCTTTGCAATACATTGCTTGGTAATAGCCAAAATTATCTGGCCTGTGATTTAACAAAAAAAGAGGCCCGGGTACAAGTTTTAAACTTTATTAACGACAATTTTTCTTTAGTTAAAAAAGATCCCGATCTTTTTTCTTTTTTACAAAAAGATGAGACAGTTTTTTTAAATATTCCTATGGATGAGGAAACTCCGGAAAAAAGGCTACTTCGGCCTCAAGCGTTTATTCAAGAAAATTTACTTAGAAGATATGTTTCAACCTTTTGCTATAGGATGGACCTTGTCAAAGCGAGAAGCCAAGATGAGCTTATAAAACTATCGGAAAAAGATAGGTTTTTAAAAATATTAAGATCTTTAAAAAAGGATAGCAATTTGCAGCTTCTTATTACCGATTCTCAGGCCATTGATATTGTGCATAACTGGACGCTTAATGAAAATATAGCCATTACAACTTTTTCTATAGTTATGGCCCATGTAATGAGCAATGGACGGCTAAGATTATTTGAAAAGGGCATTCAGGCGTTTAAGAATTTAAAAAAAGGGGATAGCATTTTGATTGCTGAGGCCTGCAATCATAACCGTATGGCGGAAGATATTGGCACTGTGCAAATACCTAATAAAATTGAGGCTTTATTTGGTAAGGGATCAATCCAGGTTGACCACGCTTTTGGCAGAGAGTTTTCTCAAAAGGATTTAAAAAAATATAAATTGATCATCCACTGCGGCGGCTGTATGATCGACAAACAAAAAATGAACGCTAGGATAGAAGATCTTATCGAGTCTGAAATTCCGCTCACCAATTACGGCATGATTTTGTCGTATCTACATTCTGCAGATTCACTAAACAGGGTGCTTGGGCCATTTTTATAAATTTAGTGTCTTCAACAATAAATACATGGTGAAGAGCTAAAAAGGTTTCTAATGGTCACATATAACTTAACAATTTTCTCTTATCATAATCATTTTACCATTATTAACAGAGAAAAGTGTAAAGTACTTGATGCCTGTCATTTTTATAATTTACAAAATTTTATTATATCAGTACCATTCAAAATATATACCTAAAAATTAGAGGATGGATATGAGTAAAAAATCGATTGTAGTAAATGACGAAGAGATTGTTGCTCGGTATGAAAAAGAAAAGCCTTGGGGCATGGCCGTAGCTGTTGATCTTCATGGATGCGATTTAAATTTAATGAAGGACAAGCACCACATTGAGAAATTTTTAAAAGAGCTTGTTCCCTATATCAAAATGAAAGCCTATGGAGCGCCGGTAATCCATCATTTTGGGACCGATCCTAGAGTTGCTGGATTTTCCGCTATGCAACTAATTGAAACCTCTAGTATCACAGCCCATTTTGCTAATAATTCAAAAGCTATTTATTTAGATGTTTTTAGCTGCAAATGGTTTAAACCAAATGATGTGGTAGAATTTTGTAAAAAATACTTTAAAGCTGAAAGTGCGGTATTAAATAGCGTGGTCTTTAGAGCATAATTCGTTAAATTTTTGCTAAGCTTATATTTTTAAAAGGGACATCTCATCCATTTTTTCAGCTATCTGCACGGCATTTAATGCTGCTCCTTTTAATAACTGGTCTCCAACTGCCCAAAGCTCGAGCGTATTTTTTTGTGTTAAATCCAGACGGAGCCTTCCACAAAGAGTATCTTTTTGATTTGTTGCATCTAACGGCGTTGGAAATTTTTGCAATGTAAAGTCTTCTAAAAGTTTTACCCCTTTTGCTTTTTTAAGCTCTTCATAGATTTTTTCTAGGGTAAAACTTTTTCTAAATTCAACATTGATGGCAACAGAGTGTGCCCTGATAATCGGAACTCTTACGCAAGTAGAGGTAACCAATATCTTAGGATCGTTTAATATTTTTCTGGTTTCATTGCCCATTTTTAGCTCTTCTTCAGTGTAGCGGTTTTCTTTTATAGGAGAATCGTGTAAATATACATTGAACCCATATTTGGTAGGGGCATTGGGATCATTTAATTTGGCCTGCGTTTCTTCTAAGAGGGCGTTGATCAGTTTATACCCGCCGCCGCTAACTGCCTGGTAAGTTGCCGCGACAATTCTTTTGATTTTAAAAGCCTTGTGTAAAGGACTTAAGGGCATCAGCATGATTGAAGTAGTGCAGTTGGGGGAGGCGATGATCCCTGTATGATTTATTAAAGCTTCAGGATTGATCTCCGGTATGATGAGTGGAACTGTATCGTCCATTCTAAAATAAGAACTTGAGTCAATCACGATCGCTTTAGCTTTTTTAGCTATTGGAGCAAAAACTTTGGACACTTTAGAGCCGGCTGCCAAAAAAACAATATCGATATTATCAAAAGAATTTTCTAAAAGGGGCCCTATCTTTATAGTTTTATTTTTAAAAACAACTGTTTTGCCAACAGATTTTTCAGAGGCGATGCATATTAAATCATCAATTAATAAAGATGAGGATTCTAATACTTTTATTATCTCCGATCCGACGAGGCCGCTAGCCCCAACAACTGCAATTTTGTAGCCCATAGATTTTTAATGGTTTGTTGATTTATATTAGAAGCATTATCGAAAAAAGCTTTAAAAAAAAGTAGGAAAAAAATGCAAAAAACTATTTTAGCATCGGTTGAAGAGGTAATTTTAGCGGCTATAAGTTTAAAAACGCCTGAGGGTCTCTTATTCATTGAACAAGCGGCCAAAATGATTGTTGAGACTTACAAAAAACAGGGTAAAGTGATTATTGCCGGCAATGGGGGAAGTCTTTGCGACGCTATGCATTTTTCCGAAGAACTGACCGGTTTTTATAGAAGCAAGTCAAGAAAGGCCTTATCTGCTATTGCATTATCGGAACCTGGGGTTATTACCTGTGTGGGCAATGATGTTGGGTTTGACTATGTCTTTTCAAGAGCGGTAGAGGCCCATGCCAAGCCAAATGATACTTTTATAGCCCTGACAACATCTGGCAACTCCATGAATTTAATTAATGCGGCTATGACAGCTAAAAAACAAGGGGCAAAAACCATTGCTTTTTTAGGCAAGGATGGAGGAAAAATGAAAGGATTATGCGATTTAGAATGGATTGTTAAAAATTTTCCTTTTTCCGATAGGATCCAAGAGGCCCATATGGCAGCGATCCATATTATTATTGAAATGGTTGAAAAAGAGCTTTTTAGCCCTAAAGAGCAGCTAAAAGGGTTACAATCGACTCTTGCAGCCATGTAGCTTTATGAAGCTTAAGGCCAAGTTTTTTTTATATATTCAAAACGGGATAGAACAAGATAGACTCCCATTTTTTTTAAAGGGGCTTTTATATTTTTTATCTTTTTTTTGGGCTGTTTCCTCTCAGATAAAAAATTTTTTGTACGACCGAAAAGTTTTTAAATCCAAGAAAATAGAAAAAATTTGCGTGATCAGCGTTGGCAATATTGTGGTTGGTGGTTCTGGCAAAACTCCTTTTACCATACTTTTAACTAAAAAATTGTTAAATCAAAATCGGGTAATAATTTCTCGAGGCTATCAATCAAAATCTGAACAAAAATCGCTAGTGGCAACCGATTTTACAAAAACTTCGGCAGAGGAAATCGGAGATGAGCCTTTTTTACTATTAAAACAATTAAAAGTTCCCTTGATAGTGGGTAAGGATAGGTTAGCTTCTCTAGAAATTGCAAAAAGCTTAAAAGCAAAAGTGGCGATTTTAGATGATGGAATGCAATATCGCAGGGTTTATAAAGATTTTGAGATTGTCATTTTAAATGCTTTGGACCTTTTTGGTAAAAATAACTTTTTACCACGAGGTTTTTTAAGAGAAGGGCCGAAGAATTTAAAAAGAGCGTCGCTAATCGTGATCAACAATGTTAGAAATGAAGAGCATTTTACTGAACTAAAAAAAGAGGTGGATAGGTTTTTTAAAGGGCCAATAATAGGGACTAAACCCAAAATTGCCTGTTTTTACGACTTAGATGATAAAGAGATAGCTTTAGAGGCAGGCTCTAAAATATTTGCTTTTTGCGCAATTGCTCATCCAGAGCCTTTTTTTGACCTGCTCAAAGAAGCGGGATTTAACATTGAGAAAAATCTGATTTTGCTAGATCATGAAAAGATCGATTGTGATGAGATGAAAAAACTATCTAATGAGGCTAAAAGCCAAGGGGCAAAATGCATAATTTGCACTCAAAAAGATGTGGTTAAGCTAGACAAAAATAAAACAGTTTCTCTTCCGATATATGCTTGCGCTATAGATTTAAAAATAGTTGCAAATGAATCTATTTTTAATGAATTTTTAGCTCAAATGGAGCGATCTTGTTTTGCAAAAAACTAAACAGCCCTTTATTATAAAGTGAAGCCTCCGCTGAGCTAAAGACTCAGCGGCTTCCTCAACAGGAAGCAACTTCACCAGAACACAAACAAAAAGGACAAGAAATGTTTGTAAACGATACGCAAGAAT
>JACRNF010000075.1 GCA_016219355.1 Chlamydiota bacterium | reverse complement strand
TGGAAAATGCAAAAACCACCGACGTAGAACAATAAGAGCCGTATGAGGTGAGAGTCTCACGTACGGATCTGTGGGAGCCTTTGGGGGAAGAGCCTAGAGGCTACCCGACAAATCAATTCATCTATTGAGGATTTTTCCTTGCAGGTATAAACAGGTATACCTGCTGCAGAAAAATTCTCAAAATCTGATTCGTTTTTCTCCTTGATAACTGTAAACTTTATTGTCTCACGATCCCTTAGTTCCATAAGTAAATATTTTAAGAGATCTTTTTTTATCATCTTGGTATCATATTGTGTAAAATTTTTTATCTTATGAAATTTGCTTCGTTTAGTCAGTTTGTTTTTCTTTTTTTCATTTTTGCATCTTCTTGTTTTTCTAATATAAAAGAAGATTTTCTTATAATAGCTAATGGTCCTTATGAACATGAGGTTATTAAGAGTCTGATGCCGAATAGGACAATCATAGTTTTAGATGGAGCTGCTAACCATCTCAAAGAAATATTGCCCGATTATATTTTAGGAGACCTTGATTCAATATCTTCTGCTTCTGAAGAAAAATATAAAAGATTAGATGTTAAATTTGTAAAACTGGAAGATCAAAATTACACCGATTTGGAAAAGGCAATTTTATTTGCCAGGGACCTTGGCGCTAAAACCATTGCTATTGCGTCTGCTTTTGGCGGCCCAAGATCAGACCATTCTGTAGCTAATTTATCAATTTTAAAAAAATATTATTCCCAAGAGTGCGAACTTACCCTTCACACAACTACTGAGATTTTTCGTTTTTTAAAAGATGAAAAGTTTTGTTTTACGGCACAGCCAGGAAAACAGTGCGGTTTTTTTGGATGGCCGATGGCTATTGTCAGTACATCGGGCCTTGTTTGGGATGTTAATGAATGGGAAGCAAAGATTGGTAATAATATGAGCTGCAGCAATATGATCAAAAACGAAAATGTTGAAATTATTGTAAAAGGAGATCTTCTTTTGATCTATCCCAACAAATAGTCTTATGGCAAAATTGATTTAATAATTGGATTTTTATGAACTTTAACAAACTTATTGGCAGCACCATGATGGTGATGGGTACTTTGATCGGTGGGGGGATTTTAGCCCTTCCCATGGTGGGGGCCGGGGCCGGTTTTTTATCAACCACTTTTATAGTGGTCTTTATGTGGATATTAATGATTATTACCGGATTTTTATTTTTGGAAGTCAACCTTGCATTTAAAACCAAAGAAGTAAATTTTATTTCGATGGCCTATTATACCCTTGGCAATACCGGTAGAGTAATTACTTTTATCAGCTATATTTTTCTTTTATATGCCTTAGTTGCTGCTTATATTGCTGGCGGAGGCTCTTTGCTCACTGAGCTGTTAAAGCTTATCAATATTTATGTTCCTTCTTATGTTAGCTCGATGGTTTTTGTAATAGTGTTGGGAAGTGTGGTTTTTCATGGGGTAAAGGCGGTTGATTATTTAAACCGAAGTTTTTTGAGCCTAAAAGCTTTTTTTCTAGTTTTATCGGTCATTTTGTTAATGCCTCATATTGATGTTGCCAACATTATCAATAGCAATCACCATTTTAAATATATCTTGGCCGGATCTCCCATTTTTTTATGCTCTTTTGGCTACCATATATTAATTCCGATCTTAGCGAAGTATTTAGGCTATGAACAAAAAAAGACAAGGCTTGTAATTTTTTTAGGAACTTTTTTGACCCTCCTTATTTATATGTTCTGGCTTTTTGTAACCCTTGGTATTGTTTCCATAGATAATTTTATCGCTTTTTTAAACCAAAAGGGTTCTACCGGCGAATTTATTTCCATGATCATGGGCCTTACAAAAAGCAAATGGGCCAATTTTGCTTTAAACGGTTTTGTAAATATTACCGTTACCACTTCTTTTTTAGGAGTAAGTTTAGGCCTATTTGATTTTTTATCTGACGCTTTTAAAAGGCCCAAAACAACTGTCGGCAAACTGCAGACCACTTTTTTAACTTTTTTTCCTCCTGTTATTTTTGCCCTTTTTTATCCAAAAGGGTTTATCCTAGCTTTAGGATACGCCGCTATTGCGGTTGCTTTTTCTCATGTCATGCTCCCTGCATGGATGGTTTATAAGCTTAGGAAGAAAAAAATCAAATCTCCATATAGGGTATGGGGAGGAACTCCTCTTTTGGTTTGCATATTTATGATCGGCCTTGTTTTGATAGTTATACAAATTTTAAGCAATTTTAATTTGCTTCCTACCATTTAGATTTTTTCTTTGTATTTTTTGAAAATGTTCTGGATTTAAGAAACTGCCAAGGCTAATTTAGCTAGTTCTAAAAAATCATTGATGTTTTTTTCTAAGATTGATTTTACAATATCCAAGTTTAGGGCTTTGTAATCATGAACAGCAATATTTCTAAAACCTACCATGGACTGCAGTTTTTGGCATAGAGCGCCGGGAATGATTTTGTTTTTTTCTAAAATCGCGAAAATTTCTCTAGAATATTGAGGAACTTCAAGCTTATGTAGTCTTAGCAGCCTGGTACCTATATCAATAGAGGCTTCGCAGGCTCTTTGTAAATTTAATATTATAGAGTCTTGTCTAGTAAAATTAGTTTCAAAGTCTTTTTCATGGCCAACATACTCTTCTTTGATCCTGGTTAGACATCTTTTAATAATTGTCACTTTGTTTAACAGAACATCATCCATTATATACCACTCTTTTTAATGTCTTCGATCATTTCTTTTCTCCATTCATTTAAATCTAAATATAATGCATCAGTCGTATTTATAAAAAAATCCAATTTGATTTGATCAGTGCAAAAAATTAATTTTCCTTCATTAAAAATCTGAAATTGAAATACAGTAGAAGCATTTTTAAGATCGATTAAATCTACATCTCTTTGGATTTTTACTGCAATTTTTTGAGCAAGCTCCCAAAGTTTGATTTTGTCTATTTTTTCATCTGATAATATAGCAAGATCTAAATCGCTATCCTGTCTTTGAGTGTTGGAGGCAAAACTTCCGAATAAATAGATGGCATATACTTTAAATTCTTGAGTGATTAATTTGATTGCAATTTTTAAAGGATCCATTTTTTCAAAAAAATAGCTATTTAATAGTATTATGCTACATTAAATGCAAATTGCAACCGATTTTTTGCTTATTTTGAAAAATTAGCAACAAATATTGTATGAATTCTTTTTGCTCTATATACTTCAGTGAAGTATGTTTTTTGAGGTGTTTGTGATTGCAAAAGTTGGTTCTTATGGGCCAGTCGAACAACAACAAAAAATCAATGTTCAAAAACCCTCTATTGTAAAAATTCTGAGTGCAGCCCAAAGATCGTTTAACTCTTTTTTGGACTACCTTTTGCCCAAAAATCTGGTTAATGGAAAAAGAGAGATTAGGCTCTTACCTTGCTGGATGGAAGAATATATCGGCTCTAAATTATATCCCTATCTTTGTATTAATAATGGCGGAGAGACTCTTCATGAAGAGTGGCAAAAAACTGTTGAGAAGATTGGTATGGTTCTTGCCAATCACTCTTCTAGGCCCGATTTACAACGTGAATTTTCCGTTCTTAGGTCAAGAGAAAAAAGTTCTTGGGCCGTTTCTGGAGCAGGAGGGAAATTTGCAGTTTATGAAGGTCTTTTAAAGGTGATTTATAATGATACCTCTATTAAAGGATACGAAGATGTAAAACCGGAAGATAAAATTGCCTATGTCTTAGCTCGGGAAATGGTGCATGTGGATGCTAGACATACCGCTAGAAAAATCGAAAAAATGGCATTTTTTTGTTTGGCTTTTTTAGCTTTGCGATTAGTTGGTTTTTTTGCATCTCAAATTTTTGACAAACCTGAGTATAAAGCAATCGAGCTTTTAGGAGTTCTAAGCAATTTAATTTTCCCTTTCTATTCTTCGATCTTGAGCCTATTCACAATATATTTATTTTCCGGTAGTAAATCACAGGAGTATGAAGCTGATAAGTATGCAATTCATTATATGCAAAAGGCTGGGTACAACCCTAAAGCAGCCCTTTGGCTGCATGAATATTTAAAGACTCAAGAGATACAGACCCCTATTTTTATTAAGTGTTTATTTTATTTGTTTAGCTCCTATCCATCGCATGAACAGAGGCTTTTGGAAAATCACAAGACTTTAAAAACTTTGCAAAAAGCTTGCTGATTCTGAGTGGATTAAACCCAAAGCTGAGGTTATTAAGGTTGTTTAATATTCAATTTCAAGATAAAATTTTTTTTTCAAAAAATATAAAGGAGATCATTTGTGGAAGCAAAAGGTTTAAAAAAAGAACTTGGTCTATTTACATTAATCTCACTTGGGGTTGGAGGAATGATAGGTTCGGGAATATTTGCCATGCCGGCAGCTTTAAGCGCTGTAGCTGGTCCAGCTTTTATTATTGCCATTGTATTTTCTGGTATTATCACTATGTTTTT
>JACRNF010000077.1 GCA_016219355.1 Chlamydiota bacterium | reverse complement strand
CTGAAATCATAAATTTCTCCTTTCCTTTCTTTGAAGCAGTTTGAAAAGAAGAATTGTGATCTCAGACCCTTTTCTTTTCCAGTCTTTTAACCTTCAAGAAAATCCTTGGTCTGAATTTACAGAAACAACGTTACACTACCTTAAAAAAACGGTTTTGTTATTAGGTGAGGGAGATTTTACTTACGCTCTTGCTTATGCAAGACGGCATCCTAATTATAAAGTTGTTGCTACAGAATATTATGAGAAACCAAAACTGATTGAAAAATATGGCGAAAAATTTCGTCAAAACCTTGAGGCTTTAAAGCAATACCCTAACGTAAAAATTTATTATTGCCTTGATGCAACAAAATTAAATGCGTATCGAAACTTTTCTAAAAAGATGTTTGATAAGATTGTATTTAATGGGCCCGAAACAGGAACAAGGGATAGTGGTACTGCAGGACTTTTGCATTGTTTATTTAAATCAGCCAGAAACATATTGAAAAAAAATGGAACCATCCGCTTGGCCTTAGTGGATGGTGTACATTATGATGGGCGATATTTTTTAACAGGTGCTGCCAGACCGAATAGATATAAATTGATAAAAAGAAAAACATTTGATCAACACAAGTATTATTATAGCTATGATTACAAACATATGCAGACGGCTTCAGGCGTGGAGGTTGCTCAAGAAGATTGGTTAAATTGTGTTTTTAGAAAAGTAGATTCCCATGATAAAAGTTTTGATTCGTCAGATGAATTCACCCATTCTTCCGATTTGTCCCAAGATGATGGAAGGATTGATAGATTGGCTTCTGTCAAAAGAAGGTTAGGACATGAAAAAGGAAAAGTTAATTTATGCGAAAGAAGTCAATATCAAATCCAAAAACGTTTTGGTTCTGAAGTTGAAAGACTAGCAGAATTAGGTATTCTTTACACTTGTGCTTCGGCACTTGCATCTAAGGAAGCTAAAAAGTTTATTGAACAGAAAGAATATAAAAAAGCAGAAAGAATATATAGAACTCTTACTAGAGCATATCCTGGAAATGAATCCTATTCTAAATATTTTGATATGCTAAGGCAGATGCGCTATACCCCAACAACCTGAAAATTTTTTTTCTAGTTAAAAATTTTTTTTTCTGCAATGCTGATATTAGAATAATTTCTTTGGAGGCCTTTCATGGAGAATGAATTAAACATAGATGTAGAAGAGATCGAACACAAGATCATTCTACGTCTTTTTGGAAGATTAGACGCTCAAACGTCTTTGATATTGGAAAAGCAAATTGAGAATTTAGTGAAAGATGGAAGAACCAAATTATTTTTAGATTTTTCTTTTGTTGATTATTTAAGCAGTGCAGGAATGAGACTGCTTTTATCTTATTCTAAAAAGCTAAAGTTATCCCAAGGAAAATTTGTTTTATTTTCTCTGTCCGAAGAAGTAATGGAAATAATAAAACTGGCCGGTTTTGAGCATGTTTTAACTATATGTCAAAATGAAAAAGAAGCTTTAATCGAGAAGCATAGCAAGTGAATAGTCAGGCCGATGCATTATTAGATCAAATTTATTTGCCATTAAGACAAAAAAATATTGTGGTCGGTAAAAAAAATAGAATTGTAGTCATTGCCGGCCCTACCGGTGTAGGTAAAACAGCTTTGGCCATTGAAATAGCTAAAATTATCAATGGGGAGATCGTTTCTGCAGATTCCATGCAAGTAT
Source organism: Chlamydiota bacterium (assembly GCA_016219355.1). Classification (GTDB taxonomy): domain Bacteria; phylum Chlamydiota; class Chlamydiia; order Chlamydiales; family SM23-39; genus JACRNF01. The sequence continues at coordinate 30,732 of JACRNF010000077.1, read as the reverse complement.
ACAAGGGAATGGATGTTGGCACTGCCAAGGCCTCTAAAGAGCAAATTAACCAGGTTCCACATCATTTAATCGATATTAAAGAGATCAATGAGCTATTTAACGTCTGTGATTTTTATAACGAGGCTCATAAGGCCATTAGATCAATATTAGCAAAGGGGAAAGTTCCAATAGTAGTTGGTGGAAGCGGCTTTTATATTCATGTTTTATTATATGGTCCGCCCATGGGGCCTCCTTGTAACATTGAAATTCGAAATCAGTTAGAGCAACAGCTAAATCAAATGGGTCCGGATGTCATGTATGAACAGCTTCAAATGCTAGATCCAGATTATGCCAAGACTATTTCGGAAAAAGACAAACATAAAATTATTAGAGCATTAGAAATTATTGCCCTTACCAAAAAAAAGGTCAGCGATATTCCTAAGCCTCAAAAAGTAGAGGATCTGTTTGATTTTAGATGTTGGTTTATTTATAAACCCAAAGAAATACTCTATCCGTTGATCGAGATTCGGTGTGATGAGATGATTAATAAAGGTTTTATAGAAGAAGTTGTAGAGCTGGAAAAAAAAGGGATAAGGCAAAATTCATCGGCTTCTCAAGCTATTGGATATCGGCAATGTTTAAATTTTCTAACAACCGATAGATCTAGGGATCAAAAAGAGCATTTTGTCCATGAATTTAAGAAGGCATCGAGACATTTTGTTAAAAGACAGTTCACCTGGTTTAGGAAAGAGCCTCTTTTTCGGTGGCTCAATGTGGATGAGATAAATCAAGAGAGGGTTATAGAGTTTATTTTACAAGACTATGAGCAAGGAATTTGAAAAAGTTCTTGCCTTTTCATGCTCGGAGTTTTAATCTTCTTATAGATAATTAAGATACAAATTGCAAAAAAAAACTAAGTTACTTAAAATTTTCTAATTTCGTATCTGTTCAAACATCAACCTTGATAGGTCAATATGAGCGTAAAGTCAGATGAAAATATAACTCAAGATCAAACTCCAAATGATCCACGGTTAATCACTTTTAATGAAAATTTGGAAAAATTTACAACTGTCGAAGAGAAGATAAACATTTGTCTGGAAGCGATGAGAGAAGCGCTTAGTCAAGAATCCAGTCCAAACTTCAAGATTTTTTGGCATGCTAAAAAATCAGCTCTTTTATTGTTTAAAGAGCAAATGAATGGAGCAATGAGAATGAGATTTTGGGCTCAGTATATTGAGATCAGCGATGAAGCTAAAAGATTAAAAAACATTTTTGATGAACAAAGTTCCTTTGCCTCAGAGCAGATAGATTTGGCCATTGAATCTTTAGAAAAAGAGGTTCAAACTTATGAAAGTCAACTCATAAATATGGCAGATATATCCCTACCTAAAAATTGCAAAGCAATACAAAAAAAAGAAACCATTTTTAATACAGTTCAAAAAGAACTTAATCTTTTAAATGTTTTGGCTATTAAAATTAGCGATCTTCGTAAGGAAATAATAAAAACTCCTATGAGGATAAGGTTTAAAAACAAGTTTTTGCAAAGATTGTCAGCTTTGGCCGATATTGTATTTCCCAAAAGAAAAGAACAGATAAAACAGGTTAGCCAAGAATTTTTAGATTGTGTGAATGCTTTTGCCGGAGATACTTTTGATGTTACCAAGGCCCCTTATTATGTTTTACGTGAAGAGATCAAGGGATTACAAAATATAGCTAAAATTTTAAGTTTGACCACTCCTGTATTTAGCTCTACCAGGCTAAAACTTTCAGAATGCTGGGATAAAATTAAGCTTGCTGAAAAAGATTATAAAAAAGAATCTTTGCAAAAAGAAAATGAATCTAAAGAGCATCTTTTACCTATTGAGACGAAAATCGAAGAGTTTATGAAAAACTGCTTAAATAATATTTCTAGTAAAGAGATGCATTTACAATATGATGATATTTTAGATCTTATGAGATCGATGTATTTAAGAATCGAGGATGTGAAGTCTTTAAAGTACAAGCTAAACAAAATCAAAAATGAATTTTTGGATCAAGAGCAAAAGAAACAAGATGAAATAAAACTTATAAAAAAAGAGGCAGATGAGGTCAAGCAAAAAGAAATTGATGAACTAAAACAAAAAATTCAATCTATTATAGACAATAAAGATTTAACGTTGGATGATTTATTAGCTTGCCAAAAAGAGTTTTTAACTCAAATTAATTTGAATGGAATTTCTAAAAATGACAAACACCTTTTGAATAAGCAGTTAAAGAACTTGCAAAATAAAATCTTGGATAAAAAAGAAAAAATGCTCTTAGAGAATGGGTCTGATGAATATAAAAACCTTAAAGAGATCTTGGAGCAAAAGAAAAAAAGACGAACTGAAATTAAAGGGCAACTAGACAATTATCGCAAAGAGATAGATTGTTCTAGTTTTGATTTTGAAAAAGCGATGATGTATCGAGAAATGATGGATGATGAGAAGAAGAATTTAGAAGAGATCAATAATGGTATTGCCAAGATCGAAGAAAAAATCGCTCAACTGGAATAACAGTGCATTTAACTATTTTTGATTTTGATAACACCTTATTAAAGGTCAATAGTAGTTTTAGGTATTATCTTTTTCTTTATAATAAAAAGGTTTTTTCTCTTTTCTCCCTTTTTCCTTTGACCTTCCTATATATTAGATATCGGTTTTTTAATTTACCTGCCTCAAAACTGCATGAAAAAGTATTTGCCCTTCTTTTAAAAGGGCAAGATTTTTTTAAAATTTCCAAATATGCCGATCTCTTTTGGGAAAAAAAGATTTCTAAGTTTTTTTATTTGCCTGCGGTTTTAAAATTGCAGTCGGCGATCAAAGATGGCCACTATATTGTCTTAATGTCTAACTCTGCCGATTTTTTAGTAGAGCCGGTTTTTAAAATGCTAAAGATCAATGAATATAAAGCTTCGAGCTATTTACTTGATAAAAACAATAAAATTTCACAAATTAAAATCATGATGGATGGTGAAGAAAAAAAACGACAGGCCTTGGCTCTTTCAAAAAAACTAAACATAGGTTCGGAGGAAATCACGGTGTATTCTGATAGTGCATGTGATTTGCCTTTATTGGAGATATCAAAACATCCGGTTGCGGTTCATCCATCTTATAGATTGAATAAAATTGCTAAAAAAAGAGGATGGGAGGTTATTTAATGGCAAAGAAAAAAATTGGTTTTTTTGGCGGCACTTTTGATCCAATTCATTTTGGGCATATTAACCTAGCCTTAGAGATTAAAGAAAAAGCTAAACTAGATAGTGTGATATTTTGTCCTGCTAATATATCTCCTCATAAGCTTAAACAAAAGCCTCTAGCCTCAAGCCAAGATCGTTTTGAAATGGTAAAGCTGGCAATAAAAGGAATAGAGGGTTTTGATATTTCTGATATAGAGATTAAAAAAAAAGGCCCCTCTTATACCATAGATACATTACAAGCGTTAAAGGGTCAAAAAATTGAACTCCATCTAATTTTAACCAATGAAGCTTTAGAAAAGTTTCATCTTTGGAAAAGTTATTTAGATATTTTAAAAATCGCTCCTCCTCTCATTGGTTTTAGGGATAATTTTAAGCCCTCTAAAAAATTTAATATACCAAAGAAAAATTTTATTAGAACAAAGATTATGCAGATTTCCAGCACCGATATTAGAGATAGGCTTCGTAAAAAACTATATTGTAATCATTTAGTGCCAAAAGAAGTTCTAGACTACATTTATAGATCTGAATTATACTTTTAAGATTCTAATAATTAGGATGTTTAGTATAATGGAAGATATATTTTTTGTTTTAAACGAGATAGCTCAAACGATTTTTGATAAGAAAGGTTTTAATATACTCGCGTTGGATGTCAGAGGGGTTTCCTCTCTTTGTGATTTTTTAGTTATTGCTGAGGCGCATGTGGATCGGCACTCAGCAGCGATAGCTCAAGCAGTTATTGATGAATTAGAGGCTTTAAATATTAAGCCCATACATGTTGAAGGTATGATGCAAGGGGACTGGGTAGTGATAGACTATCTTAATATCGTTATTCATATTTTTATGCCCAATTTGAGAGAAAAGTACAAATTAGAGCAAATTTTTAAAGAGGGCAAAATTGTAGAGTTAAACATTAAAGTAGAGTCGGGGTCTAGATGAGTAAGAAAAAAAGAATAGTTGTAACCGGAATGGGAGTTGTTTCTTGTTTTGGAAACGACGTCGATCATTTTTATAATGAGCTTCTTTTAGGCAAAAGTGGCGTTAGTGATATTGTAGAATTTGATGTCTCTGAATATCCTACTCGATTTGCAGCCATGATAAGAAACTTTGATGTTGGCGATTACATGCAAAAAAAGCAGGCTAGAAGGGCCGATCCTTTTATTCAATATACGATAGTTGCAGGTAAAAAAGCTTTAGAGATGGCCCAGCTTTATAACAATTTATCATCCCTTGACCTAAATCGATCTGGAGTGATAATTGGCTCCGGTATGGGAGGGATGCAATGTTTTTCCCATGGCGTAGAAACTTTAATAAAAGATGGGTATAGAAGGATAACTCCTTTTTTTGTTCCTTTTATTATTACCAACATGGGCGGGGCGCTTTTGGCCATTGATATTGGATTTAAGGGGCCTAATTATTCAATTTCTACTGCTTGCGCAACCTCTAATTTTTGTATTCATTCTGCGGCAGAGCAAATAGAGCTTGGCAATGCCGATTTAATGCTTTGCGGAGGTGCAGAAGCAGCTAGTTCCCCCATTGGCTTAGCAGGCTTTGTCCAAGCAAAGGCCCTTTCTACCAGAAATGAGGCTCCCGCAAAGGCTTCTCGTCCTTGGGATAAAGAGCGAGACGGTTTTGTAATGGGAGAAGGCTCAGGAGTATTAGTCCTTGAGAGTTTAGAACATGCTCTAGCCCGTAAAGCGCCGATTTTTGCCGAGTATCTTGGGGGCAGTATAAATTGTGATGCAAACCACATGACCGATCCTAGGGAAGATGGTTCGGTAGTTGCCCTTTGCATTGAAGAGGCTATAAAAAAATCGGGTATTTCCAAAGAAGACATTAACTATATTAATGCTCATGCAACTTCAACTATCATTGGCGATCTTTGTGAGTTAAGAGCAATTAAAAAGGCATTTGGTTCTCACACTAAAAACATAAAGATCAATGCAACGAAGTCCATGACAGGCCACTGTCTTGGCGCAGCAGGTGGAATTGAGTCTATTGCAACGATTAAAGCGATAAATACCTCGATGCTTCATCCGACGATTAATTTACAAGCTCCTGAAGAAGAGCTCGGTGATTTGGATCCGGTAGCTAACAAGGCCAAATCCTTAAAGGTAACTGCAGCTCTTTCTTCTTCATTTGGTTTTGGTGGCCATAATTCGGTATTGGTGTTTGCTCCATATAAAGGTTAAAAATGATAGATGAGAGTTTTGGGGTAATTCCCTTGCAAAAAAGAGAAACCGGCTGGCAGCTGTTTATTGTGTTTCACAAAAGTGGCAAATACTGGGGTTTTCCCAAAGGTCATGCCAACCCTGAAGAATCACATTTAGATTCGGCCCTTCGAGAGCTTAAAGAAGAGACAAATCTTGATTTTGAAAGATCTATTTTAGAAACCCCTTTTGTAGAAAAATACGAGTATGTCTATCAAGGGAAAAAGATTTTTAAAACAGTGTTGTATTATCTCATAGAGGTAAAAGGGACTATCAAGCTTCAAAAAGAAGAGATAATAGACGGCAGATGGTGCTCTTTTTTAGAAGCTGAAAAGCTCTTGACCTTTAATCAATCAAAAGAGTTTTGCAAGGAAGTGCAAAAAATCTTAAAATAGATACTGGTTATTAAGTTTTTATTTTTTCAACCTGTATTTTTGCTTTAGTAGTTGTTGCATTGCTGTTTCTATTTACCTCATGTCTTTTAGGAAGTGTATCTACAAGAGCAGATTCAATATTTGCATATGTTTTATTTCTTTCGATGATGTTTGCGTAACTTTTGTTGCTTGTGGCAAAAGTATTTGCTTTAGTGGCAGTTACTTGCGCTTTTTGGTCTTCTTGAGGTTTAGAGATCGGAGCTATTGTGGGTTTTACGCCCCTAACAGGATTATTTGCTGAATTAGGATTTATCATATTGTGCCTCCTAGATTTTGTGGCTTTGCTATCGTTGAATATAAAGAAAAATATTTAATATGTCTAGGGGTTTAGAAATTTTTTTTTAACTTACTGTGAAGTTTTAGGTGCAAATTTGGCGGTTTTACCTGTTGTTTCAGAAGGGGGTGTTTCTTTAAAAACTTGACGACCTTGTAATAGTCCTTTTTTTCTAGATAGCAATTTTGCAATATCTAAAAGAGGACTTGAAAAAGATTCGGAGGTTTTTTGACTTTTGGTAGAATTAATCATTTTTTTGCCTCCTTGTGATTTAATACATCATCTATACTTAATTATCTAATAATTATAATTAAAAATCAATATATTTTATTGTTGTTAGTGATGATTTTAAGCAATAAATAGAATTAAAGATAAGGATCGCGCTTTTAATAATGCATGTTGTTGTATGTAAATAACTTACATTGGTTGACTTCTCTTTTTAACCAAGAAGTTTTACTGTAGATGGAATAATTTTTAAAACCGTGCACTTAAAATAATAATTATATATATTTAAAATAGTATTATTAATTAAAATCTGTAAAATAATTTGTTTTTATATAAAAAACTTGATATAATTATAATTTAATATAATTAAAAATATTTGATTAATAAAAAGGATAAAAATATGGCTCAATTTTCCCCGATAAGGGCGGACTCACCTTTATTAGACAGAGAACAGTTAATAAACTTTGTAAAAACAAAAAGTGCAGAATCTAGACGTTCTCCGATTGTGGTAGTTGCTGAACATAGCTTGTCAGATTTAGTGGAAAATTTTTATCCAGCTTGTAGTAGAGAAGAAATAGAAGAGGCTCTTTGTCTTGCGTTAAGAAATCGGGATCTAAAAATTATCAATCGTTTTATAACTCTTTTTTCAGAAAGTGATGCTGATATGGAAGGGTTAACATGGTTTCATTATGCTGCAATGTTTGCAGACGCAAGGACAATTCAAGATATATTGGCTATAGGCTCGAACATAGATATAAATAAGGTTACTCTTGGGGGAAGCGCTTTACATTATGCGGTTAGAAATCATAATTTATCAGCGATCCAAGCTTTATTAGATGCTGGAATAGATCCTAATTTGGTTGATCAAGATGGCAATACGGCTCTTCATTTGGCAGCGAAAGAAGACGATTCTGCAATGTTACAAGTTTTAGTTAATGGTAGAGGGATAGATCTTAATAAAAAAAATTATGAAGGGCAACCACCGCTTCTATTTGCGATATATTTCAAAAAATCAAAAAATGTTAGCTATTTAGCTAGTTGTCCAGAAATAGATCCTATGGCAGTAGATAAAAAGGGAAATACGGTTCTTCATTGTGCTGCGCAAGTGGGAGATCCTGATATTCTTCAAAATTTAGTTAATAATGGAAGATTTAGGGTCCTTGTCAATACAGGAAATTATAGTGGGCAAACACCTCTAATGTTTGCGGCCACTGGTCAAGATGTGAAAAGTGTTCGATGTCTATTGGAAATTAAAGAACTTCTTCCTGATGTGGTTGATCGAATGGGAAATACTGTTTTTCATTGGTCGATGCAAGCAAAAAATCCTGAAATTCCTAGAGTTTTACTCAATAGCGGGCTATTTAATGTAAAACTACCAAATGGCAGAGGTTGGACTCCAATTAAGAATGCAATAGCTTCAAATCAAGTGGAAAATCTTAGATGTTTGCTGAGCTTTTCTTTCTTGTCTCTTACTGACGAGGAGGGTCAAAATCTTATTGATTTTGCCTATGAATGTGGGGCAAGCCATCGGATTATTGTTCCATTAGAACATGCGTTATCTCCCTAAGGGAAAAAGTTAACGGCAAGGTCTTGCTTTTTCGTCCAAGCCTCAGGATTCAATAATCATAAGTGAGTTAATATTTCTAATACTCAATTTTTCTTAAAAATCTTCGTCTAATAAAAAAAACTGACTCAAAAAAAAATTTCGATTAAAATGAATTTTTGAACATGCCAAGGATAGTCCAATGAACCGTCTTTTTGTTACAATTTGCTGCTATATAGTCAGAATCATCCTCTCTTTAAGATATAAGGTTAACATTAAAGGGAAAGAACTTTTAAATAAAAAAAGTCTTAGTAAAGGAGGCGGGATTTTATTTCTACCCAACCACCCGGCCCATATCGATCCTGTTTTAATCACAACACAGCTTTGGCCAAAATATCAATTAAAGCCTGTTGTCATTGAATATATTTATAGACAAAGATGGGTGAATTTCCTCATGAAAAGGATCGGTGCCATTTCCATTCCCAACCTAGACACTTCATTAAATGAAATCAAACTTGCCAAGGCCAAAAGCACCGTACAAGAAATCATCAAAGGCCTTCATAAAAAACAAAATTATTTGCTATATCCATCAGGAAGGCTAAAACAAACTGGTAAAGAAATTTTGGGAGGGGCATCTGCTGTTCAAACCATTTTACAAGAGAGCTCGGCCGTCAATGTTGTTTTAATTAGAACAACCGGCCTTTGGGGAAGCAGCTTTTCAAGGGCTTATACTGGTAAAACGCCCGATTTAAAAGCTACAATTGCGATGAACTTAAAATATCTGTTTAAAAGTTTTATTTTTTTTATGCCGAAAAGAAAAGTGTTGATTGAGATCGAGCCGGCCCCTTTAGATTTTCCATTTAAAGGATCAAGGGTTGAAATCAATCAATACTTGGAAAGCTGGTATAATAAATATCCCACAAAAGAAGGAGTAAAAGAAGAAGAGCCGATAAATACCGTTTCTTATAGCCCTTTTCAAGAAAGGCTGTTAAAGGTGCAAAAAAAAGAAATAAAAAAAGTGAGAGAAGCTCCAGAAATTTTCTCTTCCAAAATTGAAAAAGAGATAGTTCAAGAGATCGCAAAAATTTCCAATCGAAATGAAAATAGCATCAAATTAAACATGGAGCTTGCCCATGATTTGGGCATGGACTCTTTAGATGCCGCAGAGTTAATCACCTTTTTAGGAGTTAAGTATGAAGTGGGTTCTATACATCCCGAAGATATGGCAACAGTCCAAGATGTTATAGAAATAGCTGAAGGGAAGAAAAAGCCCTCCAGTAAACTTCCGCAAGAGCAAGTTTTATACAAATGGCCTGAAGAAAAAGGAAGACCAGATCCATTTTTGCCTATGGGCAAGACCATACAGGAAGCTTTTTTAGCAGCTGCCGATAAAATGAAAAATTCTCTTGCGGTAGCTGATGATATGCTGGGGCCCATGACTTATAAAGAGCTAAAACTTTCTACTCTTGCTCTATCTCAAGAAATAAAAAATTATCCGGGCAAATACATTGGCGTTTTATTGCCAGCTTCAGTTGCCGCATATATGGTAATATTGGCAACTCTTTTGGCTAATAAAATACCAGTCATGCTTAATTGGACCTTAGGCCCAAGATACTTAAATAGCATGTTGCAAGTTACCCATACTGAATGTGTGATCAGCTCTTGGAAATTTTTAGAGAGGCTCTCAAATGTAGAGTTCGGCAGGGTAATTAAAAAACTCCATCTTTTGGAAGATATTAAAAAAGATGTTTCCACTAAAAAGAAAATGAGCGCTCTTTTAAAATCTTATCGCAGCTCTAAACATCTTTTAAAAGCTTTAAAATTAGATAGAGTTAATGAAGATGATATTGCCGTAGTCTTGTTTACCAGCGGCACCGAATCTCTTCCCAAAGGGGTTCCTCTTAGCCATAAAAACATCTTGAGCAATATAAGAGGAGCCTTAGAGTGCGTTGATTTGAAAAAAGATGATATCATATATGGGATATTGCCCCCTTTTCATTCCTTTGGCTTTTCCATTGTGGGAATATTGCCCTTGGCCTCGGGCATTAAAGTTGCTTACTTTCCCGATCCTACTGATAGTCATGCCATGGCTGAAGGCATTTCAAGATGGAAGACAACCATGGTCTGCGCGGCTCCCTCTTTTTTAAAAGGGCTTCTTAGCGTTGCTACGAATGAACAGCTAAAATCCATTAGATTATTTGTAACGGCAGCTGAAAAAACACCTAAAGATCTTTTTGACAAGGTTGCTAAATTAGGAGAAAACAAAAAACTTTTGGAAGGATATGGGATTACCGAGTGTTCTCCGGGCTTGACTGTTAACAGGCCCCATCTTCTTACCAAAGGGGTGGGCCAGCCGATACCCGGGGTAGAGCTATGTATCATTGATCCTGAGACCCATGTAGTTTTAGGAAAAAACAAAGAGGGGGAAATTTGCGCTAGGGGAGACAATGTTTTTAAAGGATATCTTACCGAACAAAAATCTCCTTTTATTGAGATTAATGGCCAAAAATGGTATCGTACCGGTGATCTCGGACGATTAGATGATGAAAATTTCTTGACCTTGTCGGGCAGGATTAAAAGGTTCACAAAAATGGGGGCCGAGATTGTTTCTTTAGCTGCTATAGAAGAGGTTTTATTAGATGAGCTTATTAGACGGGCAAAACAAGAGACATCAGGCCCTCTTTTAGCGGTTATTGCTAAAGAAAAAGAAGGGGATAGGCCATTTTTGATTGTTTTTACCACGGTTTCTTTAGATGTTAAAGAGGCCAATATGATTTTAAAAGAGGCGGGGTTTAGCAGACTGGTAAAAATAACCGAGATTAGAAAAATTGAAGAAATCCCCTTGATGGGGACCGGAAAAATAGATTATAGATATTTACAAAGCATGATTGGTTGATATGACACAATATATTTTAAAGCTTTTTAATACCCAAACTAGAAAAAAAGAAGAGATTTTGCCATCAGATGGCAAAACCATTCGGATGTATACTTGCGGCCCTACCATTTACGATTATGCCCATATCGGCAATTTCAGGACCTATGTATTTGAAGATCTTTTAAGAAGGACCTTAAAATTTTTTGGTTTTGAGGTCATGCAGGTGATGAATATAACCGATGTTGATGATAAGACCATTAAAGGGGCGATTAAAAATAAAGTTCCTTTAAAAACCTTTACCGATCCTTTTAAAAAAGCTTTTTTTGAAGATTTGAAAATATTAAACATCGAACCTGCTGAATTTTATCCAGAAGCTACTGCATACATTGGAGAAATGATTAAAATCATTCAAGATTTATTAAAAAAAGAAATTGCCTATGTCGGTTTAGATAAAAGCATATATTTTTCCATAGGTAAATTTCCTAATTACGGCAAGCTTTCCAGACTTAATTTAAAAGAGCTCCAAGCTGGCGCTTCCATGCGAGTAATTGCCGATGAATATGATAAAGAGAGCGTATCAGATTTTGTCCTTTGGAAAAGCTATGATTCTGTTAGAGACGGAGATATTTATTGGGATAGTCCTTTTGGCAAAGGGAGGCCCGGCTGGCATATTGAATGTTCCGCTATGTCATTAAAACTTTTAGGTCATACAATCGACATTCATTGCGGCGGCATCGATAATATGTTTCCTCACCATGAAAATGAAATTGCCCAATCAGAGTGCTATACCTCAAAGAGCTTTGTCCTTCATTGGGCCCATTCCGAGCACTTGATTGTAGATGGCAAGAAAATGTCTAAAAGCTTAGGCAATTTTTTTACTTTAAGAGACATTTTAAAAAAGGGATATTCAGGGCCTCAGATCAGATACATGCTTTTGCATACCCATTACAAAAGCAATTTAAATTTCACTTTTGATGGTTTAGCGGGGGCTAAAAATACCCTTCAAAGAATTTTGGATTTTATTAATAGGTTAAAAACCATCAAAGAAGAGCAAGAGGTTTGTGTAGTAACACCATTTATTCAAAGATGCAAAGATGAATTTTCGCTTGCTTTGGCCGATGATTTAAATATTTCTTCAGCCTTAGCTTCTTTATTTGACTTTGTTCGAGATATCAATGTCCTTTGCGATGACAAAAAGATTTTTAAAAAAGATGCTATCCGAGTTTTAGAGTTTTTAGCTGATCTTGATAAAGTTATCGGCTGTCTTTCTTTTAATGATGAAGAAGTGCCTCAAAATATACAAGAGGCTTTAGATAAAAGGCAGATTGCCCGAAAAGAAAAAAACTTTAAAAAGGCTGATGAGCTTAGACAATATATCGAATCTTTAGGCTATATTATTGAAGATACCCCGCAAGGGGCGAGAGTTAAGAAAAAATAGGTTAGAGATTGCTTTTTTCTAATCTAATTTTTCAGCCAAATGAATGGATCAACTATGAAAATCGAGTGGATTGCTTGCAAAAGCAGAAATTTTTAAGGCTTGATGGGGAAATCTATCATTTAAAACTTTGTAAAATTGATCAAGCAATTCTTGGGGTATGTTTTCTTGCTCTAAACCAACTGCTCGAGGCGATAGCTCTGTTAATATTTCATCAAGCGTTTTGTTGCTGGATAAAATTGTTCTTAAGAAAAAAATGTCTGAGCTCATCTCTGATAGTTCACGACGATTTATCTTTACTCTTCTGATTTTTAAAAAACTGATGAATTCAGAGATAGACCTCTCTGCAGAATAGACAGGAAGTGATTTTTTCTCTTCTTCTTCTGGGAATATATCAAGAGCTTCTTTTTTTTCTAGAGGTTCATTTATAAGATCAAAGAGGATTTTTTTTAGCTCTAAAGTGAGTTTTGTCGGATCATTTTTGTATGTATTCCAAATCGAATTTAATCGTCCAAGGAGTGGATTGATATCGACGAATTCTTTTATAAATGGTTCGTCAAGTTGTTGTTCAGACCTATCAAAAGGCAAAAGAAAGCGTGGCACAGGAGCAGAATGTAGTGATCTGGATCCTCCGGGAATCATAATTGGACTTGTTACTCTTCCGGGTTCAAGAGCCGGAGCAGATGGGGTTCGTGTTTTTGGAATCGGAAGGGTCCGTGTTTCCGGAGTTGGGGTCCTATCTGCTTTGATAGGTTGAAACAAAAATGATAATGACGCGCGTCCTGCCATAATATATAATTACCTCATTTGGTTGTTGTTTTATTATATCAAATTTATTAATTAAATGACAATTAAAATATTAACCATAATTAATTAATTTTAAGTATAAATGCAATATCGATGAGGTTGGCACTGTTCAAGGGTTAAAAAAAGCTTAAGTCTTTGATTCTTAATAAATTAGTATAAGAAAGGCAAGGGGTTAGCTAAAACACTATAAAATAATTAGTTGATAACGGCTATTCTTCCGGTTTCATAAGGGGGAAATAAAGCACGTCTTTAATCGCTGTGGTGTCGGTAAATAACATCACCAATCGATCAATCCCAATGCCAAAACCGGATGTTGGAGGAAGCCCTTGACAGATAGCTTCAATAAACTCTTCATCTAAAGGAGAAGCTTCTTCATCTCCTTTTTGTTTTTTTAGAGCCTGCTCTACTAAAAGCTCTCTTTGAAGCTCGGGATCATTTAGCTCGGAATAAGCATTGCACATTTCTGATGCCATAACAAAACTCTCAAACCGTTCTACTAAACGCTCGCTTTTTTCTTTGGGATTTCTATGCAGCTTACATAAAGGGGTTGTCTCTATCGGATGATCAATAATATGATGAGGCTGGATTAATTTTTCTTCAACATATTGTGCAAAAAGCTCGGCAATAAGCTCTCCTTTTTTTGCATCCTTTAAAGTTTTGGGATCAAAATGCTTTTCTGTTATAAGTTGTTGTTTCATTTGCTCTGGTGTTAAATTATCAACATCGATGTTAGCGTAAATTTTCAAACTATCTTTCATAGAAATTCTTTTCCAAGGAGCTTTAAAATCAATTTCCTGATCTGCAATTTTAACCTTGGTAGATCCATGCATTTTTAATGCAATGGACTCAAAGAGCTTTTCTATAAAAACCATCATATCATTATAATCCCAATAAGCAGCGTAGGCTTCAAGTTCGGTAAATTCAGGATTGTGGGAATGATCTATCCCTTCATTTCTAAATGCTTTGCCCATTTCATATACTTTTAAAAGGCCTCCAACAATGAGTTTTTTTAGTGGTATCTCCAATGAAATCCTCATAAACATGTCTTGATGAAGGGCGTTCATATGGGAGATAAAAGGTTTTGCTTGGGCGCCTCCATAGACGTTTTGTAAAACATTGGTTTCTACTTCTAAAAAACCGGCCTCATCTAAATAATTTCGGATAATTTTTATAATCTTTGACCTTGCTTTAAACCTATCGACGCTTTCTTTATGAATGATCAAATCCAGCCATCTTTTGCGATACAGGACCCCTTTGTCGGTAATGCCGCTATGCTTTTCAGGAAGAGGGAGGAGGGTTTTGCAAAGAAGGGTTAATTGTTTGACCAAAATAGTTAATTCACCTTTTTGTGTATAAAAAAGATTTCCTTCAACTCCAATTATGTCTCCTAAATCAAGTTTTTTTTCGATAAATTTAAAAGGAGTAAGCTCTTCGGTTGATTTTTTAGGATCATAACCTTCAACTGCAGTAATGTCTCTTGTGCACATGATTTGGATTCGGCCGGTTTCATCTTGGAGCTGGCCAAAAATATTTTTGCCCATCGGTCTAAATAACATTAGCCTTCCAGCTATCTTTACCGAGGGAGTTTGTAATGGAAAATTTATGAGGATAAGGATCAAGGCCAAGGTCGTGGATTTCATGAAGCTTTTTAGTCCTGATTTGAAAATCTTCATATTTGTGGTATTCGGGAAGGGGTATGCTCATAAAAAATCCTTTAAAAAATAATGTTTGTCTGAAGGCCAAGCTCTTTTGGCAATTTAACATTTAACAATTTAGCATATTTAAATAATAAATGCAGGCTTTTTTCTTAATTTTCCAATGGTGGGAATTATTTTTATATGAATAGCGAATTAATAGAGAATGTTCGTTCGCTTGTTTCAATTTGATCTGATGCGCGGCAAACCACGTCCTTCAGGGCAGGGTCAAGAGGTATTATCAGAAGTTGTGTTTTAAAAGTTGAAAAACAAGAGTGTTCATCCTAAAATTTTAGTTAACCAAAACTAATTAAAAGGAGAACACTCATGAAGAACAATATGATTACAAATTTTGAAATTAAAAATCTAAACAATTCAATAAGCCCCTTAGAAGAAGTTCTAAAAGATGGGGCTAGAAAAATGCTTCAAGCTGCAATTGAAAATGAAGTATTAGAATATCCCCCTGTGTCAGCATAGATCAGTTGACAATAGGGTTTGTTTTTTGTCTATAGAATAGCACAAATTGAATTATTTTAATAACTTTTAGGTTAGCGCCATGTTTTTTTTGGCTCGAAGCCAGTCCAATCATTTGGCTACAAATATTCCAGTAGATTTTCTCGAACATGTTGATAGGCAATCTCTGCAACAAATGGTTCTTTTTGACGCGGCAAGAGAGGAATCATATCTTCCCGAAATTCCTTATTTTGGAGTTTTAGAGACATGTTTTCTAAAAAAAGTTTTTTGGAAATGCAATGCCCGCCAAAAGCAAGATATTTTGAAAAGCATTGCAATATGGCCTGTCGATCTAGGCCTGGAAAGGTTCTGAAGGCTATATACAAGTCATATAAATCGCGACCTTTGCGCCTTTGGTAGAGAGCTCGCATTTTAGTTCCCAATAACTCTTCGATTTTGAAGGTTCGAATCATAACCGTCCCTGCCGACCATGAAGAGTTGCATGTAAGAGGATAATCTTGAAACCCAAGTACAGAAAAATGTTCGCGGCTATTAATCTCTATTTTAAGCTTTAATGGAAAACCTTCGTCACTTAGAACACAATAAATCAAAGAAATTCTACCATTGGCAAAACCTCTTTTAGGTTCACCTAACCATGTGTCCAATACACTTCGAATAGAGTCTAGCGTCTGGCCTATCGGTTCAGCTGTTGTTTGAACTAGATCTATATCTTCTGAATATCGAGTAGGAGGATTAAAAAAAAGCTTATTTAAAGCTGTGCCTCCACGAAAAGCAAGCGATATGCGCAAATAAGGATGAGAATAAAGTTTTAAAAGAGCATTTGTGATAATTAGATCTTGCTCGATCTGCCTTGGCTCTTGCCAAGGGGCGTTTTTCGACCATTCTTGAATATGACTTCTTGGTATCATTCATCAATCTCCAAAGTATCATTGATAATTAGTTTCCAGCGATTTACACGCTTTCCTTTTTTTATATAAAAATCGGGCTTAAGAAGCGTTTCATACACTCGTCTTTTTGTTAGTTCATGTTCAACGACTTTAGCTAGATCAGGAAAACCTACCAATTCTAGGATGTAACCCAACCGTTGAAGAACCGACTTCATTTTTTCTGATTTAATCACCTGAGTTAATGCCTCAGGGGTGCAGGTTTCGCCCAAATCGCGAATAATAATTGCAACATTACTCAAGTAACCGCAAACCGAATGGAAACGGACTAAATCAACTAACGTTTGTTCTTTGGTAGAGATGTTAGCGTAACCTGTGGGAAGGGTAATTTTTTCTTTGACTGCTAATGAACAATCCTTGTAGCAATGAAATTCAATACGGACTCTCCCAAGTTTAATAGGCCTCATCTGTTTATCTGTAACTACTTGAAACGTCATTGGTTGCTGATGAGTTGCACCATATAGGGAAGCAGCGCTTAGAAGACCG
Source organism: Chlamydiota bacterium (assembly GCA_016219355.1). Taxonomy (GTDB): domain Bacteria; phylum Chlamydiota; class Chlamydiia; order Chlamydiales; family SM23-39; genus JACRNF01. The sequence continues at coordinate 14,138 of JACRNF010000077.1, read as the reverse complement.
ATGTAATAATCGTAATTGAGATATTTCATTAAAGGATCAACGATCCAATGAGGCGGCAAAGATCCAAGATGACGGTATTCCGGAGGAATAATCATATAAAAACCATGTACTAGATTCTTAATGGCTTTTTTTTCATATAATCTTCTAACTTGAAGATAGAATTGATTTTGATTTAGATCTAATGTGGACAAAGCTTCCTTCTTTGAAAAAAAATTTTTCCCATTAGACATCAGATAAAGAATATAATCTCGTATAGTTTTCATAATCATATTCTGTCGTTTTTCGAAAGAATATGCAAGTAAAAACTAAATATTATAGTCGCGTTATTTTTAAAGTTAACGTAAATCTCTGTATTACAATGCTTTAATTATGGCTAGATTCGCGAGGGCTCTGTCCTCATTCACTTTTACGGTCAACATCACTCTAGAAACTCCGCCGACCTCTACTTCTTAGGGTGAAATTTTGTATTTTGACTATCTGAAGTGCTCAGATCATTGACCGAAAAATCTCCAGTGAAAGTGAATGAGGCCTGTAAAGCTGCTATGCGTGTAATGAGATGTTTTTCTTTAAAAGAAGCTATCTAGGGCAACGCATTAAAAAGTTTTTATTTCTTTAAATCTTTAAATCTGGTATAATGAAAAGAAAGGAGAGAAGATAATGTCTACAAAAAGTAATCTATCCCGTATGACCATAGACCTGCCTGCTGAAGACCATAAACGTCTTAAAGCTCTTGCGGCTGTTCTAGGTAAAAGCATGCGAGAGATTGTGGCAGAATGGATTCATGGGAATCTGTATAGCAAAAATACGCCAAATGTGAAAACTATAAAAGCTATAGAAAGCGTTGAAAAAGGAAAAGATCTGGTCGAAGCTAAAAATGCTGAAGATTTTTTTCGTAAGCTGGGGATCTAATGCTAATACCTGTCTCTCTTCGATTGTTTGAGCGAGAACTTAAGAAAGCTAAAAAACGTGGCCTAGATATGTCTAAAATCAAGGATGTTATGGAAGACTTAATTAACGAAAAGCCATTAGAGGAAAAACATCGCAACCACAAACTAAAAGGCAATTTCGTTGGATATTGCGAATGTCATATTACACCGGATTGGCTTCTGATCTACAAGAAGGATAGCGAACGAATCTATTTTGTTAGAACCGGGACTCATGCCGATCTGTTTGAATAATTATATCTAATTTTCTTTGGATAGAATTATTGCTCTTATTGCTACATTTTTCACACATTTACATAATCGGAAAACCCAATCTTAAGCACTTTCCTAATGGACAAGTGTCGATATTATTCAAGTCTCTTTTGTTAAAGAGTTCTGTCTCATAGAAATACAAGCAAAATAATATTAAAAGTTGACTTAAATACTTGTTTTTTAAAAAAACTATTTTATAGTAGGACTTAGATGTAACATATATGAGGTATACAAAAATGGGCCTTACAACTAAAAAAATTGTAGGATTAAATGTTCAAACTCTAATCAAGCTTTTAAATCAGGCTTTAGCAGATGAATGGCTTGCCTTTTACCAATATTGGGTGGGCGCAAGACAAGTAGAAGGGATTTTAAGAGAAAGAGTCCAAAAAGAGCTGCAAGAGCACGCTGATGATGAATATAAACATGCTATTAAGCTCGCCGATAGAATTATGGAACTCGATGGCACTTTAATTTTAGATCCCAAAGACTGGTTTAAACTGGCCAATTGCAAATTTGAAGCTCCGGTAGATAGCGCCATTATTCCCATTGTCAATCAAAATTTAAGAGGGGAAAGATGCGCAATTGTAACTTATAACAAGATTTTAAAATTAACCGATAGAAAAGATCCTGTAACTTTTCATTTGGCGCTAGATATCATAAAAGATGAAATCGATCATGAAAACGATTTGGAAATGATTTTAGAAGATCTTAAAAAAATGTAGAAATAGGGTCTACATCTATAAAAAGATGGATTGACCCTAAGTTTATTTGCTTTTTGGTTTTTTCAATGGCAGAGCAAAGAGAAAGGGTCCTTTTCCCTCGGATTAGAAATTGAAAACGAAAATGGTCTTTGACCTTGGCCCTGCCGCAGGCAATCACCGGATGAATGGTATCTTCAGAGCTTAAATTCTGGACCAGGATTTTTCTAAAGTCTTCTGCGATCATCGCAGTCTTAGATTCATCTTTGGATGAAAAAACCAATTTTATCATGTTGGTAAATGGGGGATAGTTAAATAGTTTTCGATTTTCAATCTCAGAACTATAAAAACTTTTAAAATCTTGGTTTTTTGCAAGCAAAATAGTTTCATTCTCAGGCATAAAGGTTTGAATGATAACTTCTCCTTGAAGTTCTTCTCTGCCCGATCTTCCTGCGACTTGGGTTAGAAGCTGAAACACAGTTTCCGATGATCTAAAGTCGGGAATATTCAAAGCTCCGTCGGTGTTTAAGATGCCAACGAGCGTCACCGATGGAAAGTGAAGACCTTTGACAATCATTTGGGTACCAACTAAGACATCAGCTTTGCCTGCTCTAAATTGTTTAAATAAGATCTCATGGCCATGTTTGGTTTGTGTTGTGTCCCTGTCCGCTCTTAAGGTTCTAATGGTGGGAAAAATAGCATGTAAAGATGCTTCAACATGCTCTGTTCCAAATCCCTGGTATTTAATGTGCTCTAAAGAATGGCAAGAGGGGCATTGATGATAAGTTGCAATTTTAAAACCGCATAAATGACAGGATAAATAATTTTCCCGCTTATGAAAAGTTAAGGCAACATCGCAAGAGGAACATTTAAAAACATTTGAACAATTGGTGCAAATAAGTGAGGTGTTAAAACCTCTTCGGTTTAAAAATAATAGGGTTTGCTCTCCAAGATCATAGCGATTTTTGATTTTTGAAAGCAGCTCTTCTGAAAAATAGGTAAAGCCTCCCTTTTTTTGCATTTCAGTTTTCATGTCGATAACGTGCACTTTGGCAAGAGAGCTATTATTGGGCCTTTGAGTTAGCTCATTTAAGATATATTTATTTTTTTTGGCATTAAAATAACTTTCAATAGAGGGAGTGGCGCTTCCTAAAATTACGGTTGCATTTGCAATTTTTGCTCTAACAATAGCAATGTTTTTAGCGTTATAGGCAGGGGCTTCTTCTTGTTGCTTATATGATGAGTCATGCTCTTCATCTACAATGATAAGGCCTAAATTAGGCATAGGACTAAACACTGCAGATCTTGCTCCAATAACGATTTTAGCCTCTTCGCTGAGCATGCTTTGCCAATCTTTAGACCTTTCTCCGGCGCTTCTTTTATGATGGATAATGGCGATTTTTTCTTTAAAACGGGCCTTGAACCTTTCAATGGTCTGAGAAGTAAGGGCAATCTCCGGTACCAGCATTATCGTCCCTTTATTCATGTCCAGGGCCTGTTGTATGGCTTGGAGATATATTTCTGTTTTTCCACTGCCGGTTACTCCAAAGAGAAGATGCACATTAAATCGGCTAGATTGCAAACTTTGGCTAACGCTATTTAAAGCATTTTCTTGTTCTAAACTTAAGGTTTTTGGCTTTGTGGAAAAAAAATCCTCATTTAATAAAAGATCGCTTTGCTCTTTAATTATTTTTTGGCTAGATATTATGTTTTTCTTAATTAAGGCATCGATCACACTTTTAGAAATCTCTTTTTCTAAAAGCTCTGTTAAAAAAAGCCCTTTTTGGGCTTTAAGAAATTGCTCAATAGCTTTTGCTTGGGAAGCAGATGTAAGTAAAAGCTCTTGATGCAGGGCCAAAAGTTCTTTTTTGGTTTTTTGAGCAGTTAAAAAAATCTGCATTTTAGGCAAAACGTTCTCTCGAATAGAAATGGGCATTAAAAATTTAAAGATCTTGGATAGATTGATGCAATAATATTTACTCATCCATTCGGCTAAATTTAAAAGTTCTTCCGGTATGCTTCTATCCTCGATTGTCTCTATGGGTAAAATTGAGGGAGCCGCTTGCTCTTTTTTTAAAGAGAGAACATAGCCGGTCCTTAAGACTCCTCTGAGGGGCACTTTTACAATATGGCCCACTTTAATTAATTCTTGCATGGCCTTTGGAACTAAATAGTCTAAAGGCTTATCAATATTATTTTCTAAGATTACCTCTGCTATGCTATCCATTTATCGTGCTGATTTTTTGTTTTAAGGTTTTAAATAAAGAGGGCTTTAATAACGGTTCTTTTAAATATAGATGAGCGTCGGCCATTAAAAAGAGGGGGACTTCTTTTAAAAATGAGGTCCTTTCTTGAGGAAACTCTTTATAAAAACCCCTTAAATTATTTAGCTCAGCGATCATGTAGGTTTGCGCGATGATCATTTTTAATTCTTTAGAGGATAAAAAAATGTCCCATTGATTTTCTTTTTCTAGTTGATAGGCAAAGACAACCTTGGAAGGATAAAAACAAACATCTAAAGCTTTAGATAGCTCTATTAAAAATTTATACGTCCTTTCATCTTCTTTGTAAGCTAGAACACTGATGGGGAAAACTTCATTGTTTACTTTCCATTTTTGAGATAACTGTTTTGCTTTCTTATCGTCCAAGGGATTTTGAATAGCTAAATTTGGAGCAATTTTACCCACGATTTTTTTTAGATCTTCAAAACTATCTTCTGCTATGTTAATTTTCTGCTCAGGCTCTTTGGTTACAGCTTTTTCTAAAGGCTTGATTTCTTTGGGTTCTAATGGAGGAGTGATTTTGGGAGGTTCTTCTTTAGGTTTTGGGATAGGTTTAAAAAATGGGTTAGGTTTGGGGGCCTGAAGTTTTGGCAAAGATAAATGGGGTTTTAGGGTGATATGATCTTTGAAAAGAGAAAAAGTTTCGCTATCGCTAAAAATAAATTGGTCTGTGGTTTCTTTTAGGTGTTGGATGGTATCTTGAAGAAGCAGCTGATATTTTTTTTGTAGGCTCATCTTTTCCCTAATCTAGATTGCAGCTTTTTTATACCACAAATTGAAAAAAAAATATGCTTAAATTTCAAAGATCTAAAAGGGCGTTGATAAATTCTTCTTTTTCAAAAGGGGCCAAGTCTTCTACGGTTTCTCCAATTCCAACCCATTTAATGGGAATTTTTAGTTCTTTTTGGACAGCAATGACAATGCCACCTTTAGCGGTGCCATCTAGCTTACTTAACAAAATCGAAGAAACTGGGGTAAAAGAATTAAAAATTTTAGCTTGGTCTAAGGCATTTTGGCCGATTGTGGCATCTAAAATCAAGATAGTTTCATTGGGGGAGTCTTCTACAACTTTATTTGCCACCCGCTTAATTTTTTCTAGCTCTTGCATAAGGTCTGTCTTGGTATGCAATCTTCCTGCTGTATCAATCAAGACTACATCATAACCTTTAACTTTGGCGCTGGATAAGGCGTCAAATACAACAGAGGAAGGGTCGGCCTTAATTTGAGACTTTACGATATCGATGTCCAATCTTTTGGCCCAGGCATCCAATTGTTCAACAGCTGCTGCCCTAAATGTATCTGCGGCAACTAAGAGCACCTTTTTATTCTGTTTTTTGTAAAAATTGGCTAATTTGACGATAGAGGTAGTTTTTCCGCTGCCGTTTACTCCCACAATCATGATAACATGGGGTTTTTTTAAGGCTAACTCTTGCGGCTCAACAATTACCGATAAAAGCTCTTTTTTGATTTCTAATAAGAGCTCATTAGAGCTCATTTCAGGATTTTTTCTTAAAAGCTCTTTAATTTTTTCAACAAGTTCCATCGAGCATTTTGCGCCAAGGTCGGCCTCATAGAAAGTTTTTTCCAGTTCCTGGTAGCTAGCTTCATCTATCTTTTTGGAAAAGAGGCTTTTAAGTTTGGCTCCTAAGGCAAATTTAAATTTGCCAAAGGCTGAAACTACTTTTTTAAGTTTAGATTTAAAAAAATCAAACATGTTACAAATTTTGTTGATTATAAAAATAATATATCACATAAGGAAATTAAACAAAAGAAGAGAGCTATGCTAGTAATTTCGAAGAAAATACCAATTATGATCCATCCTTTTTTTTGGGTTTTTGCTGCTTTAATTGGTTGGATGATGAGCCCTAATATTTTAGGGATGGCTATCTGGATATTTATAATTTTTGTTTCGGTATTATTTCATGAGCTCGGACATGCCTTGATGGCCATGGCCTTTAAACAAAAGCCAAGGATACAACTTGTAGCTTTGGGTGGACTTACCTCTTATGAAGGAAAAAACCTTAATTTCGGCCAGCAATTTTTAATTGTTTTAAACGGTCCTGTGTTTGGACTCATTTTATTCGGACTGATGAGCGCGCTTCTTTGGATAGATCAAATTACGAATCCTCTACTTTTAAACACCATAAAAATTTTACAATTTGTAAACTTTATCTGGAGTGTTTTAAATTTGGTTCCCATTATTCCTTTAGATGGAGGTCAGCTATTGAGAATCGCTTTGGAAGCTTTTTTAGGGGTAAAAGGGTTTAAGATATCATTAATTGTTAGTCTTGTTTTAGCTTTATTGACAGCGTTATTTTTCTTTGCAGCGCAAAACATTTTAATGGGCTCTTTATTTTTTCTTTTTGCCTTTCAAAGTTTTGATATGTATAAAAAAGCAAAAAATCTTTCTTCATTTGATAGAAAAGAGGTAAATGCTGACGAGTTAAGACAAGGAGAGGTCCTCTTCGAAGATGGAAAAAAAGATGAAGCTAAAAAGATTTTTGAGGACATAAGGCATAAGACTAAAGAGGGACTCTTATTTATCGCTGCAACCCATTATTTGGCTTTAATTGAATATGAGGATAAAAATAATCTTCAGTCTTATAACTTGTTGCTATCTATCAAAGATAAACTTACCGATGAAGCGGCTTGTTTATTGCATAAATTGGCATTTGAAGAAAAAAATTATGAACTCGTGACTGAGCTTGGCTCTAATTGTTATAAATATCTTCCTACTGAAGAGGTGGCTTTAAATAATGCCAGGGCTTATGGTGAATTAAAGCAGCCCACTTTTGCTGGAGGCTGGCTTCAAACGGCCCATGAGTATGGCCATGTAAATTTTGAAGAAATTATCTTAGAAAAGTTCTTTGATAATGTCAGAGAGAGTGAAGAGTTCAAAGTCTTTATCAAAAAAACAACAGAATGAGCTTTCTCATTCTGTTGTTAAAAAGTATTATTTTGTCTTGATAGTGACAAAATTGGTGATATTCTGATATCGGACCAAAAGTAATGTATGTTTTTTATTTGGAGCCTCTTGCATAGCTGCATTAAACTCTTGAACATTGGATACTTTTTGTTGATTGACTTGCAATATCAGCATGCCGGGTCTTAAAGCCGCTTTTTCAGCTAAAGAGCCATATTTTACTGCGGTGATGATCACCCCTTCCATACCTTGGTTATAATTATATCTTTGTAAAATCTCTATGGAGACATCTTTAAGGTTTGACACTTCGATGCCAAGCTCCATCGATTTATGGGTCTGCTCGGAAGGGAAGGTTCCTAGCACAATGTTAATTTCTTGTTTTTTGCCGTTTCGTAAAATGGTCAGTTTTACTTTGGTATCCGGCGCCATTTGTGCAATATCATTTTTGAATGTTAGTCCATTTTTGATAGGTTGACCATTGCAGGCGATAATAATATCACCTTGCTTGATGCCAGCTTTATCGGCAGGCGAGTCTTTAATTACATCAGCTACCAAGGCCCCCTCGGTTTTGTTTAAACCAAAAGCTTCGGCCATATTTTTATCAATTTTTTGAGAACTGACGCCAAGATAGCCTCTTTGGACGCTGCCGTTTGCTATAATTTGGTGAACAGCATATTTAGCCATGTTACTAGGAATGGCAAAACCAATGCCCATATAACCGCCGGTTTGGCTTGCAATGGCTGTGTTGATTCCGATTACCTCAGAGTTTAAATTTAAAAGAGCCCCTCCTGAATTACCAGGATTTAAAGCGGCGTCCGTTTGAATAAAATCTTCAAGGTCTATGATGTTTAAATCTTGTCTACCTTTAGCGCTAACAATGCCTGTTGTCACGGTTGCTTGATATGCAAATGGGCTGCCAATGGCAACAACCTCCTCGCCAACTTCTAAAGTGTCGGAATTGCCAAACTTTAAAATTGGCAAATCTTTGGCATCGATTTTTATAACCGCAAGATCCGTCCTAGGATCCGAGCCTATAACTTTAGCCTCATATTCTTCGCCGCTATTTAAAGTTACAGTTATTTTTGTTGCATCTTTGGTCATATGATTATTTGTTATGATGTATCCATCAGGGGTTGTTATAAAGCCGGACCCACCGATAACTTGTGATTGATTATTGCCTCGTCCACCGAAAAAACGCTTGAAGAACTCATCATTAAAATAATCAAAAGGATTATCATAATTTTCTTGCGATCTTACATTGGCGTTACCTGATGTTAGCTCTGATTTAATAAAAACTACTGCTGGTGTTGCTTGTTTGGCAACCTTTGTAAACCTTTTGGAACAGTCACATTTTTCTTGGGATGAGAGTTGATTAATATTGAAAAGAAAAAAAGTGGTTAAAATTAAAAAAAATGAACGTTGCATGACAAAACCTCCTTAAGATAAAGGTATCATTATATTTCATGTTTTTGTGAATATAAATAAAAAATTATCCAATCTTAAATTTTAAAAATTTTCAGATTTTTTAATAAAGATTTTTCTTTTTCTAACAATTCTTTGCCAGCAAAGGTAATGTGTATGTTATTTTTAATTTTATCGCTTATAAATAGCGCTGCTTTAATGATATCTTCTCTTGAAGCGAGTAAAATTTTTTGTCTAAACTTTTCCCTTAAAGCAGTAGTAATTTTGGTTCTTTTCCAAGAATAGGCGGTAATAGCCCTTGTCGCAAAAGATAATGGAGCGTCCAAATGTTGAATTACCTCTAACTTTGCTTCTTCTAAATCAGAACTTGTAAAAATACCCTCTAAAATGGTTTTGATAGCTAAATCAAAGGCATTAATTGTGGAAGATATGTGAGGATCTCTATAGGAACTAAAGTTAAATGTGGCAGAGATGGGGGTATAGTTTGCCGAGCTTCCATAAGCCCCTCCCTCTTCTCTGATTTTTTTGTGTAAAACAACATTGTCAAACAGGTTTGCCGCTATTAAAAGAGCCGGAGCATCCTCATGAGTATACCCTATAGCCTTGCAAGCTACGCTGTTGAATGCTACCGGAGAAGAAATAATTCTTGCTTGGGACTCGGTTGGATCGATTTTATAATCACTTTTCCACAGAGCAGAGGATTTCTTTAATTTAAGCTCTGAAAGGGCAAAAAAGTTATGTTTTTTAATATATTTATATAACTCATCATCGCAGCCAAGAACAAGATGGCAGTTTTCTTGGCAAAGAACTCTTTGTTTGAGTGTATTGAGAGAGGCAATGATGGAAGGGAGCTTGACATCCAAATCTTGAATAAAGCTTTTAAAAAAGAGATAATAATCCAAGCCCGATAATCGACTACCGATAAAAGATGGAATATTTAAACTTGATAACGAAAGGTTTGCTGCATAGCGCATTGCATTTTTATTTAAGTTGTTTTCCAAAGAGGTATAATGTTGCAGCAAAAGCTCTTTTATCCTAGCAGGATCATCAAAAATGGGACTATCAGCGGTCTCTTTGAGAAGCTGAAAAAGCTCTTGGACATTTCTTTTTAAAGCTTTTGACCTTATGGCAAAAGAGGGCTTTAAATCATTGGGATTGTCCACTTGAACATTTAAAGAAATATAACTATGGATACCTCCGGTATGGGCTTGAATAAATTCTAAGTTAGATTGATAGTTTCTATTACCAGATCCAACTTCAGTTAAAATCAAAGAAAATAAGGAAAGAAAAGAAAGCTCCTCTTGAGCAATGTAGGGAAGGTCGAACAGGAGGTCAGCATAGATAATATCGTTGGTGAAACAGTTGTGTTGAAAAACAGTTAGATTATTAAACTTTTCTTCTTTTAAAGGATAATCTTTGATCTTTTGAGGGACATCGCTTAATTGAAGTTTAGGCAGGCAGTCTAAAGATGCATGTTCCAAAGATTCTTGGTATTTTTTTAATGATAGAGTTGTTTGTAAAATTTTTTCGGTCTGTTTTTGAGATAGTGATTTTTTAATTTTTGCAAGCCGTTCTTGTTCTTCGTCATTTTCTTTTTTCTCTAAAGCGGTATCTGGTATAAAGGTAAGTTTTACAAGATGTTTATTTTTAAGTAAGTACTTATTGATCAGATTGGACAAATAGTTTGGATTTTTAAGCTTTTTTCTTAAAGAGTTAAAAAGAGAGTGGATAAGCATGGAATTTTCAGGTTTACAGCCATGTTGCTCGGCAAGGGCTGATCTAAAAAACAAAATAAGGCCATAAGGATATCCATCAGAAGCAATTTCGGTCCTTGAAAACTCTATTTGATGCAGCGATGCTTCAATCAGATGGTGAGGAATTTTATCTTTAACAATTTTTTTTAGGGTTGTTTGTATTAAGTTAAATAGAAGGTCTTTGTTTTTTAAGGAAGCATCTTTGCAGGTAAAGATATAAGGAATTTCACTCATTTCCAGGTCTAATGAGCTTTCAACGTCTTTACAAAGTCCAGATTTTAATATCTCTTTTTTTAAAGGGGCGGCATCGGTTCCCATTAAAACGTTATCTAGTAAAGTTAAGGCCAAAAGCTCCTCTTGGTTTTTAACATTTGTAGTTAAATATCCAAAGGATATAAAACATTTATTTTCCAGATTTTCTTGGTTTGTCAAAGGGTAATAAGCAATGAATGATTTGGGTGCTAAAAACCTTTTTTGTTTTTTAATAGGTGGCAAGGGCTTTTGTTTTTTTACCCCTTGCAATGCATTTTCAGAAATGAAATCCAAATTTTTTTCTAAGGGGATATTGCCATAAAAAAAGAAAAGGCATCTTGAAGGATGATAAAATTTTTCATGAAAATTAAGCAAATCCTGATAGCTTAATTTTACAATATCTTTAGGATCTCCACCTGAGTTAAATGCATAGGGAAGATCCGGGGTTAAAAGCTCCAGCATTTTATGGGAAAGCCTGTTTTCGGCTGAAGCTAAAGAGCCTTTCATTTCATTATAAACAATCCCTTTGAAGGTTAAAGGGCTTTTAGGGTCTGAAGGATTTAAAAATTCAAGTCGGTGCCCTTCTTGTAAAAAACTAAGTTCATTCAAATTGGGATGAAAAACGGCATCTAGGTATACCGAAAGTAAATTGTAAAAATCCTTTTCAATTTGAGAAGCGGCAGGATAGCTAGTAAAATCATGGCCGGTAAAAGCGTTCATAAAGGTGTGCAAGCTTCTTCGAAGCATTGAAAAAAAAGGATCTTTTACCGGAAATTTCTTAGAGCCGCAGAGGGCTGTGTGCTCTAAAATATGGGCTGCTCCGTTTGAAGAGGAGGGGAGGGTTTGAAAAGAGAGGGCAAAGAGGTTTTCATCATCGTTATTTGCAATCTGAATTACCTTGGCATTAGTCGGTAAATGGGTCAGCTCAAGCAGTTCAACTTGGATTTCTTCAATTTTTAAATATTTTGTAACCTTAAAACTTTTGTAGATTGTACCAATTTTATATTTCATGAAAAAAATACCCTAACTTTTTTAGATTTTTATTCTATAAAGTTAGGGCAGATAAAGATTTTTTGCGAGGCAAAAATTCTCTATCGATGTTTTTTATGAAATTTTGCCAATTCTTTAGAGATAAAATTACATTCGCCAACGAGCAATAAAAGTTCTTTTTTTTCTTTTAGGATAGTTCTTTTACCCGCATGTTTCATGGCATCTTTTTTGATTTTAGCGCAGATTTGATCAATTTTCTTTTTCATTTTTGAAAACTGGGACATTAAAATTTTTTTGGTGGGAATTTTAGTCATGATTAACCTCAACAATTACCTTATATTCTTATTTATAATTAATAATTATTTAGTTGTCAATAAATAATAATATATAATTATCAAGCTACTGATTGTTAATCTCTTTTATTTTATCGCTAAGCGACTCTTGGCGTGTAATAATTTCATCAAGCGCGATCCGATCGATCTCAACTTGATCTTCATAGATAACATATTGAGAATCGGTGGAGGGGAGCTGTTTTAAAAATTCTTTAATAGTATCGATCCTTTGATTTATCAAAATTTTTTCCTGATCAATCACATCCAACTCTTGCATCAAGAGGTCCAGTTGTTTTTGTTTTTGGCTTAAGTTGCTTTGTGTAAAAGGCTTAGTCTCATCATCAAGCATGGCATGTTCTCCTTAATTTTCTTTATAGATCTCAGGGTGATTTTTTGCAATTTTTAACTGATGATCATGAGAGACTCTATTTTGTTTGAAAAGATTTTTAGGTATGGTATCTTTAAGTTGATTGTGAGGTGTTTATGAAGCAAATATACTTAGTGCCAAATAGCATTACAGCCTTTGGTCTTGCCTGCGGGCTTTTTGTTATTTTTAAAGTTAACATGGTCGAACCTGGAATGGGAAGCTATGAAATGGTTTTAAAATCGTCTCTTTTACTACTTTTGGCGGCTTTTGCCGATTTTATTGACGGAGCTGTAGCTAGGGCTTTTCATGCGGAAAGTCAATTCGGTTTCATGTTCGATTCCATGTCGGATGCAATTTCCTTCGGGGTGGCTCCTTCTGTTTTGCTTTTAAAGACCCTCTCATTACAACATGGAACGGTTTTTTCATTTTTAGCGGCAAGCGGCGCCATGGTTTTTTCTCTATGCGGCGTTTTAAGACTTGTCCGTTTTAATATTAAATCGGCCGAAGTCAAAGGTAATCTTGTGGAGATGACTCTTCAAAAGAAAAACTTTACCGGCCTTCCGATTCCTGCTGCAGCCATTGCTGCGGTATCAGCCAATCTTTTCTTATTAAGCCCCGATCTTAATCATTATTTTTTCATTTCTGATCTGGCCAAAACCATTAGTTTGATTTGCATTATGGTATTTTTAGGATATTTGATGGTCAGCCATTTGAAATTTCCATCATTAAAGGGACTTCATTTTAGAGTGCCTTCTTTTCACCTGGCTTTTTTTACCGTGATTATAGCCATTGCTATTTTGTATGGTGTTTTCAATTATTTTGCACTGGTCCTGTTTTTTGTATCTTGGGTATATATTATTGTGGCTTTAATTCTCTCGATTATAAGGCTCATTGCTGGCAAAAAATCAAAAACTTTAGAAGATTTTGAGCCCGATCCTGATGAATTTGAAGATGACAAATAGGCATCAAAATGATTATTGCTCTAATTGTAATTGGAATTTTAATTGCCTTTTTTTTCATTAGACAGTTTCTTTTGGAAACTCAAAAAAAGATGAGCGATACTTTTAAGAGCCTTTCTTTTGATGTTATGGAAAAAAATTCCCGCTCATTTTTAGATGTAGCTAAAATTGTCATGGATAAGTATCAAGAAGGAATCAAAGGGGAGCTGGAAAATAAACATCAGGCTATTGAAAACATTTTAAATCCTGTAAAAGAGTCTTTAAACAAGATAGATGAATATAGTAGAGCTTTAGAAAAGCAAAGAGAATCAAGTTATAGTGGCTTATCCAAACAAATTGAAAGTCTGCTTAACTCTGAAAATATCCTTCGCAAAGAAGCCGTCAATTTAAGCAATGCCTTAAGATCTCATAATACTCGAGGTTCATGGGGCCAGCTTCATTTAAAAAGGGTACTAGAGCTATCCGGGATGTTAAATAACTGCGATTTTTTTGAGCAGCCCTCTCAAACGCAAGAGGGAATAACTCTAAGGCCTGACATGGTGATCAACCTTCCGGGAAATAGGCAAATTGTAATTGATGCCAAAACTCCTTTGGATGCATATTTAGAGTCTATGGATATCACAGATGAAGGGATAAAATTTTTAAAATTAAAAGAGCACGCCTCCCAAATCAAAAAGCATATAAAAGAGCTCTCCAGCAAAGAATATCACAAATTTTTTGACTCTTCTCCAGAATATGTGATTTTATTTTTGCCGTCTGAGGCTTTTTTTAGCTCGGCTTTGCAAGCTGATCCTAATCTATTAGAAGAAGCGGCCTTAAATAATATTATTTTAGCTGCTCCGACAACTTTGATTGCCATTTTAAAGGCGGTGGCTTATTCTTGGAAGCAAGAAAGTGTGGCTTTGAACGCTAAAGAGATTGCTAAAATTGGAAAGGAGCTGGATGAACGGCTCACCACCATGA